>DATBSL010000256.1:0-5507 GCA_036559805.1 Vicinamibacteria bacterium
GGTGCTGGTGGAGATCCTGCCGCCGCAGCGGCTCGTCTCGGTCACGCGCTGGGCCGACGCCGAGGGGACGTCGAACGTCGTCGGGCGCGTCCCGAAGAACGTCCACCGCTTCGTGAAGGCGGACATGGAGCAGCTCGTGGCACTGCGCCCCGATCTGGTGGTCGTTTCCGAGTACACCGACGCCGACTTCATGAAGCAGCTCGAGCGCTCGGGGCTGCGCGTCCACCGTATGCTGGGCCTGAGCACGCTGGCCGGGGTGCGCGGCGCGATCCTCGACCTCGGCCGCGCGGTCGGCGAGGACGACGCGGCCCGCCGTGTCGTGGCCGGCTATGACGCGACGCTCGCCGAGCTGGGCCGGCGCCTCGCCGGGGCGAAGCAGCCGCGCGTCCTCTACTGGTCCGGGAACATGACGGCGGGAGCGGACACCGCGATCGGCGCTCTCATCGAGGCCGCGGGCGCCGTCAACGTCGGGCGCGAGATGGGCATCGCGGGGATCGCCCCGCCGGGCGCCGAGCGCGCCTTCGTCACAAACCCCGACGCCGTCCTCGTCGGCACCTGGCCGGGCTCGAAGGAGGCGCTCACCGGGCACGCGCTCTTCTCGCAGTGGGCCGCCGTGCGCGAGGGCCGCATCGTGGCGCTACGGACCGAGCTGCTCGTGGCGCTCTCGCAGTTCACGGCCGACGCGGCGTGGCAGCTCGGGCGCCTGCTGCATCCGGATCGCATTCCGGAGTCGCCCGGCCCGCGCCCGTGACGGCCGCGCGCGCGCGGCTTGCCGTCCCGCTGCTCGCCGGCGCGCTCGCCCTCGCGCTGCTGCTCGCGACCGCGAAGGGCAGCGTGGCGCTGCCGTTTGCCGGCGTGCTGCAGGCGCTCGCCGCGAAGCTCGGGCTGAGCGCGGGCGAGACCTCGCTCGACGCGACCGGCCAGACGATCCTGTTCACGGTGCGGCTGCCGCGCGTGCTTTTGGCCGCGCTCGTCGGCGGGGGCCTCGCCGTCGTGGGGGCGGTGCTGCAGTCCGTCTTCCGCAACCCGCTCGCCGACACGGGGCTGCTCGGCGTGGGCGCGGGTGCTTCGCTCGGGGCGGTGCTCGCCGTGCACGCGGGGCTCGCGAGCGCCGTCTTCTTCGCGCTGCCGCTCGCGGCGTTCGCGGGAGCGCTGAGCGCCGTGCTCGCCGTCTACTTCGTCGCCGGCGCCTCGGGCCGCACGAGCCTGCATGGCTTGCTGCTCACCGGGATCGCCGTCTCGGCGCTCGCCGGCGCGCTCACCTCGGTGATGCTCGTCGCCACCGAGGAGTTCCGGGTCAAGACGGTGCTGTTCTGGCTCGCCGGCGGGCTCGAGGGACGTGGCTGGACCCACGTCCAGGCCGCCGCGGTCTTCGTGCTGTCGGGGGTGTCGCTGCTGGTGCTGCTCGGCCGACCGATCGACGTGCTGTCGCTCGGCGAAGAGGAAGCCGCGTCGCTAGGGCTCCCCGTGCGCGCGACGCGCCTCGGGCTGCTCGGCCTGGCAGCGCTCGTGTCCGGAGCCGCGACGGCCGCGGCAGGCTCGGTCCCCTTCGTCGGCCTGATGGCGCCGCACGCGCTGCGGCCGATCGTCGGGCCGCTGAGCCGCCGCCTGCTGCCCGCGGCGTTCCTGGGCGGCGCCCTGCTCGTGGTGCTGGCCGACCTCGGCACGCGCACGCTCAGCGCCCACTACGAGCTGCCGCTCGGCGCCCTCACCGCCTGCGTGGGAGCGCCCTACTTCCTTCTGGCGCTGCGTGCCAACGAGGGCCGCGGATGAGCGCCCGCGAGGTGTTGCTTTCCGCCCGCGGGCTCGCGGTCGAGCGCGGCTCGCGGCGTGTCCTCTCGGACGTGAGCCTCGAGCTGCGGAAAGCAGAGGCGCTCGTCGTGGTCGGGCCCAACGCCGCCGGCAAGTCGACGCTGGTGCGGGCGCTCGCCGGGCTGCTCGACCCCGCGGCCGGCGAGGTGCGGCTCCTCGACCGGGCGCTCCCCGACTGGCCGCGCGACGCGCGCGCCCGCGCGCTGGCGCTCGTCAGCTCCGAGGAGGAGGGGCCGGACGCGCTGAGCGTCGCCGAGCGCGTCGGGCTCGGCCGCTACCCGCACCGCGGACCGTTCCAGGCGATGGCCGACGCGGACGACACCGCCATCGCGCGCGCGATCGAGCAGACCGGGATCGCGGCCCTCGCGGGACGACGCCTCGGGACGCTCTCGGCCGGCGAGCGCCAGCTCGCGACGCTCGCGCGCGGGCTCGCGCAGGAGCCGCGCGTTCTATTGCTCGACGAGCCCGCCGCCCACCTCGACATCGGCCACCAGCTCCAGCTCTTCCGCACGCTCGACGAGGTGCGCGGCCGCGGCGTGGGTGTCCTGGCCGTGGTCCACGACCTGGCGCGTGCGGCCCAGTGGGCGGAGCGCATGCTGCTCGTGGCCGGCGGGCGGATCGCCGCCGAGGGCGAGCCGGGGGCGGTGCTCGAGAGCGCCGCCGCGCAGGACGCCTTCGGCGTCTCGATCCGCGGCGTGGCGATCGCGGACGGCGGCGAGCGCGCCTGGCGTTTCGAAGAGCGGCCTCGAGGTTGACAGCGTCAGACTCAACTCGGGGCGCCCCGAGTTCCTAACGGGTTGGCGGAGACGCCACGCCCGATTCCTCCGCAACTCTGGTGGTCAGCCGCTGCCGGGCCCCGGCGGCGTAGGCCTGGCACGCGCCCTTGTCGATGACGGGCGGGGCGTCGGGCGATGCGCCGCGGGCCTTCAAGGCGTCGTGCATGCGCGAGAAGCCGGGGTGGACGGCGAGCAGGATGTCGCACGGCAGTGCCGCGACCACGTCGATGCTGCGCTCGAAGCTCGGGACGAGCGAAGGGCGCGTCGCGTCTCCCGTGAAGCGAAAGCCGGGTAGCGAGACGGCGTTCAGGCTATCGGCGTAAACGAGGCTCAGGCAGCGCTCGCCCTCGCACGAGCGCCAGCTCCAGGTGGTGGCACCCGGAGTGTGGCCCGGCGTCAGGTGTGCGGTGATCGCGAGCTCGCCCAGGCGCACGATCTCGCCGTCCGCGACCACGCGCACTCCCTTCACGCGTGGGTACCGGCCAGCGTCCGCAGACGCGTTGGCGGCTGCGTATTGCGGATCGTCGGGCGTCGGCCCGCCGCTCTCGAGCGCGCGCGCTCCCGAGGCGCTCGCCGCCACCTGCGCGCCGCTCGCGCGCTGGAGCGCCGCGATGCCGCCGGCGTGGTCGTAGTGCGCGTGCGAGTTCACGATCAGGCGCACGTCCTCGGTGCGGAAGCCGAGCGCGCGGATGCTCGCGTCGATCGGCTCCGCCGACTGCGGCAGCCCGCCGTCCAGCAGCACGTGGCCCTTGGGCGACGTGACGAGCACCGCGCCGAGCCCGGCGGTTCCGACGAAGTACGTGTTGCCGAAGACGCGGAAAGGCGGCTGCGGCGCGTTCCACTCGTCGCAGGCGTCGCACGCGATTGACGTATCGGATCGAAAGCGTCGCGGCTCCTCGGCGAGCGCGGCGCACGCGAGGACGAGTGCGAGCGCCCCGACCAGCGTGCGCACCAGAGCCGCCTACCCCCGACCCACGAACGGCATGCCGTTCGCCATCAGGGTCAGGAACAGCACGTTCGTGTCGAGCGGCAGGTTGGCCATCTGCACCACGGCCTGGCCCACGTGCGCCGGGTCGATGAGCGGCTCGGCCTCGACGCGCCCGCTCGGTTGCAGCACGCCCTCGCCCGTGCGCGCGGAGAGCTCGGTCAGCGCGTTGCCGACGTCGATCTGGCCGCACGCGATGCCGTGCGCGCGGCCGTCGAGCGAGAGGCTGCGGGTGAGGCCCGTGACCGCGTGCTTCGAGGCGGTGTACGCCACCGAGTGGGGCCTCGGCACGTGGGCGGCGAGCGAGCCGTTGTTGATGATGCGGCCGCCGCGCGGCTGCTGCGCCTTCATCGCGCGGACGGCGGCCCGGGCGCACAAGAACATGCCGTGGAGGTTCACGTCGACGACGGCCTTCCACTCGTCGAAGCCCAGCTCCTCGAGCGGCACCGGGGGCGCGCTGCGGCCGGCGTTGTTGAACAGCACGTCGACGCGCCCAAAGGCCTCGCAGGCTCGCGCGAAGAGCGCCTCCACGGCCGCCTCCTGTGTGACGTCGGTGGCGACGGCGAGCACGCGCGCGTCGCCGGCGCCGGCTTCCTCCGCCACGCCGCGCAGCCGATCCAGGCGGCGACCGGCGAGCACGACCCGGTAGCCGTCTTTGGCGAGCGCGAGGGCGGCCGCCCGCCCGATCCCGCTTCCGGCGCCCGTGACGACGGCGACGCGGCCGTGGGCGCTCACCCTAGCGCTCCCCGAGCGGCAGGTAGTCCGTGTCCGGGTCGCCGCCGCCGCGGTGCGCGGGGCACAGCGACGCGAAGAAGTCCTCGTACGGCAGCACGTCCGGGTGCAGCGCGCGCCAGTGCGACTCGACCCCCGACCAGCCGCGGCCCGCGAATACCTGCGCGCACTCCGGGCACTGCCGCGGCCATTTGCGGCTACGCGGGATGCCCTTGCGGCACGAGAGGCACTCGGCCGCCCGCGGCGCGCGGTGCTCGCGGCACAGCGAGGACCAGAAGCGCTCGTAGCCGAGCGCCGCCGCGTGCTTCGCGCGCCAGTGCGTCTCGATGCCCTCCCAGCCGCTGCGGAAGACGCGGCGGCACAGCGGGCAGCGCCGCCGCCCCCGCTTGGGCACGCCCTTCTCGCACGCGAGGCACGCGGCCATCTACTCGGCCGCGGAAGTGTGGTCGTGGACGATGCGAAAGCCGTCCGGAAAGCGCCGCAGCACGAGCGTGAACAGCCCGTTGGGCTCGCTCCCGTCGCGCAGCCGCAGGCGATAGGCGCCGCGCGCGAACGCCGCGTCCTCGCCGAGCGCCATCACCTCGATCGCGTCGAACGTGAGCCGCCCCATCTCGCGCCCCTCGGCCTGGTAGCGCTTGCGGTAGCGCTCGAGCGTCGCGTCCCAGCCCTTCGTGACCGTCGCGCCGGAGCAGAAGACCAGCTCCGGCGAGCGCCAGTAGCCGGCCATGAAGACCTCGAGGTCGCCGCGGTTCCATGCCGAGACCTGCGCGTCGAGCAGCGCGCGGACCTCCGCGCCGGGGTCGCGCACGGGCATGGCACCAGCCCCCGACGCGAGCGCCGCGCCGAACGCGAGCCCGGCGGCAAGCCGGGTCACGGCTCGTCCTCGGCCTCGCGGACGTCGATCACGAAGAGCGCGGCCGTGGCGACGATCGCCACCGCGCACGCGAGCGCCGTCGCGGCGAGCGCGCCGAGCGCCCAGAGCGGCGCCGCGAGGTCGCCCGAGGGCCCGCCGAAGCCGTGAGCCACGGCGAGCACGGCGGCGGCGCCGAAGGCGACCGCTAGCAGGAGCGCGTGGAAGGTGTAGCCCGTCACGCGCAGCGGACGCACCGGGGCGAAGAGGCACCCCACGAGCCCCGCCGACGCGAGCGAGAGCAGGGCCCAGGCCACGAGCGCCCTGCCGTCGCCGACCCGCTCGACCCCGC
>DATBSL010000257.1:0-2368 GCA_036559805.1 Vicinamibacteria bacterium
CGGTGGCGGAGGGCGGGGGACTCGAACCCCCAAGGGCCGTGAGGCCCGGGAGCTTTCAAGGCTCCTGCCTTACCAGTTAGACTAGCCCTCCAGCCCCGATTATGCGCCCTCGCGGCCCTTGCGGTCGCGCTGCGGCGCCCCAAGGTGCGGGCGCAGCCGACGCGTGAGCAGCTTCACGAGCTCGGGGTCGCCGCGGTGCCAGCGGTCCTGCACGTCTAGGTCCACGAGCGGGCGGTCCACGTCCGGAAAGCGGATCCGGATCAGCGTGCGGTGCTGGTCCTCGCGCTCGTTCATCACGAACACCCGGTCGGCCCACAGCAGCAGGTCGCGCGTCACGACCAGGGTGGCGAAGGGCGCGACGCCGGCCGATCGCACCTCGTAACGGTCGTCCTCACGGTACAGGTCCTCGGCGGTGCGGCTGCGGTCGACGTTGGCGGTGCACACGAAAAGGATCCGTTCGCGCGGCGTGTGATCGATCACCACGTCCGCGATTGTACGGCTCGGCGGGTGCTACACTCACGCCGATTTGAACATCGACCGGTTGCTACGCGAGGTCGAGGGCCGGCTCGCCGACCGGGACGAGGCCGACCGGCAGGAGCTCATGGACCTGCTGCGCGAGGCCGTCGCCCGCGAGCGGCGCTGGCTCGACCCGTCGCTCACCCTCGAGGCCGAGCGCGATCGCCGCCAGAACGCCGAGGAGCTGAAGGGGGCCTTCGAGGCGATCCACCGCTCCGTGCGCCCGGCCGAGGCGCTCGAGGAGGTGCTGAAGCAGTTCGAGCGGGTCGTCCCGACCGATTTCACCGTCCTGGCGGTGGCGGAGCCGGGCGCCGGGCTGCGCATCGCCTGCGTGCGCGGGGCGGAGATCGACGTTTTCACGGGCGCGCTCTTGGCGGACGACCCGCGGATCGCGGTCGCGCGCGAGGAGCGGCGCGCGGTGGCCGTCGCGGACGCCACGACCGACGCGGCGCCCTTTCCGCTCGTCGGAGCGCCGCCGCTCCAGTCATGGATGGCGCTGCCGCTGCTGCTGGAGGGCGACCTGGTCGGCATGCTGGTGGCCGGGCGGCGCGCCCTCGACCCGCTCAGCGAGGAAGACCTGCTGCGCGCAAAGGCCGTGGCGTCGTTCACCGCCGCGACGCTGCGGCGCGGCCAGCAGGCCGAACAGCTGCGGCGCTACGCCACCCTGCTCGAGCAGGTCGTGGAGGTGGACCAGCGGGCCTTCCGGGGCGACGCGCCGGAGGCGCTCGCCACGGCGATTCTCGAAGGCGCCTGCCGCGTGGGCAGCTACCGGGGTGGGCTGCTGATCGTGCTCACCACCCGCGGCCCCGTGGTCGCGGCGACGACCGGCGAGGCGTTCGCGGGCGCCGCGGGCCGCAGCGCGCCGGCGGAGCTCGCGACCGCGACCGCGCGGCGGCTGCCGGCGGCGCGCATGCTCGAGATCGCCGACGCTCTCGGCATGGAGCTGCCCGCCGAGCAGACGTACCTGGTGCCGCTCGTGGCGCCCGACGCCCACGTCGGCTGCCTCGCGCTCAGCGATCCGGCGGGCGAGTCTCCCGACGACCGCCTGATCGAGGCTTACGCCGCGCGGACGGCGCTCGCGTTCCGCTACGCGACCGGACGGCCCTCCAAGCCGTTGTAGACTTCGCCCTCCCGTACCGAACGGCCATCCGGAGGATCCATGCGAAGACTGTCGCTTCTCGCCACCCTCGCGCTCGCTCCGCTCGCGGCCCGGGCACAGCAGGCGGACACCCACGCGATCGTCGGCGCGCGCGTCGTCACCGTATCCGGCCCGGTCCACGAGCGCGCGACGGTCGTGATGCACGACGGGCTGATCACAGCGGTCGGCCCCGACGTGACGCCGCCGCCCGGCGCGCGCGTGCTCGACGGCAAGGGCCTGGTCGTGACGCCGGGGCTCATCGACGCCCTCTCCGCGGTGGGCTTCCCCGCGCCGGCGCGGCCCGCCGGCGCCTCGGGAGCCGCGGGTGGAAGCGCCGCGAGCCCGGCGCCGTCGCCCCTCCTGCCCCAGGCGTTCGCGCTCGAGCGAGTGCGGGTCGGAGAGGTGGTGAAAGCCAGGGCGAGCGGCATCACGACCGCGCTCGTGATCGCGAAGGAAGGTGTCCTGCCCGGCCAGAGCGTGATCCTGAACCTGTCGGGCGAGCGGCCCGAGGCGATGGTGCTGCGCCAGCCCGGGGCCCTTCATCTGCACATGGCGACCGCCACGCGCCAGTATCCGGGCGCGCTCATGGGCACGATGGCCTATGCGCGGCAGGCGTTGCTCGACGCCGCGCGCGCGCGCGACGCCTGGGCGGCGTGGGAGAAATCGCCGCGCGGGCAGAAGCGGCCGAGCTACGACCCGGCGCTCGCGCCGTGG
>DATBSL010000258.1:0-4129 GCA_036559805.1 Vicinamibacteria bacterium
TCGGCCGCACGAGAGCACTCGCGTCCCGCGCGCCCAACCGCCAAGCGAGGATCCTCATGAAGACCGACGTATTCGGCGCCCGCGCGCCGCTCGACACCGGCTTCGGCCGCGCCACGATCTACAGGCTCGACGCGCTCGAAAAGGCCGGTGTGGCGAGGGACCTCGCGCGGCTGCCGTTCTCGATCAAGGTACTGCTCGAGGCCGTGCTGCGCAGCGTCGACGGCGAGCTCGTGAGCGCCGACGACGTGAAGCGCCTCGCGGCCTGGAACGCGCCCGCGCCACTGGACGTGGAGCTGCCGTTCCTGCCGGCGCGCGTGATCCTGCAGGACTTCACGGGCGTCCCGGCCGTGGTCGACCTCGCCTCGATGCGCGCCGCCGTGAAGCGGCTCGGGGGCGACCCCGCGCGGATCAACCCGCTCGTGCCGGTGGACCTGGTGGTCGACCACTCGGTCCAGGTGGACGTGTTCGGCTCGAAGGACGCGCTCCAGAGGAACGCCGAGATCGAGTTCGCGCGCAACCGCGAGCGCTACGAGTTCCTGCGCTGGGGGCAGCAGGCGTTCCGCAACTTCCGCGTGGTGCCGCCGGCGACCGGCATCGTGCACCAGGTGAACCTCGAGTTCCTGGCGAAGGGCGTGCTGCTCAAGAGCGAGGGAGAAGAGGCGGTCGCGATGCCCGACACGCTCGTCGGCACCGACTCGCACACCACGATGATCAACGGCCTCGGCGTCCTGGGCTGGGGCGTCGGGGGGATCGAGGCCGAGGCGGCGATGCTCGGCCAGCCGCTCTACATGGTGACGCCGCAGGTGGTGGGCTTCCGGCTCTCGGGAAAGCTGCGCGAGGGCACGACGGCGACGGACCTGGTGCTCACCGTCACGCAGATGCTGCGCAAGAAGGGCGTCGTCGAGAAGTTCGTCGAGTTCTACGGGCCCGGCCTCGCCGGCATGACGCTCGCCGACCGCGCCACGATCGCCAACATGGCGCCCGAGTACGGGGCCACCTGCGGGTTCTTCCCGATCGACGGCGAGACGCTGCGCTACCTTCGCCAGACGGGGCGCAGCGGCGCCGAGGTCGCGCTCGTCGAGCGCTACGCGAAGGAGCAGGGCCTGTTCCGCACCGCGGAGTCGCCCGAGCCGGTCTTCAGCGACACGCTCGAGCTGGACCTCGAGTCGGTCGAGCCGAGCCTTGCCGGGCCGAAGCGGCCCCAGGACCGCGTGCCGCTCAAGGCGATGAAGAGCTCGTTTCACGCGGCGCTCACGGCGCCGGTCAAGGAGCGCGGCTTCGGCCTGGCGCCCGAGGAGACCGGAAAGAAAGTCGCGCTCGAGCTCGACGGCAAGCCGGCCGAGCTCGGCCACGGCTCGGTCGTGATCGCCGCGATCACGAGCTGCACCAACACCTCGAACCCCTCGGTGATGCTGGGGGCGGGGCTCGTCGCGCGCAAGGCCGTGCGGCGCGGGCTACGCGTCCCGGCGCACGTGAAGACCAGCCTCGCGCCGGGGTCGAAGGTCGTCACCGAGTACCTGAGCCGCTCGGGGCTGATGCCCGACCTCGAGGCGCTCGGCTTCCACCTGGTGGGCTACGGCTGCACGACCTGCATCGGCAACAGCGGGCCGCTGCCGCCCGCGGTGTCGAAGGCCGTGAACGACGGGAAGCTCGTGGCCTCGGCCGTGCTCTCCGGCAACCGCAACTTCGAGGGCCGCGTGAACCCGGACGTCAAGGCGAACTACCTCGCCTCGCCGCCGCTCGTGGTGGCGTACGCGCTCGCGGGCTCGACCGCCGTCGACCTCGCGAGCGAGCCGATCGGGACGGCCGAGGACGGCGCCGCGGTCACGCTCCAGGAGATCTGGCCGAGCCAGCAGGAGATCGCCGAGCTCGAGGCGACGATCGGCGCCGAGATGTTCCAGGCCAGCTATGGCAACGTCTTCGACGGCAATCCCGAGTGGAACGCGATCCCGGTCTCGGGCGGCGACCTGTTCGGCTTCCGCGCGGACTCGAGCTACATCCAGGAGCCGCCGTTCTTCACGGGGCTCCAGAAGCAGCCGACGCCGCTCGCGGACATCGTGGGCGCGCGCGCGCTGCTGATGCTGGGCGACTCCGTGACCACCGACCACATCTCTCCCGCCGGCGACATAGCGCTCGCTTCGCCCGCCGGACGCTTCCTGGTGGCGAACGGCGTCGAGAAGAAGGACTTCAACTCTTACGGCGCGCGCCGCGGAAACGACCGCGTGATGGTGCGCGGCACGTTCGCCAACATCCGGCTGAAGAACCTGATGCTGCCGGGCGTCGAGGGCGGCGTGACGATCCACGTTCCCTCGGGCGAGCGGATGGACGTGTTCGACGCGGCCGAGCGCTACCGCGCCGAAGCCACGCCGCTCGTCGTGCTCGCCGGCAAGGAGTACGGCAGCGGCTCGTCGCGCGACTGGGCCGCCAAGGGGCCGCTCCTCCTCGGCGTGCGCGCGGTGATCGCCGAGAGCTACGAGCGGATCCACCGTTCGAACCTCGTCGGCATGGGCATCCTGCCGCTGCAGTGGAAGCCCGGCGAGAGCGCGGAATCGCACGGCCTCAGTGGCCGCGAGGCGTTCACGATCCGCGGCCTCGCCGGCGCCACGAAGCCGCGTCAGGACGTCACGGTCGAGGTCGAGAAGGCCGACGGGTCCAGGGCATCGCTGGTCGTGACGGCGCGGCTCGACACACCGGTCGAGGTCAACTACTTCAGGAACGGCGGGATCCTCCAGACGGTACTGCGCAAGATGCTGGCCTGAGCAAGGCGCTTGGCCCGGCTCAGCTTTCTAGGGGCGGCCCGCACGGTGACGGGCTCCCAGTACCTCGTCGAGGCGGGCGGGCGGCTGCTGCTCGTCGACGCGGGCATGTTCCAGGGCGACAAGGCCCTGCGGCTGCTGAACTGGGCCGAGCCCGGCTTCCCGCCCTCCAGGCTGGACGCGATCGTCCTGACCCACACCCACATCGACCACATCGGCCGCCTGCCGCGGCTCGTGAAGCTCGGCTTCCGCGGAAGGGTCTACGCGACACCGCCCACGCAGGAGCTGGCGCAGATCCTGCTCCTGGACGCGGCGCACCTGCAGCAGGAAGACGCCGACTACCTGAACCGCAAGGGCCTGACCCGGCACCAGCCGGCGCTGCCGCTTTTCGACGAAGCCGACGTCCAGCAGACGCTGAAGCTCTTCAAGGCCGTGCCGCTCGGCCAGGAGGAGACGGTCGGCGACAGCTTCGCGTTCCGCTACCGGGACGCCGGCCACCTGCTCGGCGCCGCCTCCGCCCTCGTCACGTTGCGCGAGAACGGGAAAGCCACGCGCGTCGTCTTCAGCGGCGACATCGGCCGCTTCGACGCCGTGCTCGCCAAGGACCCCGAGCTCGCCCCGGACGCCGAATACCTGGTGATCGAGAGCACCTACGGCAACCGCACGCACCCGCAGCTCTCGGTCGTGGACCAGCTCGAGGGCGTGCTGAAGAAGACGTTCGCCCGCGGCGGCGTGCTGCTCGTCCCGGCGTTCGCCGTGGGACGGGCGCAGCAGCTGATCCTGATGATGGACCAGCTCGTGACCGCCGGCCGCCTGCGCCCGTTCCCGATCCACCTCGACAGCCCGATGGCGATCGACGCCACGCGCATCTACGCGTCCTATCCGGACGCGCACCGGGACAGCCTGAACGGCATCGGCGGGCGCAGCCTGCTGCACGGCAAGTGGGTGCACCTGCACCGCACGCGCGCCGAGTCGCAGGCGCTCAACCAGATCAAGGGGCCGGCCGTGATCATCTCCTCGAGCGGCATGCTGTCGGGAGGCCGGATCCTCCACCACTGCCGCGTGCGGCTGCCGCAGCAGCAGAACACGCTGCTGATCACCGGCTACCAGGCCGCGGGCACCCTCGGGCGGGCGCTCATCGACGGCGCGAGCCGCGTGCGCATCCACAAGGGCGAGGTCGAGGTGCTCGCGGAGATCCGCGATCTCAAGGGCCTGTCGGGCCACGCGGACGCGGGCGAGATGCTGCGCTGGCTGTCGGGCGTGACGCGCGCGCCCCTGGGCGTGTTCGTGACGCACGGCGAGCCGGACGCCGCCGAAGCGCTCGCGGCGCGCGTCGAGCGGGAGCGGGGCTGGAAGGCCCACGTGCCGGCGCT
>DATBSL010000259.1:0-21212 GCA_036559805.1 Vicinamibacteria bacterium
GGCTGCTCGAAGCCGCGGTTGCGGACGAGCTCGGCGGCGAGCCCGCCCTTCACCCCCTCGAACATGAACTCCAGGAACTGTCCGTAGAGCCGCGGGTCGATCCGGCCCTCGACGCGCGTGGCGTCGACGACGATCACAGCCCCGTCGGACCGGCCGGCGGCGCCGAGCAGGCTCGCCGCGAGGATGAGGTTACTCAGCACGACGAGCTACTGCTTGCGGACGAAGACCACCGTGGGATCGAGCGGGTAGCGCCCGAAGCGCGCGCCGTAGATCGCGAGGCCGCCCGGCAGCGCGTCGGGCACCTCGAGGCGGATCTGCAGCGCGCCGTCGGCTGCGGCCTTCTCGAGCGCCGCGCGCGGGATCGGCACCTCCAGCAGGTAGCCGTACGAGCCCGCTTCGCGCAGCTTCTTGTCCTTGAGCTGCGAGTGCCAGGACAGGATCCCGCGGTGATCGGCGGGGTCGTCCGCCAGCTCGTAGTGTCCGGCGACGACGCCGTTGACGCGCACGGTCACGCCGCTCGGGAAGCGCACCGTGTCCGTCATCGGATAGGCGTTGGGGTTCCGGCTCGGGTCGAGCGTGCCGAGGCCGCGCATGTAGTCGCCCTGCATCTCCGCCGCGTTGTCCCGGTCCTTGCCGTAGAGCTGCTTCGCGGAGGCTTCGACCAGGAAGGCCGCGCCGGCCACGTCGGCGACCTGGAGCGCGGCCGGCCACGGCACGCGGTACTCGAAGTGGCCCGAGCCGGCGCCGTTCACCTTGAGCCCGTCGAGCACGTTCCACTGCTTGGTCGACCAGCGCGCGCTCGAGAAGCCTTTGGGATCGACTCGCACCACGTGCGCGCGGCGTCCGTCCTCGAGCGCGACCTCGTCCGGCCGCGCGCCCTCGACGACGAAGGTGGTGAAGTTGCGGTGGAGCACGCTGCCGGCTGAGTCGGTCAGCTCGACGGCGAGCACGGCGACGCCCGCTTCGTTCGGCATCGGCACCGGGAGCGGCGCGAGCACCTCCGACATCCACGGACGGTAGGGGACGCTGCGCCGCGTCTTGAAGCCGGTCGTCTTGCGGCCGAGCGTGTCCCAGGCGTCGAGTCGCGCCTGCAGCACGAGCCCCTCGCCGAAAGACGCGTCGCCGGTGAGGAAGGAGGCCCACAGCGGCACCTCCACGGTCTCGCCCGCCTTCACCGCACGGCTCAGCTCGGCGGGCGTGCCGACCGCGACGTAGAGCGGGGAGTGCAGGTCGCGCAGCGTCATGCCCGGGGCGAGCTCGTCCATGCCCGTCGTCTTCTCGCTGCGGTCGAAGCGCCAGTAGCCGTTCCACTCGTTGATCACGTCGTGGTGCTCGGTGTAGAGCCAACCCGCGATCCTGGGGTGGCGGCGGAACGAGTTCACGGCGCGGTGATAGTCCCAGCTCCAGTCCACGTCGCCCGTCGAGCCCTCGTAGCCCCAGACGTTGCCGAACTCGCTGTTGATGTTGGGCTGGCGGTCCTGCTTGTAGCCGGCCTCGAAGTTCCACGTCGAGCCGGGGTGGGTGCCCTTGCTGGCCTTGTCGAGCTCCGCGTCCCACTCCCAGCCGGGCAGGTAGGCGTGCCAGGAGTTGAGGTCGGTCTCGGTGTGGCCGCGGCCGCAGCAGACCGAGTTGTCCTCGACGAGGCGCGTGGGGTCGAGCGACTTCGCGAGCCGATAGATCGAGGCGACCCACTTCTGGGTCTCGGGCTCGTACACCTGGTCCGGCTTTTCCTGGCCGGGCTTCGGCACCTTCGTGTAGAGGCCCCAGGTCTCGTTGAAGGGAATCCACGAGAAGATCGACGGGTGGTTGTAGTCGCGGCGGATCATCTGCCGCAGCGTGGCGTCGATCTCCTGCCGCATCTCGGGTTTGGGCTCGCCCCACGAGTTGGGCACGTCGGCCATGATCAGCATCCCGAGCCGGTCGGCCCAGTAGAGCTTGCGCGGCAGGCCGACCTTGACGTGCACCCGCAGCCCGTTGAGCCCGATCTGCCGAGCGCGCAGCACCTCGTCGCGCGTGAACGCGTCGCTCGGGAAGCTGTAGAAGCCGTCCGGGTGATACGCCTGGTCGAGCGCCAACTGCAGGTAGACGGGCTCGCCGTTGAGCGCCACGTAGCGGTGATCCGTGCCTGGCAGGTCCACGACGGAGACCTTGCGCATGCCGAAGTAGGCCCGGACGACGTCGGCAGCCTTGCCCGCGCCGGACAGGCTCGCCTCGACCTCGTACAGGAAGGGGTCGCCCAGCGACCAAAGGCGCGCGTCGGGGATCGCCACGTCGAAGCGGGCGTTCTTCTCGCCGCGGGCGATCCGCTGCTCCGCCGCCGCCACGCCGCCCGTCTGGAACGCCAGCCGCAGCGTCAGCTCCTGCGGCGCGGCTTCGAGCAGGCGCACCTCGACGCCCACCTTCTTCGCGTCGATGTCGGGCGTGAAGCGCAGCTCGTCGAGGACCGCGGCGCCGCGCGCCTCGAGGTACGGCGTCTGCCAGATGCCGCGCGCGTTGCCGTAGCCCTGCTTGCCTTCGAGCTTGAACGCGCGATCCACGTCGTCGACCCGGACGGTCAGCTGCTGCTTCGTACCCGGACGCGCGTGCGCCGTCAGCTCGAACTCGAACGGCGTATAGCCGCCCTGATGCTCGCCGAGCTTCTGCCCGTCGAGCCACGCCGTCGTGTGCCAGTCGGCCGCGCCGATCACCAGGAAGACGCGCTGGCCCTGCCACGCCGACGGGATCTCGATCGTGCGGACGTACCAGCCGATCTTCGCGAGGTCGCGTACACCGGAGAGCGCGGACCCCCACGGGAAGGGCACCGTGATCTCGAGCGGGAAGTCCACCTTGCCCAGCTCCCATTTTTGAACCAGCCCCTGATCGTCCGCGTCGAAACGGAAGCCCCACGGGCCGTTCAGGTTCAGCCACGCCGGACGCACGAAGTCCGGGCGCGGGTGCTCGGGCAGTGGTTGCGGCGGCTGGGCGCCGGCTCCGCTCGCCAGCAGGACGGTCGCGGCGAGCGCCGCGTTCAGTGTGTGGGCGCTTTTCATGCTTGGACCTCGACCAGGAGGGACCGTATAGGAGCCGTGGCTCCACGGTCAAGTGCCTCGCAGGCTCCACGAGCGTCGTTGACGCCGCGGCCGACCGGCCGCTAGCATCGACTGACTCAGGAGAAAGACGCTGCAGCTATTCGTCCGCGGCCTCGCAATGGCGCTGTTCGTCGGCGCCGTTCAGGCGCAGGAGCCGGTGAGGCCAGCGTCGTCGCCGCCGGCGCGGCCGCCCCAGACGGCAGTCTTTCCGAGCGAGGTCGACTACGTCGAGGTCGATGCGTTCGTCACCGACCCGCGCGGCAACGTCGTCCACGGCCTCACCCGCGACGACTTCCTCCTCTTCGAGGAAGGCATCCGCCAGGAGATCGCGGCGTTCGCGGAAGTCGCGGTCCCCGCTGAGCGCGTGCGGGCGACGCCGATCGAAGCGGCTCCGCCCCCGCGCGACACCGCGACCAACGAAGAAGCCGTCCAGGGGCGCATCTACGCGATCGTGCTCGACGAGCTGCACACGGACGCCCAGCGCTCGGGAGCCGTGCGGACGCTCGCCAGGGAGTTCATCGCAAAGCACATGGCCGAGGGCGACGTCGCCGCCGTCGTCTTCACCGGCGGCGGGACCCATGCCGCGCAGACGTTCACCGGTGACAAGCGGCTGCTGCAGGAAGCGGTCGGCCGCTTCACGGGACGCAAGCTCCCGTCGGCGACGCTGGAGCGCTTGCGCGCGATCGAGTTCCAGAGAAACCTGCTGGCGAACGAGCCCAGGCCCGAAGGCGCACCACCACCCCCGGAAAACCGGCTGGCCCCGCGGCCCGGCCTGGAGCGGGACCCGCACGACGCCGCGCGGGCCAGCGCCGCCCGCGCGTCGATGGAGAGCCTCGAGAGCGTCGCGAGGGGCTTCGCCGGCGTGCAGGGGCGCCGCAAGGCCATCCTCTTCTTCAGCGAAGGCATCGACTACGACACGCTCGACGTGATGGGCGCCGTTCAGCGAAGCGCGTCCGTCGTCCGCTCGAGCATGCGGGAGGCGATCGCCACCGCCGCGCGCAGCAGCGTGGCCGTCTACAGCATCGATCCGCGCGGCCCCGTCGGGCCGATCGGGTCGGAGGTGCTCCCGATGACCTCTCCGGCCGAGGCGGCGGCTTTTGGCATCGACTCCCGGTCGCTCGGTCAGGAGCTGCGGCTGTCGCGAGACAGCCTGCGCCGGCTGGCGGAAGAGACTGGCGGCATCGCAGTCGTGGACACCAACGACTACGCCACGGCGTACGAGCGCATCGTCCGCGCGAGCAGCCAGTACTACCTGCTCGGCTTCTACCCCCTGGAATCCAAGCGCGATGGCGCCTTTCGGCGGATCGCCGTGCGCGTCGAGCGCGCCGGTCTCACGGTCCTCGCGCGCGAAGGCTACGTCCGACCGCGCGCGCAGCCGGACGAGAAGGAGACACCCGGCCTGGCGGCGGCCGCGGAGACGTCGCCCGAGCTGCGGGCGCTGCTCGACAACCCCTGGCCGCAGCCCGGGCTCGCGCTCGGCGTGACCGCGGCGGCGTTCAAGGGCAGCGGCCGCGACGCCAGCGTTGTAGTGACCATCCAGCTGTCTGGGCCGGGCGTGCCCGTCGAGCCGCAGCCGGATCGCCCGGCGGACGAGATCGAGCTGTCGCTCGTCGCGATCGACCGACAGGGCAGAGTGCGGGGCGGAGAGCGCCTGCTCGCCCGGCCCAGCGCCGAATCGCACGAGCACGTCGAGCGCTCGGGCCTGCGCTTCGTGCGGAGCCTGCAGCTGCCGCCGGGGCGATACCAGCTCCGCGTCGCAGCCCGTGAGGCGCCCCAGGGGCGGCGCGGCTCGGTCGCCTACGATCTCGAGGTGCCCGACTACGGCGACCAGGAGCTCGCGATGAGCGGCGTCCTGCTCGCGTCGCGCACGGCTGCGCTCACGCCGACGCCCGCGCTCGACGACGTGGTGATGCCGATGCTGCGGACTCCGCCGACGGCGGCGCGCCGCTTCGAGCCCGGGGACGTCGTGACGGCCTACGCCGAGGTGTACGACGCGCGGGAGCCGGCCCACGAGACGGCCATCGCCACGCGCGTCACGAGCCTCGACGGGCGCGAGGTGTTTCGGACCACGCGCCTCTGGTCTTCGTCCGAGCTCGAGCAAAGCGGTGCTTACAGGCACGAGGTCGATATCGCGCTCACCGACGTGAGCCCGGGCCAGTACCTGCTGCAGATCGCGGCGCGCCCGACGCTGGGCGAGGCCACGGTCTCGCGCGAGCTGTCGTTCGAGGTCGTGCCGGTCGCGGTCGCTGCCGACTCCGCCCCTGCGACGGCGGCGCCGGCACGTCGCTGGGACGCCCGCCGACCGACCTCACGCATCGACCGGCTCGAAGCCTGGCTCGCAGCCGTCGAGTCGCACGAGCCTGGAACGGCCGACGGGCCGGCCTACATGGTCCGATCCTGGACGGCCGACGAGCTGCAGGAGCTGGCGACGGACGTGGCGGTGGTCGTGAGGCTCATCGGCGATCCGCAGTCCTCCGTGATGTGGCTGGTCGATCCCACACTTCGCGGCCGACCGCAACGGGCGCCGTACAGCGTCGACGACGAACGACGCTTCCGCGCCCTGGCGCGCGAGGCAGCCGAACGCGGTCCAGGCGCCCGGAACCGTCTCTTGAAGCGCGGCGCGGTCCTGCACACCGATGCGGCGATTCGCGTCGGGATGGGGTATGCGCAGCCTCGAGGGGCTGCCGAGCCGCGCTCGGACCGTTGGCAGGTCCGCTTCAGCGACGGCCAGCAGCAGGGCGCGGAGCAGGCGCCCGGGCACTGGGAGCTCGCACGGGCGCTGCTCGACAACGTCCAGCCGGATCCGATGCGTGACGAGACGGTGCGCCTCTGGTACCTCGCCACCTCCGCCTTCGGGCAGCACTACGAGCAGCACACGCGCCAGGAAGACCGGGCCGTCGAGCTCTTCCCGGGGGATGCGAACCTGCTGCTCCTGGCCGGGAGCTTCCACGAGACCTTCGCGTCGCCGCGGATGCAGAGCCTAGCGCGCTCGATCCGCCTGCCCTCAGGCGTCTCGCACGGCATCGGCGCCGAGCAGTCGGAGCTTCGCGAGGCCGAGAAGCTCCTTCGGCGCGCGCTCGAGGCGCAGCCGGCTCTCGTCGAGGCGCGGATCCGGCTCGGCCGCGTCCTCTACCGGCTCGGCCGGCACGAGGCGGCCGCGCGCGAGCTGCAGCAGGCGGTCGCGGCCTTGTCGTCCGGCGGCTCGAAGGCGGCCGACGACGACGGCCTGCTGCGCTACTACGCGGAGATGTTCCTGGGTGCGGCGAGAGAGTCGCTCGGGCGAAACGATTCGGCGCGAGTCTCGTACGCCCGGGCGGCGGCGCTCTACCCCGATGCGCCGTCGCCGCGCCTCGCGTTGAGCCAGCTCGCGTTCCGCGGCAACGATCGTGCGGCCGCCCTGGACGCGGTGCAACGGGCGCTGCGGCCGGAGGCGAGCCGGCCGGATCGTGACGACCCCTGGTGGCGCTACCACGTCGTCCAGGGCCGGCGCGTCGATGCCTGGTTCGACGAGCTGCACCGGTCGCTCGCGGTCGAGCCGTGAGGCGCGCTGGCGGGCTGGCGCTCCTCGTGTCGACCGCCGTCGTCACCGCGGCGCAGACCCCGACGTTCTCGACCGGCGTCGAAGCGGTCCGAGTCGACGTCCTCGTCACCGACGGCGACCGCCCCGTGCCCGGCCTGGGGCCCGCCGACTTCGAGGTTCGCGACAACGGCGTCCGGCAGAACGTGTCGTTTGTCAGCGCCGAGAAGCTGCCGCTCAACGTGATCCTGGCCCTCGACACGAGCGCAAGCGTCCTCGGCGAGCCGCTCGACCACTTGCGCGGCGCCAGCCTGGCGCTGCTCGAGCGCCTGGAGCTCGAGGACCAGGCGGCGCTCGTGACGTTCTGCCACGAGGTCCGGCTGCGCGAGCCGCTCACGCGCGACCTCGCCCGCGTCCGCCGCGCCCTCGCGCAGATCGAGCCTCTGGGTGAGACGGCGGTGATCGACGGCAGTTATGCGGCCGTCGTGCTCGGCGACACGGACCTCGGTCGCGACCTGGTGATCGTGTTCAGCGACGGCGTCGACACCGCGAGCTGGCTGCGGGAAGAACGGGTGCTCGACGCGGCTCGCCGCTCGGACGTCGTCGTCTACGGCGTGTCGGTGCGAGGCGCGGACCGGCCCGAGTTCCTGCGTGAGCTGAGCGAGCTCACGGGCGGCGGCTTGCTGGAGGTGGACTCGACACGCGACCTGCGCGCCGCCTTCGTCGGCATTCTCGACGAGTTCCGCCACCGCTACCTGCTGAACTACTCGGCCGTGGGCGTCTCACCCGACGGCTGGCACCAGCTCGCGGTGAAGGTCAAGCGCCGCGGCACGACGGTGAGAGCGCGGACCGGCTACGTGGCCGGCCACTAGCACGCGTTCGGGGCGTCGCACTGCCCCGCTCGGCACATCCTTCTTACGCGATCCGAAGCTGGAGAGCGACGACGGCGTGCCTGGGGATCGTCACGCGCGCCGCGTCGCCACGGATCTCGACCCCAGCCTTCGTCAGTGTCACGTTGTCGGGACTGTCGAAAGTATTCGTCGCCGTCATGTCCTCGTGCGTCAGCAGGCTGGCGAGCCCCTCGGCCACGCGGCCGCCGCCCTCGAGCCTCAGGCTGACCGAGGCCGCGTCGTCCAGCGACGGGTTCGTGAGCGTCACGCACACCTGCTTGTCGCGAATCGACGCCGAGCCCGAGAGCCCCGCGAGCTTCGCGGGGCCCGATAGCAGCGGCACCGACAGCTCGGGAGCCTGGATCCGCATCGGGACGAGGCGTGCGCCCATGTGCGGGCGGTACATCTCGAACGCGTAATAGGCCGGCGTGCGCGTGTATTTGTCCTCGACCGCGGCGAACAGCGAGTGCAGGCAGTTGATCGTCTGCGCCACGTTCGCCATCTCGATCTTCTCCGCGTGGCGGTTGAAGACGTCGAACGTGATTGCGGTGTGCAGCGCATCGCGCAGTGTGATCGCCTGGCTCAGGATGTAGGCGGGAGCCAGCTCGGTGCCGCCCTTGTACCAGTTGCCCCACTCGTCGATCACGAACCGGGTGCGGTGCTCCGGATCGAAGCGGCCCATGATGCGCCAGTGGTCGTCCATCACCTTCTCGATGTTTGCGCCTTTCACCAGGACCGCGTACCAGCCTTTCGCGTCGAACGCGGCGCCGTCTTCGGCGGTCTGCCGGAAGTCGGTGTAGTAGTGCAGCGCGAAGCCGTCGACGCGCACGCCGAGCCCGCGGACGTTCTGGAGACCCGCGAAGAAACCCTCGGTCCAGCCGACGTCGCCGTCGGCGGAGTGCCCGCGGGGTCCCGTGGCCACGTAGAACGGCCGCTCGTAGACCGGGACCTGCGCGATGTACTTGCGGTACTCGGTGGCGTACTCGCCGCCGGACATGTTGCCGCCGCAGCCCCACGACTCATTGCCCACGCCCCAGTACTTGACGCCGAAGGGCTCGGGGTCGCCGTTCTTCGCGCGCTCGTCGGCGAGCGAGAGCGTGCCCGCGGGGGCGTTGCAATAGGAAACCCAGTCGTGGAACTCGAGGGGGCTCCCGGAGCCGACGTTGGCCGCGAGATAGGGCTCGGCGCCGACCAGCCGGCACAGGCGCATGAACTCGTGGATGCCGAACTGGTTGGTCTCGGTGTGGCGCAGGCCTTTCGGCATGCGGTGCTCCCAGTAGTTGTACGTGCGCGGCCGCTTTTCGGCGGGGCCGATGCCGTCGCGCCAGTGGTAGCCGTCGGCGAAGCAGCCGCCCGGCCAGCGCAGATTCGGCGCGGCGATGCGCTTCATGTCGTCGACGAAGCGCTTGCGGTGGCCGTCGACGTTCGCGATCTTCGAGCCGCGGCCGACCCAGATCCCGTCGTAGATGACACCGCCCAAGTGCTCGATGAAGTGCCCGTAGACGTGCGGGCTGATCACGGCCCCGGGCGCCGCGGCGTTCAGCACGACCTCGGCGTCCGCCGCGAACGAGAGCCGCGGCGCCGCCAGCACGCCGAGCCCGGCGCCTGTCGTCTTCAGGAACTGGCGTCGTTTGATCGGAGACCTCGCAAACGTCAAGCCTGAAATCCCTTCGCGATCAGGTAGTAGGCCTCGTTCCAGCGCAGCTCCTTCTCGATCTCGTGGAGCCGCGTGTGCTCGTCGATCAGGATGAACTCGACGCCGGCCATCTGCGCGAAGTCGCGCAGGTGCTCCGGACCCACCGCGAGGCTGAACGCCGTGTGGTGCGAGCTGCCGGCGTGGATCCAGGCCGCCGCCGCGACCTTGAGGTCGGGCCGCGGCACCCACAGCGCCCGCGCCACCGGCAGCTTCGGCAGCGGCGCGTCCGGCGCCACGACGTCCACGACGTTCGCCACCAGCCGGAAGCGGTTGCCGAGGTCGATCACCGCCGCGCACACGGCCGGCCCGGGCGCCGTGTCGAAGACGAGCCGGGCGGGATCGGCCTTGCCGCCGATGCTGAGCGGGTGCACCTCGAGCGTGGGCTTGCCCTTCGCGATCGTCGGGCAGACTTCGAGCATGTGGGCGCCCAACACCTTCGCGCCCTTCGGGTCGAGGTGGTAGGTGTAGTCCTCCATGAACGAGGTGCCGGCGGAGAGACCCGTGGCCATCACCTTGAGCGCCCGGACGAGGGCCGACGTCTTCCAGTCGCCCTCGGCGCCGAAGCCGTATCCTTCGGCCATCAGCCGTTGGGCGGCGAGCCCCGGGAGCTGCTCGAGGCCGTGCAGGTCCTCGAAGGTGTCCGTGAAGGCGGAAAAGCCGCCTTCCTCGAGGAACGCGCGCAGGCCGATCTCGATGCGCGCCTGCCCACGCACGGCTCCCGCCTGGTCTTTCGACGCCTTGACCTCGTAGAGCCCCGAGTACTCGGCCACCAGCCGGTCGACCTCGGCGTCGGTCGCGCGCGCGATCCTCGCCACCAGGTCCCCGACCCCGAAGCCGTTCACCGCCCACCCGAACTGCCGCTGCGCGGCGACCTTGTCGCCCTCGGTCACCGCCACTTCGCGCATGTTGTCGCCGAAGCGGGCGAGCTTGAGCCGCTGGCTGTCGGCCCACGCGCACGCCGCGCGCATCCAGACGTCGAGGCTCTCGTGGACGTCCGCGTCCTCCCAGTGGCCGACGACGACCTTGCGGCTCTGGCGCAGGCGGCTGCAGATGAACCCGAACTCCCGGTCGCCGTGCGCGGCCTGGTTCAGGTTCATGAAGTCCATGTCGATCGTTCCCCACGGCAGCTCGCGGTTGAACTGCGTGTGGAGGTGCGCGTAGGGCTTGCGTAGCGCACCCAGGCCCGCGATCCACATCTTCGCGGGCGAGAACGTGTGCATCCAGGGGATCAGGCCGACGCAGGCAGGCGACGCGTTCGCCTCGCCGAGCAGGCCCTGGACCTCCTCGGGAGTCTTGACGACCGGCTTGAACACGACGCGGCACGGGATCCGCGGCGACCGGTCGAGCGCCTCGGCGATCGTGCGGGAGTGGTCGGCCACCTGGCGCAGCGTCTCGGGCCCGTAGAGGTGCTGGCTTCCGGTGACGAACCAGACCTCGGACTGCTTCAGTGGAGCGAGCATGCCGTTTCTCCCTTCGCCGGCGCGTGGGACGTGAGGATACCCGAAACGCGCCGCGCCGCTCGCCCTCGACGTTTGTGATTGACAGAAACTCCACGCGTGCGATAAACGTCCACCCCGCTGCGACGAGTCGGCGTCGTCGCGTTCAAGGAGGCCTTTCCATGACGCGACACCGCTCGTTGCCCTGGCTGATCGCCGCGGCCATCGCCGCCGCGAGCCCCGTGCCGCTCGGCGCCCAGCCGGCGCCGGGGCGCGCGCGCATCAAGCTCGACCCCGAGCGCGTGATCGCCGATGTCCACCCGCACGTCTTCGGCAACTTCGTCGAGCACCTCGGCCGCTGCGTCTACGGCGGCGTGTTCGAGGAGGGCAGCCCGCTCGCGGACGAGAACGGCTTCCGCAAGGACGTGATGGACGCGACGCGTGGTCTCGGCGTCACGCTCTTGCGCTGGCCCGGAGGCAATTTCGCCTCCGGCTACAACTGGAAGGACGGCGTCGGTCCGCGCGACCAGCGGCCGGCGCGCCGCGACCACGCCTGGGGCGCGCTCGACAGCAACCGCTACGGGACCGACGAGTTCCTGACCTACTGCGAGAAGCTCCAGGTCGACCCGTACATCTGCATCAACGCCGGGCTCGGCTCGGTCGACGACGCCCGCAACTGGGTCGAGTACACGAACGAGACGGCGAACACCTACTGGGCGCAGCAGCGCCGCAAGAACGGCCGCGACAAGCCGTGGAACGTGAAGATCTGGGGCCTCGGCAACGAGATCGACGGCCCCTGGCAGCTCGGCCACAAGAACGCCGAGGACTACGCCAAGTTCGCGCTCGAAGCCGCGAAGGCGATGCGCCGCTCCGACGAGTCGATCAAGCTGATCGCGTCGGGCTCGTCGAACTTCGGGCAGGGCTCCGACTGGGTCGGCTGGAACCGCACCGTCCTCGAGCGGCTCCGGAACGAGATCGACTACA
Source organism: Vicinamibacteria bacterium (assembly GCA_036559805.1). Taxonomy (GTDB): domain Bacteria; phylum Acidobacteriota; class Vicinamibacteria; order Fen-336; family Fen-336; genus DATBSL01. Next base: position 11,592 of record DATBSL010000259.1, read on the forward strand.
TCTCGCTCCACACCTACGTCGGCAACCGCACCAACGACTTCGAGCAGTTCATGGCCTTCGGCCGAGACGTGGACGACCGGATCGAGGTCGTGAAGGGACAGATCCGCGCTGTGCGCGTCGGCAACGCGGCGGCGCGGCCGATCCACATCGCGTTCGACGAGTGGAACGTGTGGTACCGCACGATCACGCCCGGGTGGACGGAGTACGAGATCGCCAAGACGGGGCTCGAGGAGAACTACAACTACGAGGACGCGCTCGCGATGGCGGTGTTCCTGAACTCGTTCATCCGCAACGCCGACGTGGTCAAGATGGCGAACCTGGCGCAGCTCGTGAACGTGATCGCGCCCATGTTCACGAACCCGCAGGGCCTGTACTTCCAGACGATCTACTTCCCGATCGCGGAGTACGCGAAGCAGCGCGGCTTCAAGGCGCTCGACGTGCTCGTGGAGTCGCCGCAGTACAAGCCCGACAAGGGCCGCGAGCTCGGCTACCTGGACGTGTCCGCCACCTACGACCCGAAGACGAAGCGGACCTACGTGAACGTCCTGAACCGCAGCTCGAAGAGCGACATCGTGGCCCGCATCGACAGCGCCGCCGGAGCCCCGTCGGGCCCCGTCGACGTGTGGGAGCTCAATCACCCCGACCTCAAGGCCGCGCACACGTTCGGCAAGGACCAGGTGGTCCGGCCTCAGACGCGCAGCGCGAGCGTCAAGGCGAGCGGCAACGGCTTCGACTACACGTTCCCCAAGCACTCGCTCACGATCCTGAGGTGGTAGCAGCCGGATCCTGAACTCGTCGAGGAGGTCGCGAATGGATGAAGCTCTGCGCCGGCGCCGGTTCCTCGAAGGGCTCGGCAAGTCCGGCGCCGCGCTTTTGGCCGCGTCCAGCTGGCCGGGCCGCGTCTCGTACGCGGCGGCCGGGCCCGCGCGGGCCGTCGTCAGCCGGGCGCGCTACCGGGCCGACCTCGACCGGCGCCTGCTGGGCGCATTCCTCGAGCACCTCGGCCGCGCGATCTACACGGGCGTCTACGAGCCTGGCTCGAAGCTCGCGGACAGCCGCGGCTTCCGCACGGACGTGATCGCCGAGATCAAGGCGCTCGACTGTCCGATCATGCGCTACCCGGGCGGCAACTTCGTCTCGGGCTACAACTGGCTCGACGGCGTCGGCCCGAAGGACAAGCGCCCGACGGTGATCGAGCGCGCATGGAACTCGCTCGAGACGAACCAGTTCGGCACGAACGAGTTCATCGACTGGTGCAAGGCGGTCGGCACCGAGCCGCTGCTGGCCTTCAACCTCGGCACCGGCACGCCGGAGCAGGGCGTCGCCTACGTCGAGTACTGCAACGTGGCGAAGGGCACGAAGTGGAGCGAGCTGCGGCGCGCGCACGGCTACGAGCAGCCCCACGCCGTGAAGACCTGGTGCCTGGGCAACGAGATGGACGGCCCGTGGCAGATGGGCCACATGACGGCGCGCGAGTACGGAAGGAAGGCGCGCGACGCGGCGCGGCAGATCCGCGTGCTCGACCCCAGGCTGGAGCTGATCGCCTGCGGCTCGAGCAACACGATCATGCCCACCTACCTCGTCTGGGACCGCGAGGTGCTCGAGGAGTGCTACGACCAGGTCGACGCGATCTCGCTGCACAACTACTACGGCAATACACCCGCGCTCAGCGGCAAGGACAGCTCCCGCTACCTGGCGATGAACCTGGACATGGAGCGGCAGATCCTGGAGATCGGCGCCGTCTGCGACTACGTGCAGGCGGTCAAGCGCTCGCCGAAGCGGCTCTGGCTGTCCTTCGACGAGTGGAACGTCTGGTACCGCGCGCGCGGCGGCCGCTTCGCGAACGGCCAGGGCGCCTTCGCACCGCGCCTGCTGGAGGAGGAGTACAACCTGGAGGACGCGCTCCTCGTCGGCGGGTTCGTGAACTCGCTGCTGCGCCAGGCCGAGCGGGTCCGCGTCGGCTGCCTGGCCCAGATCCTCAACGTGATCGCGCCGCTCGTGACGAACGAGACCTCGGTGCTGCGCCAGTCGATCTACTACCCGTACGCGTGGGCGCTTCGCTACGCGAAGGGCAAGGTCCTCGACCTGCGCGTCGAGTCCGAGACGTACCCGATCAAGGCCGAGGGCTTGCGGCCCGACTTCGCGCGCGACGAGCAGGTGCCGTTCCTCGACGTCGCGGCCACGCACGACCCGAAGACGGGCGAGGTGTGCCTGCTGATGCTGAACCGCGACCTCGCGTCCGAGCGCGAGATAGCGCTCGAGTGGCGCGACGGGACGCCCTCGCGCGTGCTCGCCTGCGAGACGCTGACGGGCGCGGACCTCCAGGCGGCCAACACATTCGCGCAGCCGAAGCTCGTGGCGCCGCGCCCGCTCGAGCCGCCACGGCCGGGCTCGAGCATGACGTTCAAGCTGCCGCCGCGGTCGTACAGCGTCGCCCACATCGCAACTTCGTAACGCGCGCCTTCGAGCGCTCCGCAGGCTCCGAGCACGGAGCGGAGCCGGATTCACTCCGGCGTAGCGACGGGGGGGTCTGGGGGGTGCGACGCAGCACCCCCCAGAAGAAATCAGAGGGAGACGGTTTCTTCGGGGCCCTCGACCTCGCCCCCTTCGGGGTTGCGACGGCCGGAGTCGTCCTCGGCAGAGCGGTGGGGCAGCGGATCCATGAAGAGCTTCAGGTTGCTCCTCATCACGACGTGGGGAGCCAGGCGGGTCACCGGGCTCGGACGGACGCCTTCCGCGAGGTAGCTGTAAAGTGCGCGCAACGCCAGCTGGCCTTGCATCACGGGGCGCTGGTACATGGTGGCTGCGACCCGCCCCGATTCGATGAGCGGGGCCAGAGCCGGGAAGAGGTCCGAAGCGATGACGGTGAGGTTGCCGTCGAGCCCCCCTTCCTCGACCGCCCTCAGGACCGGCATCGAGTTGGCCGTGGTCACGTAGACGCCTGCGATGTCGGGCGTCGTAGCCAGGAGCTTCCGGCACTTCTCGTAGGCCTCCGGCTCGTGGTCGTGGGCCTCGACCACGGCGGCGATCTTGAGCTCTGGCCACATCGCGGATAGCGCCCGGCGGAAACCCGTCACTTTCTGCGCGTGGTCGATAGTGCTGAGTTGTCCCGTCACCACCATCACGCGGCCCTTCGTCCTGACGAACCGACCCATCAGCTCCCCCACGAGCGAGCCGGTCGTGAGCGAGTCGACGCACACGGTGGCGAGGTGCTCGACCTGCGGCGCGTCCGTGTTCACACAGACGACCGGCAGGCGCCGGTCCGCCGCCTTGCGCAATAGCGGCGTCAGCCGCACGGGCTGTCCGGGCACCATGATGAGTCCGTGGAGATCGTCCCCCAGGGCGTCTGCCAGCGCCTCTTCCTCTCCCTCTCCCAGTCCGGGATAGGAGCGATGAACGACCCTCACGTCGCTGGTCTCGACCGAACGCGCTGCTTGCAGGATGCCCTCACGGACGAGGTCGAAGAACGAGGCGATCTCGCTGGGCAGGTTGACGCCGATGCGCAGCTGCTTCTGGGAGGAGAGGAAACGCGCGGCCATGTTCGGCCGGTAGCCAAGCGCCTTCGCCTGCTCGAGGATCCGGGTCCGTGTCTGGCGGTTGATCCCCGGCCTGTTGTGGAGCGCCCGGTCGACCGTTCCGATCGACACCCCCAGGCTTTCCGCGATGTCGCGAATCCCCGGCGGCGTTTGCCGTGTCGCGCCCTTCTTGCCGGCCGCGTGACTCATGCGACCCCCCTCGTCCTCCGCGCTCAGCCTACTTTGTCCATGCGTGGGACAAAAGCACGAGGGACGTTCCACGGACCGGGGCGGCCTCATTAAAAATACTTGACAGCCCCAGTTCGTACGATTATGTTTCTCGTTAACGTTAACGGTCAAGTGGTTAACGTACACGGTCTGTAACGAAAAATTATGATCGCAGACAACGGGCTCTGGGCTCCGGTCGGAGGGTGATATGCCAAGGCTTCACGTCGTAGCGGCTCGGTCCCTGCTCACGGCTATTGGCTCGATCTTGGTCTTGTGCCCTCCGGCCCTCGCCCAGCGCTCGGACCGGGGTGTGATCGGCGGCGTCGTCACGGACCCGCAGGGTGCCGCGCTCCCGGGCGCGAGCGTGACCGTGCGGAACGAGGCGACTGGCGTCGAGACTGTCATCACGACCAACAACGCCGGCGCCTACACGACCCTGCCGCTCGTCCTCGGCCCCTATTCCGTGAGCGTCAACCTCACCGGGTTCAAGAAGGCCGTGGCGTCCGGGATCCAGCTCCGGCCCGGAGACACGATCCGCCACGACGTGACGCTCCAGCTCGGCCAGCTCACCGAGACCGTGGAGGTCACCGGCGGAGAATCGCTCGACTCCACGCGTCCGGACGTGACCCACAGCGTGAACGAGAAGTACTACAAGGACCTGCCGATCGTGACCGCCGCCGACGTGCGTCTGGCCGAGTCGGTGCTGCTGATGCAGCCCGGCTACCTGCCGATGGCGCCGAACGGCGACCCGATGTTCCGTGGCAGCCAGTTCAACTCGCGCATCAACGGCGGCCAGGCCCGGGCCACCGAGAACTTCTTCGACGGAGGCGCCTTCGGCTACGCGTCGGGGCACCAGGGGAGCCAGGAGAGCGCTCCTCCCGTCGAGTCCATCCAGGAGGTCACGGTCGTCTCGACGACCTACTCCGCCCAGTACGGCCACACGAGCGGCGGCTTCATCGAGTACACGACCAAGTCGGGCACCAACGACATCCACGCGAGCGCCTACACCTACTACGCAGGCGACTCCCTCAACACGCAGGGCTTCTTCAACCTGCCCAAGACGCCGCTCAGCAACAAGAACTTCGGAGCGACCGTCGGCGGGCCGATCATCAAGAACAAGACGTTCTTCTTCGTCAACTACGACTGGACCAAGTTCCGCTCGGGCACGCTGGAAGGCTTCGGCAACACGGTGCCGATCCCGGCGTTCCGGACGGGCGACTTCAGCGCGCTCTTGACCGGCACGCAGGTCGGCGTGGACGCGCTCGGGCGGCCCATTATGGGGGGCCAGATCTTCAACCCGGCGACGACGAGGCTCGTCAACGGGGTTCCGGTGCGCGACCCCTACCCGGGCAACATCATCCCCGCCGGCGACCCGCTGCGCAGCCAGGTCGCCGCGAACTACTCGCAGCTCCTGGTGCAGCCCGACCGGCCGGGCATCTCGAACAACGTGGCCGGCAACCCCGCGGGCGACCAGACGTGGGAGCTGGACGCGAAAGTGATCCTGGCGCGCATCGACCACTCGTTCTCCGACAAGTTCAAGGCGTCGATCAGCGGCTACTACAACAACCGCCCGTCGGTCCGTAACTGCGGCGGCGCCCAGGGCTGCTCCGTCGACAACGACCCGCTGAGCGACTCGGCCTCGAACACGGACTACCTCGGCGAGGGATTCACGCAGCGGATCTACACGAGCCACCTCCACACGCAGTGGGACTGGATCATCAACAACAACCTCATGAGCCACACGGTCGTGGCCTGGGACCGCTGGTACATGGGCGGCGCCAGCCTCTCATCGGGCGCCGACTGGGCCCAGAGGATGTGGGGCTCCCAGCAGCAGAGCGGCCTGGTGCTCGGGGACGCGGGGCCCCCGCAGATCAACTTCGCCGGCAACACCCCCTACAACACGCTGGGGCTCTCCTGGCCCTCGTTCGGGTACGAGGAGAACGACCGCTGGCAGTTCTCGACCGACCTCGCGTGGGTCCGGGGCCGCAGCACCGTCAAGGTGGGCCTCGAGTACCGGCACCACAAGTTCCCGCACAAGGGCTGGGCCGTCGGGGGCGCCGCCGGGAACTTCAACTTCAACCGACTCGGGACCGCCGGCTACGACGCTTCGGGCAACAACCTGGGCCAGACGGGCGATCCCTATGCGTCGTTCCTGCTGGGGCAGGTGCAATCGGCGGACCAGTCGATCTACGCGCAGCCGACGTGGTACGAGTCGTACATTTCGCCGTGGATCAACGCCGAGTTCAAGATCAACAGCAAGCTCACGGTGACCGCGGGGCTGCGGCTGGACTACCAGTCCGCGCGCACGGAGCAGAACGACGAGTACTCGACGTTCGACGCGAACACGCCCAACCCCGGAGCCGGCGGCCGACCCGGAGCCATGATCTTCGCGGGCGACGGTCAGGGGCGCACGGGATCGCGGACGTTCGAGAGCCCCAGCTGGGACGCCTGGGGACCGCGGGCCGGGTTCTCGTACCGCCTCAACGACGACACCACGATCCGCGGCGGGTACGGGATGTACTACGCGGGCGTGGCGTTCTCCCAGTTCACGGGCGATCCGAACCTGGGGTTCGCGTCGAACCCGGTGGCGCCGAACACGACCAACGGGCTCTTCCCCGCGTTCCTCCTCGACCAGGGATTCCCGCAGCCCGTCCAGTTCCCTCCCTTCATCTCCCCCACCGTCGGCCTCGGCGGAGGCGTGCCGGCCGTGTCGCCGGACGGGTTGACGCTGCCGCGCTTCCAGAACTGGTCCCTGACGGTCGAGCGCCGGCTGACGAAGAATATGATGCTCGACGTCTCCTACATCGGTAACCGGGGAAGCCGCCTGGATCACCACGCACAGCGCGCGGGGCTCAACTACAACATGAACGACCCGAGCGTGCTGGGGCTCGGCGCGACGCTCCTCAACTCGAACATCAACTCCCCCGCCGCCCAGGCCGCGGGTTTCGCGCCGCCCTACGCGGGCTTCAACGGAACCGTCGCCCAGTCGCTGCGCAGGTACCCGCAGTACCAGAACATCGAGTGGCGCGGCCTGCCGCTGGGCCGCAGCCAGTACCACGCCCTGGAAGTCGTCCTCGAGCAGCAGTTCTCGAGAGGGCTGCAGTACCGCATCGGCTACACCTACTCCAATCTGAAGAACAACGGCGCGGAGAGCGGGATGGGCAACGAGGGCATCAACGGAGGCGTCCAGGACCCCGTCAACTGGGACACGCAGGACTGGGGCATCAGCCTGGACGACGTTCCCCACGTGCTCCTCGTGGGCTTCACCTGGGACATCGCACCCGTCGCCTCGCAGAGCTGGAACGGGTTGAAGAAGGCCGTCCTGGGCGGGTGGAACCTGAGCGGCATCTTCCGCTACGAGAGCGGCCGGCCGCTGCTCATCACAATGTCGAACGACATGGGCGGCCTGCTGTTCAACACGCAGAAGCGGCCCAACCGCACGGGCGACGACGGAGTCGCCGACGACGGGGACTTCGATCCGACGACCGACAACTACTTCAACAGGAACGGATGGTCGGACCCGGGCCCGCTCACCTTCGGCAACGCGCCGCGAGCGGACGGGTCCGTGCGAGGGTTCAGGAACTTCAACGAGGACCTGACCGTCTCGAAGAACTTCACGCTGACGGAGGATCTCCGGATGCGGTTCGTCGCGTCCTTCGGCAACATCTTCAACCGGGTGACCTTCTGCAACCCGAACACGAACTTCAGCGCGACCGCGTTCGGCACGGTCAGCACCCAGTGCAACCAGCCGCGGTCGGTCCAGTTCGGCTTGCGGCTCGACTACTGACAGTGGTAGTCGTGTCGGGGTGGGGACCGTAGCGCTTACTCGTGCCCTGCTCCTGATCGGCGTGCTCGCGCCGGCCGCCTCGTTCGGCGGCCAGGCGCGAGAAGCGCTCCAGAGGGCAGCCGCACTCGTGGAGGCCGGTCGGCTCGAGGATGCCGATCGGGAGGCCCAGCGGGCGCTCTCCGACCCCGCCACGCGCGCCGCAGCCTGCTCCGTGCTGGGCGCGATACGCCTCCAGCAAGACCGGCTGGCAGAAGGCGTCAAGCTGCTGCAGGAGGCGATCCGGCTGGAGCCCAGGCTCGTCGGCGCCCAGCTCAACCTGGCGGAGGGATTGATCCTGCTGGCCACCGACTACCTGAAGAGGGGCGAAAAGTCCTCCGCCAAGGCGCTCGTCGAGGACTCGAAGCGTCTCGCCGACGTCCCGCTCGCCTGGTCCGTCAGCTTCGCCGAGGTGCTGGTGAGGGGGGGCCTCGCCGCGGAGGGCATCGACGTCCTCGAGCGCGCCCGCAAGAGAGACCCGGCGTCCTACGAGCTGGCCTTCGCGCTGGGCGGCGCCTACGTCGTGAAGGGTGATCCGACGCGGGCGCTCGAGGCCTACGACGCTGCCCTGGCCGCGAAGCCAGCCTCGGTCGCGGCGCTGAGGCAGGCCGCCGTGGTCGCCGAGAAGCAGGGCGAGCTCGAGCGGTCGCTCTCCTACTGGATGCGGGCCAAGAAGCTCGCGGCCGGAGATCCGGAGATCCTGCTGGGGTTCGGCCGCGTCTGCCTCAAGATGGACCTGCTCGACGACGCCGAGGGCGCGCTGGTCGAGGCGGCGGCCTTGAAGCCGGGCGAGCCCGCCTACCAGTACACCCTGGCCGTCGCGAAGGTGGGCAAGCGCCAGTACGAGGCCGCGCAGGCCCTGCTCGAGCCGCTCGTGAAGCAGAAGCCCGGCGATGCGCAGCTGCAATACGCGCTCGGCTCCATCCTCTATATGCAGGGGTTGCTGCCCGACGCGGCCGGGCGATTGGAAGAGAGCCTGCGCCTGGATGCCGAGCAGCTGGCGTCCCACTACTACCTCGCGCTCGTCGCGAGGGACCAGGGCCGCGACGCCGAGGCGATCCAGGGGCTCGAGACGCTGCTCGTGAGGTATCCCGACCACGCCGCGTCGTGCGAAGCTCTGGGCGGGCTGCTGATGAACGTCAGGCGCTACGAGGAGGCGGAGCGGCTGCTGCGAAAGGCCGTCGCGCTCAACCCGAAGTCGGTCAAGGGCAACTACCAGCTCGGCCTGCTGCTCGCGCGCACGGGCCGGAGGGAAGAGGCGGACAAGCAGCTCGCGATGGCGAAGTCGCTTCGGGAAGAAGACGACAAGACGTCGCGCCTGCAGCTTCGCCTGCTCGATCCCGAGGGATGACGCGCCGCCTCGCCTCGCGCACGGCCCTCCTCGTGATGCTGGCGGGGGCGTCGCCTGCGCAGGACGCCAAGAGGAAGGACGCGCCGCCTTCGGTCGCCCAGCTCGAGGCGGCCGTCAAGCGCGATCCGACGAATCCGGCCGCCCATATAGCGCTCGGTCTGGCGTACTGGGAACGGAACGAGTATCCGCGCGCCCTGGACGAGTTCCAGCGCGCCGTCGCGGTCGGACCGCGCTCCGCAGAGGCCCACAACTGGCTCGGCGTCGCGCTTTCGGAGAAGTCGGACCTCCCGGGCGCAGTCGCCGCGTTCCGAAAGGCCACCGAGTTCGACCCGAAGTACGGCCGCGCCTACACGAACCTGGGCTCGGCGCTCGCCACGAGCGGCGACTATGCCGAAGCCGTCCTCGTCTTCCAGAAGGCTCTCTCTCTCGAGCCGAACAGCCTGGGCGCCCACTTCAACCTGGGCCTGGCCCTGCGGGGAAAGGGCGACCTCGAGGCGGCGCTGCCGCACCTGCGGCGCGCGGCCCTTGGCGACCCGGCCAATCCCCTGTTCCACTACGAGCTCGGCCAGACGCTGCGGCAGAACGGCGACCTCGCCGGCGCCATCGCCGCCTTCGAGAAGACGGTCGAGCTCGATCCCGAGAAGCGCGAGGCGTACTACGCGCTCGGCACGGCGCTCCGGCAGCAAGGCAGCGTCGCCCGCCGG
>DATBSL010000260.1:0-3041 GCA_036559805.1 Vicinamibacteria bacterium
TCCTTCTTCCCGAGCGCGTCGAGCGCGTTGGTGATCGGCACGTACACGTTGTAGTCGGTGCCGCACGCCTCGAGGGCGGCGTCGGCCATCGCCGCGATCTCCTGGAAGCGCCCGGCCGAGAAGAGGGCGCGCAGGATCAGGTAGTAGGCGCCCTCGGTGTCGCGCTTGCGCTCGACCGCCTCCTGGGCCACGTGGACGGCTTCGCTGTACTCGCCCTGGGTGTAGAGGATCCACGCCTGCGCGACCTTCACCTCCGGCAGCTGCGGCTGGAGCGAGACGGCCTTGCGCGAGGCCTCGCGCGAGCGCTCGAGCCAGGCCTTCTTGCGGTCGTAGTTGTAGTGGTACTGGGCGCAGGCGTTGGCGATCGCCGCGTACGCGAGGGCGAAGCCCGGGTCCTGCGCCACCGCGTTCTCGAACATCTGCAGCGCGAACTCCACGTCCTGCCGCGTCAGCCGCCGCGCGTAGCTCTTGCCGCGCAGGTAGAGGTCGTAGGCCTGGAGGTTCTCGGTCGGCCGCGCCGCGAGCGCCTCCTGCTCCTGCGGCGACAAATGGACGCGCAGCGCGGAGGCGATCTTGCGCGCGATCTCGTCCTGCACCTCGAACACGTCGGCCATCTCGCGGTCGTAGCGCTCGGACCAGAGCAGCGCGTCGGACTCCGCGTCGACCAGCTGCGCGGTGATGCGCAGCCGGTTGCCGCCGCGGCGGATGCTGCCCGCGAGCACCGAGGTCGCCTTGAGCTGCTGGCCGACCTGCGCCGTCGCGACCGGCTTGTCTCGGAACGGCAGCACCGCCTGCCGCGAGAGCACCTTGAGGCCCTTGATCTTCGAGAGCTCGGTGATGATGTCCTCGGTCACGCCGTCGCGCAGGTACTCGTCCTCCTTCACGCCCGAGAGGTTCTCGAAGTAGAGGACGGCGACGGAGCGCTCGGCTTTCTGCGGCCCGCTCTTCGGGTCCCCGGGCTCGGCCGCACGCCGGCCGCCCGAGTCGACGTCGCGCTTGAGGCGCAGGAGGTCGGTCTTGAGCTCGGTCGCCGTCTGGCAGCGCAGGCTGCGGTCCTTCTCGAGCGCCTTCGACAGGATCCGGCCCAGCTCGGCGGGCAGCGACGGGCTGCGCTCCGTGACCGGCTGCGGCTCCTGGTTGAGGATGGCCGACACCACGTCGGCCGAGGTATCGCCCTGGAACGGCAGCACACCGCTCGCCATCTGGTAGAGAACCGTGCCGAGCGAGAAGAGATCGGTGCGCGCGTCGGTGAGCTGGCCGCGGGCTTGCTCCGGCGACATGTACGACACCGTCCCCATCGTGGTGCCCGCGCTCGTCAGCTCCTGCTGCTGGACGGCGGTCGGCGCCTCGGAGTGCTCGCCGCCCGTCGGGTGCGAGCGGTCGATCTTCTTGGCGAGGCCGAAGTCGAGCACCTTGGCCTGCCCGCGCGGCGTGACGAAGATGTTCGCGGGCTTCAGGTCGCGGTGGACGATGCCCTTGGCGTGAGCCGATTCGAGCGCGTCGGCGATCTGGATGCCCAGCTCGAGCAGGGTCGCGAGCTCGAGCGCGCCCTTGCGGATCCGCTCGGCGAGCGTCTCGCCCTCGAGCAGCTCCATCGCGATGAAGGGCTGGCCTTCGTGCTGGTCTGTGGCGTAGACGGTGCAGATGCCGGGGTGGTTGAGCGCGGAGGCGGCGCGCGCCTCGCGCTGGAAGCGCTCGAGCGCCTGGCCGTCCCGGGCCATCTCGGCCGGCAGGAACTTGAGCGCGACGCGTCGGCCGAGCTTCGTGTCCTCCGCCTCGTACACGACGCCCATCCCGCCGCTGCCGAGCCTCGAGCTGATGCGGTAGTGCGCGACCGTCTGGCCGATCATCGACGCGGCAGCGCTCGGCTCAGGCACCGGCGGGCTTCTCCGGGTAGAGGCGCTCGAACTCGGGATCGTCGTGGAGGATCGCGAGGTCGGGGTCGCGCCGCGCCCAGACCGGGTCGCGGAAGCCGGCGTGCCAGGCCTTGCTCATCGCCTCCAGGCACTCGGCCTTCCGCGCGAGGTTGCCGAACACGCAAGCGACGTTGTACATCACCATCGCGTCGTTCGGCCGCAGCGCCATGGCCAGGCTGGCCTCGCGCAGCGCGTCGTCCGGCCGCGCGAGCGCCACGTAGCCGCCGGCGAGCAGCGTGCGGCCGCGGGCGTCCTCGGGGATCTTCTTGAGGTGCGCCTCCAGCACCTGGACCTGGCGCTGCCTGAAGTGCTGCAGCATCTCGAGCTTGCCCAGGGCGCCGAGCGCGTTGGTGACCGGGACGTAGACGTTGTAGTCGTCGCCCGAGGCCGTGGCCGCGACGTCGGCCATGTCCGCCACCTCCTGGTACTGCCCCGCGGCGAAGAGGGCCCGGCCCAGCAGATAGTAGGCGCCCTCGGTGTCCGGCCGGCGGGCGATCACCGGACGCAGTCGCGCGGCCGCGTCCTCGTTGCGGCCCTCCGCGTACAGGATCCACGCCTCCGCCATCTGGATCTCGGGCGCGTCCTTGCCGAGGGCGCTCGCCCGCTCGCTCGCGGCCCGGGCGCGCTCGATCCAGGCTGGAGAGCGCTCGAAGTGCCAGTGGTACTGCGCGCAGGTGTAGGCGATCGCGGCGTGCGCGAGCGCGAAGCCCGGGTCCAGCGCCACGGCGCTCTCGAACATCTGAAGCGCGAACTCGGTGTCCTGGCGCGTCACGCGGCGCGCGAAGCTCTTGCCGCGCAGGTACAGGTCGTAGGCCTGCAGGTTGTCGGTCGGCTTCGTCGCGAGCGCCTCCTGCTCCTGCGGCGTGAGCGTGATGCGGAGCGCCTCGGCGATCTTGCGCGCGATCTCGTCCTGCAGCTCGAAGACGTCCTGCATTTCACGGTCGTAGCGTTCCGACCACAGCGGAAAGTCGGTCCGCGTGTCCACCAGCTGGGCGTTGATGCGCAGCCGCGCACCCGCCCGCCGCAGGCTGCCCGCCAGCACGTAGCCCGCGCCCAGCTGCTGGCCGATCTGCGCCGGGGTCACCGGCTTGTCACGGTAGGCGAGCACGGTGGGCCGAGAGAAGG
>DATBSL010000261.1:0-3466 GCA_036559805.1 Vicinamibacteria bacterium
GCGAGGTCTTCGTCGGACCAGCCGCGGCGGACGAGCTCGGCGAAGAGGCGCGGGTAGCCCGAGACGTCCTCGAGGCCTTCCGGCCAGCTGTCGTTGCCGTCGTAGTCGCCGCCGAGGCCGACGTGCTCCACGCCCGCGAGCTTGCGGACGTGGTCGACGTGGTCGGCCACCTGGGCGATCGTCACCTTCGTTTTCGGCATGCGCGCCTTGATTTCCTGGCGCAGCGCCTGGCGGGCCGCGGGGTCGCTGAGCCCCTTGAGCCGCTCGTCGTACTCCCGCCACAGCGGTGTGGAAGCGCGCGCGAACTCGGGCGAGACGAAGGCGTTCACGAAAGTGACCATCACGACCCCGCCGTTGGCCTTGAGCGCGGTCAAGACCGAGTCGGGCACGTTGCGCGCGTGGTCGCAGAGGGCGCGCGCCGAGGAGTGAGAGAAGATCACGGGCGCCTCGCTCACGCGCAGCGCGTCCTCCATCGTCTCGGGGGTCACGTGCGAGAGGTCGACCAGCATTCCCAGCCGGTTCATCTCGCGCACCACCTCCTCGCCGAAGCGCGTGAGGCCGGAGTGCCGAGGGGCGTCGCCAGCCGCGTCCGCCCAGTCGAGCGTCTTCGAGTGGGTGAGCGTCATGTAGCGCACCCCGAGCGCGTGGAAGGCGCGCAGCGCGCCGAGCGAGTTCTCGATCGCGTGGCCGCCCTCCATGCCGAGAAGCGACGCCAGCTTGCCCGCGCGCATCGCCTGCTCGACCTCGGCCGCCGTCGCCGCGAACGTCAGCCGCTCCGGGTAGCGCGCGATGACCTGGCGGGCGACGTCGATCTGCTCGAGCTGGACGCGGGCGCCGGACCCTGCGGGCACGTAGACCGACCAGAACTGCCCGCCGACGCCGCCCTGGCGCAGGCGCTCGAGGTCGGTGTCGCCCGGCGTGCGGCGCCGGAGGTCGTAGGCTTCGACGTCGAGCGGCGCCTCGGCGTTCTCGCGGATCGCCCACGGCAGGTCGTTGTGGCCGTCGAGGACCGGATGACGCGCGAGAAGCGCCGTGGCGTGCGCCAGGGGATCGTCGGCCGCTGCGGACGCGGCCGAGAAAAACGCCACGCCGCAGAAGATCCATGACACAGTGAACGCGAGCGGGCTATTCTGCGTCTTAGTCATCAAGGCGCAGTCTAGCCGACGGGGAGAAGTGGTGCAGCGCGCGTCCAACTCGTTGAACGAGACGCCGGAAGGGCGGCTGCTGGCGCTGCGCTTCGGGCCGTTCGAGCTGGACGTGAGGAGCGGCGAGCTGCGGCGCAACGGCGCCACGGTGCGGCTGCAGCCCCAGCCGCTCAAGGTTCTGCTGCTCCTGGCCGGACGGCCCGGCGACGTGGTGACGCGCGAGGAGATCCAGAGCGAGATCTGGCCGGCCGGCACCTTCGTCGACTTCGAGCAGTCGCTCAACTTCTGCATCCGCCAGATCCGGGCGGCGCTGCGCGACGACGCGAACGCGCCGCGCTTCATCGAGACGCTGCCGCGGCGCGGCTACCGCTGGGTGGCGGGCCCGGTCCAGCCGGAAACCGCGCCCGTCGTGGTGCACGAGTGGCCGCGTCCGCTCGTCGGCGACGCGACGCCGCGGCCGGACGTCACTCCGAGGCCGCTCGACGCGTCGGGCGCTTCGGGTGCCCTGCCCGCGGCAACCGCCCCGGTCGCGACGCGGGCCTCCTGGCCGGCGTTCGTGGCCCTCGCGGCGCTCGTCATCGCCGCGATTGCGGTGTTCGCGCTGCGCGAGCGCGCCCAGCCCGCGGCCGCGACGGCGCCGACCTTCCAGCGCATTACCTTCCGCCGCGGGGCCGTGAACACGGCGCGCTTCGCCCCCGACGGCCAGGTGGTGTACTCGGCCGCCTGGGAGGGCGCCTCGCGGGTGCTCTACGCCGTCGGGTCGAACTCGCGGGACTCGAGCGCGCTCGAGATCAAGGACGCCACGGTCGCGGGCGTGTCTTCGACGGGAGACGTGGCCTTCATCCGCGCGGGGCTGCTCGCGCGCGCGCCGATCGCGGGCGGACCGGCGAAGGACATGGTGAGCGACGTCTGGACCGCGGACTGGAGCGCGGACGGCAAGACGCTCGCAGTCGTGCGGCGCGAGGCCGGACGCTTCAAGCTGGAGTATCCGGCCGGCCGCGTCCTGACCGAGATATCGGCGCGCCCCGGCCGGGTGCGGATCTCGCCCGACGGCAGGCACCTGGCGATGACCGAGCACCCGGTGCTGCAGGACGACCACGGCCTGGTCGTGATCCTCGACGCCAAGGGCAAGCGCGTCGCCGCGACGACGGAGTGGGCGAGCCTCGACGGGCTCGCCTGGCGTCCGGACGGCAAGGAGGTCTTCTTCACCGCCAGCGAGCGGGGCGCCGACAACTCGCTGCGCGGCCTCACGCTCGACGGCAGGGTCCGCCTCGTGCTCTCGAGCACCGGTCGCCTGGTGGTGCACGACGTCGCCCCGGACGGCCGGGTCCTCCTCGAGCGCGCGACGCTCCGCTCCGAGATGATGCATCGAAAAGCGACCGACACCGAGGACCGCGACCTGTCGTGGCTCGACTTCTCGGGTGCCGTCGCGATCAGCCCCAAGGGCGACATGGTGCTCTTCTACGAGAGCGGGGAGGGCGGCGGGCCGGAGTACTCGACGTACCTGCGCCGCTGCGACGGCTCGCCGCCGGTTCGCGTCGGTCCCGGTCGTGCGCTCGACCTGTCGCCCGACGGCAGCCTGGTGCTGTCCGTGGACATCCGCAATCCGGTCGCGCTCGACCTGACGCCGACCGGCGCCGGCGAGATCCGCAAGATCAAGCTGCCGAGCCTGGTCGCCCACGAGGACGCGGGCTTCCTCGCGGACGGTCGGCGCATCTTCGTGACCGGGCGCGACGACTCGGGCAAGCGCTCGACCTGGCTCACCGATATCGAGGGCAAGGACCCGCGGGTGCTGCCGCTCCCCGAAGGCCGGATCCTGCAGCAGAACACCTTCTCGAACGACGGAAAGCACTTCATCGCCTCCTGCCCCGACGGCAGCGGTTCCTGCAGCTACGACAGCGTCAAGGGCGAGCCCACGCCCGTCGCTGGCTCCCAGAAGGGCTGGGCGGCCGTGGCGATCGACACGCGCGGACGCATCTACTATCGCGACCGCAAGCTGGGCGCGATCGAGAAGCTCGTGCGCGTCGAAGCCGGCCGCGTCACGACGCTCGCCGAGCTGGGGCCCCGCGACCGCGCGGGAGCGTTCGGCCTGCTGGACGTGAGCGTCGCCGCGAACGGGGAGTCGTGGGTCTACACCTTCCTGCGCCGCCTCTCCGAGCTGCACGTCGTCACCGGCATCCGCTAGCGCGGGCGTTCAAACCCCAGGCTTTTCGTTCAAGCGCGTGGAGCGCGCGCGTCGCGCCGCCGCCGCCGTCCCAGCGGTTCCACGACCGGACAAGGGCGCGCCGCTCACAACTTCCAGCAAGCCCTTTCGCACGTTC
>DATBSL010000262.1:0-6931 GCA_036559805.1 Vicinamibacteria bacterium
CGTGGGAACCGAGCAGGACTACACCGAAGGCAGCCTGAACAAGGCCGTCTTCCTGCTGTCCGTGCCGATGATCCTCGAGATGGTGATGGAGTCGGTCTTCGGCGTGCTCGACGTGTATTTCGTGGGGCGGCTGGGCGCGGACGCGGTGGCGGCGGTCGGGCTCACCGAATCGCTGCTCACGATCGCGTTCGCCGTGGCTATCGGCCTGTCGATGTCCGTGACAGCGCTCGTGGCGCGCCGCATCGGCGAGAAGGACCCCGAGCAGGCCGCGCGCACAGCAGTGCAGGCGATCGGGCTCGGCGTCGTGACGTCGCTGCCGTTCGCGTTGGCGGCGCTCTGGACGCGGCCGCTCATGGGGCTCATGGGCGCACCCCAGTCCGTGATCGACGTGGGCTGGGGCTACACGGCCTGGATGCTGGCGGGCAACGCCTCGATCATGCTGCTGTTCCTGATCAACGCGGTCTTCCGCGGCGCCGGCGACGCGACCGTCGCGATGCGCTCGCTCTGGATCGCGAACGCCGTCAACATCGTGCTCGACCCCTGCCTGATCTTCGGGCTCGGCCCGTTCCCCGAGCTCGGCGTGACGGGTGCCGCGATCGGCACGACGATCGGGCGGTCGGTGGGCGTCGCGTATCAGCTTCGCGCGCTCGGCTCGACGCACGGGCGGCTGCGGATCGAGCGCCGGCACCTGGGGCTCGACCGCGCCGTGATGCTGCATCTCGTCAAGGTGTCCGTCGGCGGGATCGGCCAATTCCTGATCGCCACGGCGAGCTGGCTGGGGCTCGTGCGGATCCTGACGCCGTTCGGCGCCGCGGCGCTCGCGGGCTACACGATCGCGCTTCGCATCATCATCGTGGCGATACTGCCCTCGTGGGGAATGACCAACGCGGTCGCGACGCTCGTCGGCCAGAACCTCGGGGCCGGCAAGCCCGAGCGGGCGGAGAAGAGCGTGTGGCTGGTCGGCGTCTACAACATGGTGTTTCTGCTCGGCGTGATGGCTGTCTTCCTGTGGTGGGCCGAGCCGCTCATCGCGGTGTTCACGTCCGATCCCACGGTGCTCGCGCTCGGAGCCGACTGCCTGCGCATCGTGAGCTACGGCTACGGCTTCTACGCCTGGGGCATGGTGCTGGTGCAGGCGTTCAACGGCGCGGGTGACACGCGGACGCCGACATTGATCAACCTCGGCTGCTACTGGTGCTTCCAGATCCCGCTCGCGCTGGTGCTGGCGCGCGGGCTCGGCTACGGGCCGAACGGGGTCTTCTCCGCGATCACGATCGCGGAGTCGGCGCTGGCGGTCGTCGGCCTGCTGGCCTTCCGCCGCGGGTCGTGGAAGCGGCAGGTGGCGTGAGGGTCAGCGGCGAATGAGCAGGACGTGGCTGGCCACGACCCGGTCGGCCACGTCCTGATCGTCGCCCAGCTCGAGCGACTCGAAGCCGCTCTCGCCCTCGCCAGGCAGCAGCAGGAGCGAGCGGCCGCTCGCGAGCACGCGCGCGAGACGCAGGCCCGCGGGATGACGGACGAGGCAGATGCGGTCGGGGCCCGCCGCGGCTCCGCTTTCGAAGACGATGCGGTCGCCGGGCTGGGCGACGCCGCGCAGGTGCGCCATCTCGCGCTCGGTGACCTCGTAGGCGAAGAGGGCGCCCGCCGTCGCAGCGAAGAAGCGCCGGTCGAGGAGCAGGCGGTCGATTACCGCGGCTCCCGCGTCGGCGCGATCGAGGTGCTTTGGGTCGGCGCCGGGCGCGAGCAGCGGGATCGAAAGGACGGGCGGGGTCTCCCTTCGGGCGCCGGTGGAGGGCGACGTGAGCCGCGTGGCAACCTCGCGGATGCGCGAGGCGAGCTCGCCCGTCGAATCCGAGTCGGCGAGCTTGGGCAGTTCCTGGCCGCTCTCCACCAGGCTCAGGTAGGCGGGCGCACGGCTCGCGGCCTCGAGGCGGCTCAGCAGGTCGAGCTTGCGCGGACCGAGGCGCGCGGCCCGGACCCAGGCGCGGTAGAGGTCGGGGTCGTCGTCGAGAGCGCGCGCGAGCTCGGCGGCCACGTCTTCGTCGGGGACCTTGGCCCCGTTCTCGATCAGCGAGACATAGGAGGCCGAGATGCCCGCCCGCTGGGCGAGGTCGGCGCCGGTGAGGCCGAGCTGGGCGCGCCTCGCGCGCATGCGCGCGGTGAGGTCGGGCAGCCGCGAGGAGCTCGCGTGGGGAGTGTGATCTGGCCCCTTGACAGTCTGTTTACCCATGAGTAAATTGTAGGCCGATGGGGTAAGGATGTCAAGGTCTTGGGAGGATCGGAGACGTCGCTAACGAGTTGATTGGTTGGTAAATCGAGGCTGCCGCCGCCAAGGAGGCCGAGCCGTGAGCCAGAAGCCCTTCGGAACCGACGACTTCGCGTTGAACCCCGAGCCGCGCTGCCCCTGCCTGCTGCTGCTCGACGTCTCTGGCTCGATGTCGGGAGAGCCGATCACCGAGCTGAACGAGGGGCTCAAGGCGTTTCGCGACCAGCTCGTGGCGGATCCGCTGGCCTCGAAGCGCGTCGAAGTGGCCTGCATAACCTTCGGCCCCGTGAACGTCGCCACGGAGTTCGAGACCGCGAGCGTCTTCCAGCCGCCCTGGCTGCGGGCGCTCGGCGACACGCCGATGGGCTCCGCGATCACGAGCGGCGTCGAGCTGGTGCGCCTGCGCAAGGAGGCCTACCGCTCGAACGGCATCGCCTTCTATCGTCCGTGGATCTTCCTGATCACGGACGGCGCTCCCACCGACGACTGGAAGCCGGCAGCGAAGGTCGTGAAGGACGGCGAAGCCGCGAAGGCGTTCGCCTTCTTCGCGGTCGGCGTCAAGGGCGCGAACATCGACGTGCTGAAGCAGATCGCGGTACGCGAGCCGCTCAAGCTGAAGGGGCTGCGTTTCCGGAGCCTCTTCCAGTGGCTCTCGAACTCGATGAAGAGCATCTCGCGTTCGACGCCGGGCGACGAGGTGCCGCTCAAGAACCCGACCGAAGGGCCCGACGGTTGGGCGTCGATCTGACGCGGGCGGGCTGGCGAACGCTCGCCGCGTCGATCGCCGGAACCGCGCACGCCGGAAGCGGGCATCCCTGCGCCGACGCGAGCGCCGTGCGCGTCCTGCCGCGAGCGAGAGGAGGCCCGCTGCTCGTGGCCGTGGCGGCCGACGGCGCCGGCACGTCGGCGCGCGCGCCCGAAGGGGCGCGCCTCGCCTGTGCCGCGATCCTCGCCGAAGCCACGCGCTGGAGCCGGGGCCGGCCGCGGAGCCAGCGGGGGAGCCGGCCCGCCCGCGCTGCCGCGGCGCGCGACCTCGCCGGCTTCGCCCGCCCGGACATGCTCCACTTCGTGAACGCGGCGCGCGGGCGGATCCTCGACGCGGCGCGACGCGAGACGCTCGACCCGCGGGAGTTCTCGTGTACGCTCCTGGTCGCGCTCGTCGACGCGCGAGCCGCGGTGTTCTTCCAGATCGGTGACGGAGCCATCGTGTACCAGGCCGAGGACGGTCGCTACGTGCCCGCGCTCTGGCCGCAGAGCGGCGAGTACGCCAACTGCACCTGGTTCGTGACCGACGAGGACGCGGCCGCGCGCGTGCAGCTGGCCAAGGCGCGCGGCGTCCACGAGCTGGCGCTCTTCACCGACGGCTTGCAGGGGCTGGCGCTGCGCTTCCAGACCCGCGAGGCCCACGCGCCGTTCTTCGCGCCGATGTTCGCGAGGCTGCGGCACGAACAGGCGGCGCGGCCGCGGCGGCTCCAGGGCGAGCTGCGCGCCTTCCTCGACTCTGCGGCGGTGAACCTGCGCACCGACGACGACAAGACGCTGGTGATGGCGACCCGCCTCAAGGCGCCCCGCACCGACGGCTAGCGATGCGCACCTTCTGCGACCTGCAGGGACAGGAGACGGGCCTCGGGCGCTGCCTTGGCCAGGGCGGCGAAGGCGCCGTCTACTCGGTGCCGGGCTCGCCGACGAGCGTCGCCAAGATCTACGCGCGGCGGCCGGACGAGCACGGAGCGCGCAAGCTCGGGGCGATGGTGCAGCTCGGCACCGAGGCGCTCGCCTTGG
The DNA here is from genome assembly GCA_036559805.1 of Vicinamibacteria bacterium. Lineage (GTDB taxonomy): Bacteria > Acidobacteriota > Vicinamibacteria > Fen-336 > Fen-336 > DATBSL01. The sequence continues at coordinate 4,049 of DATBSL010000262.1, forward strand.
TCTCGGCCTGGCCGCAGAACCTGCTTCACGACCCGCGCACGGGGGCGGTCGTGGGCTTCCTGATGCCGCGCGTCGAGGCGCACCACGAGATCCACGAGCTCTATGGCCCCGCCGACCGCAAGACCGCGTTCCCGGACGCGGCCTGGAGCTTCCTGGTGCGCGCCGCGCGCAACCTGGCCGCGGCCTTCGACGCGGTTCACCAGCACGGGCACGTGATCGGCGACGTGAACCAGGGCAACGTGGTCGTCTCGCGCCGCGCGACCGTGCGCCTGATCGACTGCGACTCGTTCCAGATCACGCACCTCGGGCGGACGTATCCGTGCCGCGTGGGCGTTCCGCTCTTCACGCCGCCCGAGCTTTCGGGCCGCAAGCTCGACGACGTGCTGCGCACCCAGGAGCACGACCGCTTCGGGCTCGCGGTGCTCGTCTTCCACCTCTTGTTCATGGGCCGGCACCCGTTCGCGGGCCGGCACCCGCAGCGCGCGATCCCGGTCGAGGCGGCGCTGCGCGAGGGACTGTTCGCGTTCGGGCGCGAGGCGATGCGCTCGGGCTTCGAGTCGCCACCCTACTCGCTCTGGCTCAAGGAGGTGACGCCGCCCGTCGCCGATCTCTTCGAGCGCGCGTTCGGGCGCGCGGCGATCGCGGGCGGCGCGCGGCCGTCGGCGGGCGAGTGGGTGAGCAGCCTCGAGACGCTCGAGGGCCAACTCGTCACGTGCAAGGACGACCCGCGCCACGCGCACGCGAACGGCTGCTGCCCGTGGTGCCGGATCGAGAACGACGGCGGCCCGTCCTTCTTTTTCCTCCCGCCGGGCGCGGCACCCGACGCGTTCGACCCGGCCGCCAGCTGGCGCTCGATCGAGGCGGTCGAGTCGCCGGGGACGCTGCCGTTTCCGGAGCTCGAGCCCCTCGCGGCGGGACGAGCCGAGGGGCTCGCGACGGCGGCGCTGCGCGCCCTGCGCGGCCTGTTCGGCGAGCTGGCGCTCCGGAGCTCGGCGCGGCTGCGCGACGACGTGGACCGCGAGACGCAGGCGATCTCGAGCTGCGAAGCCAACCTGCGGCGGCTCGAGTCGCAGTGGCAGGAGCTGTGCGGGGAAGCCGGCTTCCTCGCGAAGCGGAAAGAGCTCGACGAAGCGCACGCTGCCTTCACGGGCCTCGCGGCGATCGAGAACGGCGAGTGGAGCGAGGTGACGGACCGCTACCGCGACAGGAAGCTCCAGCCCTATCTCGAGAGCTTCGCGCTCGAGTTCGCGCGCATCCCGGGCCTCGGGCCGGCGGAGCTGGGCCGGCTCGCGTCGCGCGGTGTCTTGTCGGCCGCGGGCATCGCTCCCGAGGCGCTCATGGCCATCCGTGGGATCGACCTCGAGCTCGTCCGCGCGCTGCTGCTCTACAAGGCCATGGCCACACGGGCGTTCCGCTTCGATCCCGTGACCGGGATCCCGGGCCGGGAGCGAAAAGCCCTGGCCGACCGCCAGGCGCGCCGGCGCGCCGAGCTCGTGAAGACGCTGCAGTCGGGCGCGCTCGAGCTCGCCGAGCTGCGGCGGCAGACGCTCGCCTGGCGGGACGTTCTCTGCAAGGCGCTGCGCGAGCAGCAGGAGCGGCTCGCGGACCTGCGGGGACACGCCGTCTGGGTGTAGCTACCTCTGACAGCGCGGGCAGTAGTGGCTGGAGCGCTGCCCGATGACGTGCCGCCTGATGCGCGCGCTGCAGCGCGGGCAGGGCTCGCCTTCGCGGCCGTAGACGCGCCGCTCGTCCTGGTAGGCGCCGTCGCTGCCGTCCGGCTGAACGTAGTCGCTGATGCTGCTGCCGCCGGTGGCGATCGAGCGGCGCAGGATCTTGCGGACCGCGCGGGCGATGCGCTCGCACTCCTCGGCAGTGACGCGGCGGCCGGGCCGCGTGGGTCGGACGCCGGCCAGGAAGAGCGCCTCGTCGGCGTAGATGTTGCCGACGCCCGCGAGCAGCGACTGGTCGAGCAGCAGCGACTTGATCGCGACGCGGCGCGTGCGGACCTCGGCGAAGAGGCGCCTGCCTCGTGCCTCGAGCGCGTCGGGCCCGAGCCGGTCGAGCCGCTCCGAGGGCTCGTCGGGGCGCATGAGCTGGACCTTCCCGAACTTGCGCGCGTCGCGAAAGATGACTTCGGGGCCGGCGTCGTCGAAGCGCACACGCAGGTGCGTGTGCTTGTCGGGCCGGAACGCGGCGAGCTGCGCTTCGGGCGTGAGCGCGGCCCCGCGCGTGGATGCCAGCAGCCGCACGCTCGCCGTGCCGGAGCCGAAGATCTGGCCGGTCATGCCGAGGTGGAGCAGCAGCCGCTCGCCGTTGTCGAGGCGTGCGACGAGATACTTGCCGACGCGGTCGAGCGCCTCGAACCGGCGCCCTCGAAGCCGACGCTGCAGCGCCGAGGGCGGCGTCAGGAAGAAGTAGCTCGGCACGGTCGTGAAGACGCGCGCGACGCGGCGGCCGACCAGCAGCGGCTCGAGCTGCCGCCGCGTGACCTCGACTTCGGGCAGCTCCGGCACGGGAATTCAGGCTAGCACGGCCCGTCGCGCGAGCGGACTTCCCCGCCGACCGATTCCAGGAGTGGGGGAGCCGCGGGTCAGATGCGGGTTCGCGCGCGCTCCAGGGCTTCCGGGCCGAGCTCGCGGGCGAGAGTCAGCAGCTCGAGGCACCGGTCGTGCACGACGGCCGGGTCGGCACCTCGCTGGTCGAGGCGTGCGTCGCCAGTCTCGATCGGCTTGCGGCAAATCAGACAGCGGGCTCGTTGAGTCGCGAGCAGCTCCTGGATCTGTGCGGAGTCCTGACGGCCGGCCTGCGCACCGCCGCTGATCCGTCGGTGTGCCTTGTAGAGCGACATCCACTCGCGGTGCTGTCGAGTCTCGCGCTTGCCGG
>DATBSL010000263.1:0-5523 GCA_036559805.1 Vicinamibacteria bacterium
CGTCGGGACCGGAAAGCTGACCGCCGACAGCCTGGTCGTGATGCTGATCCGCAAGCACGACTGGCACGACTACGAGGGCGTTTCCTACCTGCTCGACCACGGCGCCGATCCGAACCGCGTGAGCCGCTGGGGCAAGTGCGCGATCCACCAGGCCCTGCTGCGCGACAACGCGCTGCCGCTCGTCGAGCGGCTGCTTCTCGCGGGGGCCGACCCGTTTGCCGAGTGGAAGGGTCTCTCGGCCGTGGCGATGGCGGCGCGCTCTGGGCGCGGCGACGTTCTGGAGCTCGTCGAGGCGCGAGGCGTCGCTGTGTCTTTTTCGGGCATGCTGCGGCTCGTCGCGGCGTGCGCCCGGCGGGACCCGGCGCAGGTGCGGGCGCTGGCCGCGCGCGAGCCCGCCCTCGTCGAGGAGGTGGTGGCGAACGCGGGCGAGCTGCTCGGCGAGTTCGCGGGCGTCGGCAACACCGAGGGTGTCCGCCTGCTGCTCGACCTCGGCGCTCCCGTGGACGCGCCCTTTCCAGAGCCCGACGGGTACTGGGACGTCACCCGCGGCGCCACGCCTCTTCATATCGCTGCCTGGCGCGCCTGGCCCGCGACGCTGAAGCTCCTGCTCGAGCGCGGCGCCTCGGTCGAGGCGAGAGACGGCAAAGGCCGGACGCCGCTGCAGCTCGCGGTGCGCGCCTGCGTCGATTCGTACTGGGCGCATCGGCGCTCGCCGGAGTCGGTCGAAGCGCTGCTGCGGTGGGGAGCGTCACCCGGCGACGTGACGCTGCCGACCGGCTACGCCGCCGTCGACGCGCTTCTCGAGTCGCGCCCGTAGCTCCCGTCAGGCGCGGTCGAGGTGCGCCGTTTCCGAATCGCCCATCTCGACGCGGCCATCCGGGAAATACTCGCTCCAGCGCCGGCCGACGAGCGCGGCCGTGTCGGGATCGCAGGTCAGCTCCTTCGGAAACGACGGCTTGCGGCGCGCGTCGATCAGCACCGGCGGCTCGTGGACCACGTGGTGGCGCACGACGCGCGTGGCCGCGGCGTGCACGTCCGCGGCCGGCTCGAAGCGCGTGAACGTCGTCCAGAGGAAGTTCATGTCGCTCGCCGCCGCTCGCTTCGGCTCGTCGGTCAGTACCAGGAGCGGCCAGCCGCGAAACGCCGGGTGCGCGGCGAGGCGCGCGGCGGCGCCGGGATCGTCCTCAGCGGAGGGGCCGCCTACGACCAGGCAGCCGCCGCAGTAGACGCGCACGTCCGTGACGTCGCGCGGCGGCGGCTCGGCCGGCCGGAACTCGCGCGGCAGCTCGCGCACCGGGTCGCCGAGGCCCAGCCACACGCCCTTCGAGCCCTCGTTGACCGCGGGCCCGGTGTAGTCGAGCGTGTCCATCGACAGGTTCGAGAAGACGTAGAGGTCGGTCTCCGGCCGCGTGCGCGCGAGGACGTGCTCGAGCGTCGCCTTGAAGTCCTTCAGGTCGACGTCGCGGTCGGTCACGAGCAGGAACTTCGTCAGCGACAGCTGGCCCTCGCCCAGGATGCGGAAGGCCGAGGCCATCGCCTCGCGCGTGTAGCGCTCGCGGACGACGGCGGCGGCGAGCGAGTGATAGCCCGTCTCGCCGTACGACCAGAGCGCCCGCACGCCGGGCATCACGAGCGGGAAGAGCGGCGACAGCAGCTCCTGCAGCAGGTCGCCGATGAAGAAGTCCTCTTGCCGCGGCTTGCCGACCACTGTCGCCGGATAGATCGCGTCGCGCCTCCGGCAGAGCGCCTCCACCTGGAAGACGGGGTAGTCGTGGCGCAGTGAGTAGTAGCCGTAGTGATCGCCAAAGGGCCCCTCGGGCTTCCGCTCGCGTGGCGGGACCCGCCCGACGAGCGCCAGCTCCGCGCTCGCGACGAGCGGGTGCGGGCCCGGGCCGGGGCAGCGCGCGAGCCGGCTCCCGGCGATGAGCGAGGCCAGCATGATCTCGGGAACGTTCTCGGGCAGCGGAGCGATCGCGGCCAGCATCAGCGCCGGCGGTCCGCCGAGGAAGACCGTGACCGGCAGGCTCTCGCCGCGCGCCTCGGCCGCCGCGTAGTGAAAGCCCCCGCCCTTGCCGATCTGCCAGTGCATGCCCGTCGAGCGGTGGTCGTGGACCTGCAGGCGGTACATGCCGAGATTGCTGCGCCCCGCGCCATCCGGGTGTTCGGTGTACACGAGCGGCAGCGTCACGAACGGGCCGCCGTCTTCGGGCCAGCAGGTCAGCACCGGCAGGCGGTCGAGCCTGACGTCGCGCGTGACGACTTCCGTGACGGGGCCCTCCGAGGCCGCCCTGAGCCCGATCTGCAGGGCCTCGAAGGCGACGTCGCGCGCGCCCCAGAGCCGCGCGGGCGTCGGCGGCAGGAGCGTCTGGGCCAGCTCGACGATCCGGCGGATGAGCTGGCCCGGCCGGCGCCCGAACGCGAGCTCGGCGCGACGCGGCGTCCCGAAGAGGTTCGTGGCGAGCGGCAGCTCGGCGCCGCGCACGCGCGTGAACAGGAGCGCCGGGCCGCCGGCGGCGATCACGCGGCGGTGGATCTCGGCGGCCTCGAGGCGCGCGTCGACCTCCGCGTCCACGACGCGCAGCTCGCCGAGCCGTCGCAGCTCGTCGAGGAACGCGCGCAGGTCCGGGAATCCGGCTTCCTTCACGTGGGTCTCTCGCTCCGCGGCGATGCTAGCAGACGCTCACACGAGCCGGACCGAGTGGCTCTTCACTGCGAGAAAGACCGTCTGGCCGACCGCGAGCTCGAGCGAAGCCACGGCGGCGGGCGTGACCCGCACGATCCACTCCGGGCCGGAGGCCGGCGTCGCGCAACGCAGCGTCACGTCGCTGCCCGTGCGGGAGAGCGCGGCCACGCGCGCCTCGAAGAGGTTGCGGGCGGACAGCCCCTCGAGCGCGCGCCGCGCCACGATCACGTCCTCGGCGCGCACCGCGGCGACGACGCGGCTGCCGACGGCTCGCTCCGACGCCAGCGGCGCCGCGAGCGCGAGCCCCGTGCCGAGCTCGACCGTGGTCACGCCGCCCTCGGCGTCGTGCGCGCTGACGCGGCCCGGGAGCAGGTTCTCGACGCCGAGCGGCGACGCCGCTGCGAGGCCCGTGCTCGCCAGCAGGTCGAAGGGCGAGCCCTGGGCCTCGACGCGGCCCGCGCGCAGCAGCAGGACCCCGCCCGCGAGCGCCAGCGCCTCGCCGACGTTGTGGGTCACGTAGAGCGCCGGCGTCTTCCACTCGTCGCGCACCCGCAGCAGGTACGGGAGGATCCGCTCGCGCAGCGCCACGTCGAGCGCCGCGAGCGGCTCGTCGAGCAGCAGCAGGCGCGGGCGCGTCGCGAGCGCGCGCGCGAGCGCCACCCGCTGCTTCTCGCCGCCCGAGAGCGAGGCCGGGTAGCGCTCGAGCAGGCCGCCGATCTCGAGCGTGGCGACGGCACTCGCGACCGCGGCGGCGTCCGCGCGCGTGCCGAAGCGCACGTTGTCCCCGGCGCTCAAGTGCGGGAAGAGGCCGGCGTCCTGCGGCACGTAGCCGACGCGTCGCGCCTCCGGCGGCAACGCGACGCCCCTGGCGCTGTCGAGCAGTACGTCGCCATCGAGCGCGAGACGTCCGCGCGCTGCGCGGCGCAGCCCCGCCACGGCCTCGAGCAGCGAGGTCTTGCCGGAGCCCGAGGGACCCATCACGGCCGTCACGCCGCCGTCGATGCGCGTCGCTACGCGCAGGGCGAAGCCCGCGAGCGGCAGCTCGAGGTCGAGCTCGATCATGCCGCGGCGCGCCGCGCTCGGCGGTGCGTGACGAGCTCGGCCGTCCAGAGCGCGGCGAACGCCAACACGCAGGTCACGCCCGCGAGCACGAGCGCGCGGTCGTCGCGGCCGAGCTGGTTCTCGTGGAAGATCGCGAGGGAGAGCGTCCGGGTCCGGCCGGGTATGTTGCCGGCGACCATCACCGTGGCGCCGAACTCGCCGAGCGCGCGCGAGTACGCGAGTACGACCCCGGCGAGCAGGCCTCGCCACGCGAGCGGCAGGGTCACGCGCCGGAAGGCGGCGAGCGGGCCGAGGCCGAGCGTGCGCGCGAGGCCCACGAGCCGCGGGTCCACCTCCTCGAATGCGGTGCGCGCCGAGCGCACGAGCAGCGGAAACGACATCACCGCCATGGCCAGCACGACCGCTTTCCACGTGAACACGACCTCGAGGCCCTGGCGCGCCAGCCAGCCGCCGAGCGGCGCGCGGCGGCCGAGGGCCTCGAGCAGGACGAGCCCCACGGCCGTCGGCGGCAGCACCAGCGGCAGCGCGAGCAACGTCTCGATCAGGCCCTTGCCCGGCCCACGGTAGCGCGCGAGGGCGAGCGCCGCGGCGACGGCCGGCGGCAGGATCAGGAGCGTCGCGCCCGCGGCCGTCGCGAGGCTGAAGCCGACGACCGCGAGCTCGTCGCGCGTCAGCAGGGCTACTGGCCTCCGAGCACGAGGAAGCCGTGGCGGACGAAGACCGCGCGCGCCGCGGTGGACTTCAGGTAGGCGACGAACGACGCGGCCGCCGGCTTGCTGCCGGCGAGGGGCGCCACGGGGTAGCGGATCTTCGGCCCCCGTTCCGGGCTCACCTCGAGCGCGATCCGTGCGCGGCTCGAGCGCACCGCGTCGGTCCTGTAGACGATGCCCGCGTCCACGTTGCCGGACTCGACCGCCGCGAGCGCCGCGCGCACGTGCAGCATCGGGACGACTCGCTCGGCGAGCGCGCTCCAGACGCCCTCGGCCTCGAGCCAGCTTCGAGCGTAGACGCCGGCGGGGACGGCCTCCGGGTCGGCGAGCGCGATCTTCGCGAACCCGCTGAGGTCGCGGGCGGCCGCGACGCGCGTCACGGACGACGCCGGGACGATGACGACCAGCGTGTTCGAGAGCAGGTCGCTGGAGTCGGCGGCTCGCGCGAGCCCCTGGCGGACGACGAGGCCCATTTGCACGGTGTCGGCCGAGAAGAACACGTCGGCCGGCGCGCCGGCGAGGATCTGGCGCGCGAGGTCGCTCGAGCCCCCGAAGTTGAAGACCGGGTGGTGCCCCGATGCGGCCTCCCAGGCCTTCCCGATCTCGGTCAGCACGTCGGCGAGGCTCGCGGCGGCAAAGACGCCGATTTCCTCGCGGGGCGATGCTTGCTGCCGGGCCGCCCCGGCATGCCGACCGAGGCCGCCGAGAGCGATCGCGAACGCGAGCGTGGCAACCGCGCCTCCGCGCGTCCTGGAATTGTAGAAATGCATGGGGTCCTGGGACCTCGGCCCGATGCTAACATCGGGCTCGATGAGGAACCTGCCGGTCGAGGACGACCACTTCCACGACCAGTGCGGGCTCGTCGGCGTCTTCGGCCACCCGGAGGCGGCGCACCTCGCGTACATGGGGCTCTACGCGCTGCAGCATCGCGGCCAGGAGTCCGCCGGCATCGCCGCCGCCGACGCGGGCCGGATCCGCCTCGAGAAGGGCATGGGGCTGGTGAACGACGTGTTCACGGCCGGCCGGCTCGAGTCGCTCGCGGGTGATCGTGCGCTCGGCCACGTGCGC
>DATBSL010000264.1:0-9065 GCA_036559805.1 Vicinamibacteria bacterium
GTAGAGCAGCCGCTCGGGGCTGTACACGCGATCGAGGTACTGGTTCACCTTCGCGCACAGGAAGCCCTGCGTGAAGCGGTGGTCGGGGTCCCCGCCGATCGCCACGGCGCGGCCGGCTTCGACGTCCACCGTCATCACGCAGGTGTCCGGGCAGTCGTGCGGGCAGACGACCTTGAGCGTTCGGCGCGTGGCCAGCGTACTCATGCCTGACTCACCGCCGCGCCCACGATCGGGATCGGTTTCCCGGCCGCGTCGACGGCGACCAGCACCACCTCGGCCTCGGTCACCTTCACGCGCTCGCCCTGGCCGCTGCCCCAGCGCTCGGACTCGACCAGCACGCGCACCGTGATTGAAGTGCGGCCGATGCGGACAGTCTCGGTGTAGAAGCACACGATGTCGCCCAGGAATACCGGCTCGTGGAACTCCACCTCGCGCATAGCCTTGGTGACGTAGCGGTGCGGCGCCGACTTGCGCGCCTCGACCGCGGATGCCAGGTCGACGTGGGAGAGGATCACGCCACCGAAGATCGTCCCGAGGGCGTTCGTGTCCTTGGGCAGCAGCATGACCTTGATCGCGGGGATGCGCTCCGGGGCCATGCCTGAGGATACTCCACGTGGCCATCGTCTCTCGACGCGTTGCCATCGTCTCCGCGGTGGACCGGGATCCCATGGCCGGGCGATCACTCGCCGGCGCCCGTCCACGGGAGCCCTCCGGCTCCACCGCTACCCGTGGTCCGTGGTTGCCGGTCCGTTACTTGAAGTCCGCCGCTCCTTCGGTGTCGAAGCCCGCGGCGACCCAGGCCGTGGTGCCGCCGGCCACGTTGTACAGCTCGCCCGTGAAGCCCTGCTGCCGCAGCAGGCTGCATGCGACGTTCGAGCGGTAGCCGCTCGCGCACACGATTGCGAGCGGGCGCGAGGCGTCGAGCGACGCGGTCTCCCGCGACAGCCGGTCGAGCGGCAGGCTGCGCGCGCCGGGGACGTGGCCAGCCGCGTACTCGCCGGGCCGGCGCACGTCGAGCACCTGGAGCTTCGGCTGCTCGGCGATCTGCGCTTTGAGCTCGTCCACCGGCCACTGCGGAAGCGTCTCGATCTCGCGGCCGGCCGCGTCCCACGTCGCGAGCCCGCCCGCGAGGTGCCCGGCGACGCGCTCGAGGCCGACGCGCGACAGCCGCACCGTCGCCTCGGCGGCGCCCGCCTCGTCATCGGTCACGAGCAGGATCTCGCGCCGAGGGTCGAGGAGCGCCCCCGCCCAGGACGCGAACTGGCCCGAGAGGCCGAGGCTCCACGCTCCGGGCACGTGGCCGGCGCCGAACGCCGCGGCCGAGCGGACGTCGACCACCTGCGCTCCCGCCTGCGCGCGCGCCGAGAACGCGTCGGGCGCGAGGCCTTTGGGCAGCGACCGGCCGGCAAGAGGCGGAGCGCCCTCGCGGTTGAGCGCCACGTCCATTCCGAAGTACGCGGGCTGCTCGGGGAGGTCCACCGTCGTGAGCTTCACGAACTCCGCCTCCGGCATCGGCTTCAGGGCATAGTTCGTGCGGCGCTCCGCGCCGATCGTCGAGTGCAGCTCCTGGGAGATGTTCCTCCCGCAAAGCGACCCGGCCCCGTGCGCCGGATAGACGGCGACCGAGTCCGGCAGCGCGAGGAGCTTGCCGTGCAGCGACTGGTACAGGAGCGACGCCATCGCCTGCGGCGTGTGGCCGCGCGAGCCCGCGAGATCGGGACGGCCCACGTCCCCGATGAAGAGCGTGTCGCCCGTGAGCACCAGGCTGGGCGCCTCTCCGGCCGCTGTGTCTGTCACCAGCACGCACACGCTCTCGGGCGTGTGGCCCGGCGTCTCGAGGAAGCGCAGCTTGACCTTGCCGACCAGGAGCTCGTCGCCGTCCCGGACCGCCCGGTGCGGGAAGACCGCGCCCGCCCCGGCGCCGATCAGGATCGTGGCCCCCGTGCGCTCCGCGAGCTCGCGGTGGCCGCTCACGAAGTCGGCGTGAAGATGCGTCTCGACGACGTAGCGGATCGCGAGGCCTTGCGCGCGCGCCTCGGCGAGGTACTCGTCCACGTCGCGCCGCGGATCGACGACCACCGCCTCGCCATCCGACCCGATCAGATACGACGCCTGGGCCAGGCAGCCTAGATAGAACTGTTTGAAGTACATGGACTGGTTGAGGATAACCCGGTGCGGAGCCCGTTACTCTCCAACATCTATCCTCGTGGAGCAACGAACGGCCACAGCTGGTTCTGGCGTTCATTGAACTGGGGGGACTTCGTCCCCCCAGACCCCCCTGGTTACCCGAACGTCAGTGGGTTTCCTGCCGAGTCCACCGTCCCTCGACACAGGCTTTCGTAGACTTCCCAGCCCGCGCGGTAGGCGCGCTCGAGCACGACGGTCTTGTAGCGGCCGGAGGGCTTGCCGGCGTGGTTGCCCTTCCTGCGGCGGTAGATCTGGGCCGGCACGACGTCGCCCGTGAAGGGCTCGACGTAGACGGTGTCGCGCGGCAGGTGGGTCGACTCCTGCGAGTCGAGGACGTGCATGTCCTCCTCGGAGAGGCCCTCGACGAGCATTCCCACCACCACGTCGCTCGGGCTCGGCTCGAGGTTCAGGACGCCGCCGTTCCACTCGGTCCGGAACACGTTCCAGATCCGGCGCCAGCCGGGCAGCCGCGCCGGCCGGAACGTCACGACGTCGGCGCGGTCGCCGATGGCCTCGCGCAGGCCCTCGACCGCCATCAGCGTTCCGTAGGCGAAGAGATTCAAGGACTCTCGAGTTTCGGCTTCACGTCGCCTTTGGTCTTCGTCCCCCGGGGCGCGGGCGGGGCAGCCGCGACGGGCGGCAGGGGCTTGCGGGGAAGGATCTCCTCGCGGCTCGCCGCGGTGTACGCGAAGGTCGCGATCACGACCGCCGCCTGCATCAGGTCCTCCCGCTGCAGCCGGTCGTACACGTCCATGTCGGTGTGGTGCGTGCCGAAGAAGCTGCCGTTCGAGTACTCGATCGGGTCCTGGATGAACTGGAAGCCGGGAAGCCCGACCGAGTCGAACGCCTGGTGGTCGGTGCCGCCCGTGTTGCGCATCGAGACCCGCGTCGCGCCCAGGTCCTTGACGGCTTCCATCCAGCTGTCGAAGACGGGCTTGGTCGCCGCGTTCTCCTGCAGGTAGATGCCGCGGATCCGGCCGGTGCCGTTGTCGAGGTTGAAGTACGCCGCGAGCTTCGCGTGGCCCGGCTTGAGCGTCATCGGCGCGGGCGGGTCGTTGCGCAGGAACGCCGGCGGATCGTCGGGCCCCGGCTCGGGCGCCGGGGGGCGCGAGGCGAAGTGCTCCGACACGTAGGCGCGCGAGCCGAGCAGCCCCTGCTCCTCCCCGCCCCACAGCCCGATGCGGATCGTACGCCGCGGCGTGGCGCCGATCGCCTTCAGGATCCGCATCGCCTCCATCATCACCGCCGAGCCCGCGGCGTTGTCCGTCGCGCCCGTGCCCGGGTGCCACGAGTCGAGGTGGGCGCCGATCATCACCAGCTCGCCCTTCTTGTCGCTGCCCGGGAGCTCGGCCACGACGTTGTAGCCGTTCGTGTCCTCCTCGTGGAAGGCGGCGCGCACGTCGAGCTCCAGCTCGACCTCGAGCTTGCGATCGATGAGCCGCGCGACGCGCGACCACTGCGCGGCCGACACGATCAGCTGTGTGACCGCCTGCGGATCGCCCTTCTTGCGCGAGCCGCCGCTGCCGAGCAGCAGCACGTTCGCGTCGCGGCCCGAGGGCTCGACGACGGCGAGTGGCTTCTCGGCCGCGTAGAGCTTCTCGAGCGCCTGGTTGAGCCGCCGCCGGCGCAGGAACGCTTCGCGGTCGAAGGGAGGCCCGCCCCCCGGCCCGGCGGGCGCGCGCGCCGCGCGCGGAGTCGGAACCTGGTAGCGCTCGATGTCGTCGAGGTCGCTGTCGCTGTAGCGCTGGAAGACACCCTTGTCCTCGGGGGACTTGAGCTCGCGAGCCTCGCCCGCCCAGACCACGAGACCGGCGAGCTTGCCCTTCCACTTGTCGACGTCGGCCTCGGACTCGACGCGGACACGGACGACCTTGCCGCGTACCGTGCCGCTCGTTCCGGCGGTCCAGGCCTTCGGGATCGCCACCAGCGGAAACGTGACGGGCGCCACGACGTGGGCCGAGCTGCGCTCGAAGCTCCAGCCGCGTCCGAACGGGAACGCCTCGAGGTGCGAATGCTGCAGCCCCCAGCTCTCGAGCTGCTGGCGGGCCCACTCCGCCGCCTGCTTGTACTGGGGCGAGCCGCTCAGGCGGGGCCCGTGGACGTCGGTGAGCTGCGCGGCAGTTTCCATCACCTGCGAGCGGCGGAACCCCTCGTCGCGGATCCGGCCGATGGTGGCCCAGTCCAGGCTCTCGGCCGCGACGCCGCGAGTCGCGCAGGCGAGCGCCAGCAGGAAGGCAGACGAACGCCGTGTCATCGCAGTCTCCGTGGCCATGTGAACGGACGGCTATGGGTCAATTCCGGCCGCCGAACGCCGCGAATCATAACCTGCCGGCCTGCCGAGATCAGCACGGTCGCCTCCTTACGCGTCGTTGGAAACCGGGGGGCATTCTGCTAAAGTCCTGTGCTGTCTCGCCGTAAGGTCGGGCTTGGGAACCCGGCGGCAGCGGGACGCATCCGAGCAAGGAGACGGGGCGATTTCGAACAAGGTATTCGTTGGAAACCTGAGCTTCGACGTGACACGCGATGAGCTGCTCGAAGCTTTTGGCGCCGTCGGGAAGGTCGTGGACGCCAAAGTCCCGACCGATCGTGAGACCGGCCGTCCGCGTGGCTTCGCTTTCGTGGAGTTCGAGAGCGACGAGGCCGCGGAGCGCTGCATCGAGCAGATGAACGGGCGCGACCTGAAGGGCCGCGCGATTCGCGTGAACGCGGCCGAGGATCGTCCCCCGCGCCCCGCTGGCGCCGCCGGCGGCGGCTTCTCGCGTCCGGGCGGCAGCGCGCGTCCCGGCGGGGGGGGCTTCTCCCGGCCCGGCGGCGGGGGGGGCTTCTCGCGGCCCGGCGGGGGCGGCTATTCGCGGCCGGGCGGCGGCTACCGCTCCGGCGGTCCGCCGGGCGGGGGCTTCCCACCGCCGGAGGAGACGGGCGACAGCCGCGGACGTCGCTTCAAGCAGAAGCCCGAGACGAAGCCCGCGCGCAAGACGAGCCCAAGGCGTCGACGCGACGACATCGTCGACGACGACGACGCCGATTACTAGGCCGCCTCACGGTCCGTCGCCCCGCACCACGGTCCGGCGCCTGCCGGAGCGCGGTCGCTACCAGCGTGCCGAGATCCACGCCATCCTCGACGAGGCGTTCGTGTGCCACGTGGGGTTCGTGGACGCGGACCAGCCGTTCGTGATCCCCACGGCCTTCGCGCGGATCGGCGAGCGGCTGGTCGTCCACGGCTCGGCGGCGAGCCGCATGCTGAAGGCGCTCGCGGAAGGCGCCCCCGCCTGCGTGACGGTGACGATCCTGGACGGCCTGGTGCTCGCGCGCTCCACGTTCCACCACTCGATGAACTATAGGAGCGTGGTGGTGCTGGGCCGCGCGAGCGAGCTCGTGGGACGCGAGGAGAAGCTCCGCGCGCTCGACGCGATCGTCGAGCACATCGTGCCGGGCCGCGCCGGCCACGTGCGCGGGCCGTCCGAGAACGAGCTGCGCGCGACGCGCGTCTTCGCCTTCCCGCTCGACGAGGCGTCGGCCAAGGTCCGCAGCGGCCCGCCCAAGGACGACGAGCCGGACTACGCCCTGCCGGTGTGGGCCGGCGAGCTGCCGCTGCGGCTCACGCCCCTGGTCCCGCTCGCCGACCCGCTGCTTCCCACGGGGCTCGCCGTGCCCGCCCACGTCTCCGGCTGGCGGCGCGGCGGGCGCGACGGCTAGAGCGTTGCCCACGGCACTGTCGCTCGTCTCGGCGGTGGCGGTGGCGCTGGCGGCGGCGCCGGCCGCGGCCCAGGCGACGCGCCCGTTCGCCGACGAGCGGACGCTGCTCGACCGCCGGCTCGAGACGCTGCGCCGGATCCTTCCCGACGGCCCGACCGCGGCGGCGGACGCGCTATTGGTGCGCGACGCGGCGGAGGCGTCGCGCCTCGCGCGCGTCGAGGTCGCGCCGCGGCAGCCCGTCGAGTCGGGAACCAAGGGCGAGCTGGCGCTCGACGTGGCGGCGCTCGGCGGCTACGCGCAGATCGACCGCTTCTTCCAGCGCGTCGCCGTCTCGCACAGGCTCGCGGACGTGGAGAGCCTCACGCTCACCGCCACCGGCGAGGACCAGGTACAGCTCGCGTGCGTGCTGCGCTTCCCTTTCTGGCCGCTGCGCGCGCCGCTGCCGCCGCCGCCCGAGTCGCGCGCGCGCCCGAGCGGCGTGCCGCGGCCGGCGGCCGACGCTTTCATGCGCGACCAGTCGCTGGCGTTCGCCAAGTCGGATGCGATCGCGGCGTGGCGGCGAGCCCGGCGCAACCCGCGGCTGTTCCTGTCGGAGCTGTCGGCGGTCGTGCGCGAGCGGCCGGTGGTCGTGGGCTACGCCGCGCTCGCCGAGGAGTTCACGATCCGCGGCATAGCGCTCGGCGAGGGGCCGATGCGCGCTTTCGAGAGCCGGCTGGAGCGGGGCTTCCTGCGCGTCTCCGACTTCCTGATCGCGAGGCAGGGCGCCTGCTTGCGCTTCGAGACCCACGGCAGGAGCCCCAGCGCGGGCCCCGAGGCCGAGCTGCCGGTGCCGGTCGAGGACCCGTTCGCGCAGGACGTCCAGCCGTGTCGCGTCGACCGCGACGCGGCGCGCAGCCCGGTGGTGCGCGGGCGAACGCCCACGGCCAAGGACCCCGGCCGCGGTCCGCTCACGTTGCGGCTGCGCGACGTCGACCTCGCGGACGTATTCCAGGTGCTCGCGGCGCTCGGCGCGGCCGGCTTCGTCGTGGACGGCGACGTCGCGGGGCGCGCGAGCGTCGAGGTGACGCGAGCGACGCTCGACGAGGCGCTCGCCGCGCTGCGCAAGGCCGCGGGCGTCGAGATCGCCGCGAGCGGAGCCGTGAGGCGCGTCTCGACACGGCCTCAGCTTCCCACGCGCGCGACTCCCGAGGCCGGCCCGCCGGCGAGCTTCGCCCTGAAGCGGGCCGAGGTGCGCGACCTGCTGGCCGCGATGGCGGAGGTCGACCCGCAGCTCGCGGCGCTCGGGCCTCCCGGTTTCCTCGGCCGCGCCAGCGTCTGGACGAAGGACGCGCCGCTCGGCGCGCTTCGCGCGACGCTGCTCGAGTCCGCGGGCCTCGCCGAGCGAGTGGAGGAGGAGCGACGCATCCTCGTGGGCCGGACGGCGACGATGGACGCCCCCGTTCCGGTCGCACGCGGCGGGCCGGAGCCGCGGCTTGCGCTGCGGCGCGAGGAGCTGACGCTGCTCGAGTTCCAGCTCGCCGGAGTGGCGGCCCTGGGCGACACCTACGTGGCCTTCGCCTACTCCCCCACCGGCCAGCTCTACGCGTACCGCGCGGGCGACCGGCTGGCCGACGCGCTGGTGCGCGCGGTCGAGTCCACGGACGTGCTGCTCGAGACGGACGAGGGGCCGCTGCGCGTGCCGCTTCCCTTCCTGCCAGACTGAACGCGCCGCGGATCGCTGGACAGGCCCCCGCGCGACAGGGTAGCGTCGCCACCGGCACCCGTAACATGCGCTCGTCGCTGGTCAATGCGCGCCTGGGCTCCACGATGAGCGGTGCCGCGCGCTTCACCGAACCGCTCGTCGACGGTGCTTTGCTCTGCATCGCCTACTTCGCAGCGGGCAAGCTCGGGCTGGGGCTCGCGTTCCAGAACTCGAGCGCCACGCCCGTGTGGCCGCCCTCGGGGATCGCGCTGGCCGCGATCCTGGCGCGTGGCACCGGCTTCTGGCCGGTGATCTTCCTCGGCGCCTTCCTGGTCAACATCACGACTGCCGGCTCGACGCTCGCCTGCCTCGGAATCGCCGCCGGCAACACGCTCGAGGGCGTGATGGGCGCGCACCTCGTCGCTCGCTACGCTGGTGGACGCCAGACCTTCGAGCGCGTTCCGGACGTGTTCCGCTTCGCCGCGCTCGCCGCCGTCGCGAGCACGGCGGTCGCGGCGACGATCGGGATGACGTGCCTGTTCCTGGACGGCCTCGTGAGCGCGCCGGGCCTGGGAGCGGTCTGGCTGACGTGGTGGCTCGGGGACGCCGTGGGCATCCTGGTAGTGGCGCCGCCGCTGCTTCTATGGTCCACGGGAGCGTCGTCGGGCTGGAGCCGTGCGCGACGCTTCGAAGGCTTGGTGCTGCTGCTGGTGGTGACGCTGGTGAGCTCCGTGGTCTTCGACGGCTGGTTCCCCTTTCGCGCGCGGGACTATCCGCTCGAGTTCGTGTGCCTGCTGCCCCTGCTGTGGGCGGCCCTGCGCTTCCAGCCGCGCGGCGCCGCCGCGGCGCTGCTGGTGCTGTCCGGCGTTGCCATCCGCGGGACGCTCGACGGCTTCGGTCCCTTCGCGCGACTCGCGCCGCACGAGTCGCTGCTGCTGCTGCAGGCGTTCCTGGGCGCGGCCTCCGTCACCGCGCTCGTGCTCGCCGCTACCGCCTCGGAGCGCAAGCGCTACGAGAAGCAGCTGCTCTACCTGGTGGAGCACGATCCGCTCACCGGCGTGCTGAGCCGCAAGCGCTTCGAGGCCGAGCTGCAGCACGAGCTCGCGATGAGCCTGCGCTACGGGACGCGCGGGGCCGTGCTGTTCCTCGACCTCGACGACTTCAAGGCCGTCAACGACGCAATGGGCCACCGCGCCGGCGACGAGCTGCTCGCGCGCCTCGCGCGCCTGCTGAGGGGCCGTCTGCGCGGCAGCGATCTCTTGGCGCGACTGGGCGGTGACGAGTTCGCGATCCTGCTCCCGCTCGCCGACGGCTCCCAGGCGCAGGCGGTCGCCGCGCAGCTCGCCGAGGCGATCGCGCACGACAGTGTCGCGGCCCCTGGAGGGCCGAGGGTCACGGCGAGCCTCGGCATAGCCCTTTATCCCGATCACGGGCTCTCGGCCGACGAGCTGCTCTCGCACGCGGACTCGGCGATGTACACCGCGAAAGAGGCGGGGGGCAA
>DATBSL010000265.1:0-40521 GCA_036559805.1 Vicinamibacteria bacterium
GTGCCGCCGTCCGCCGACGGCGCGGCGCTCCGGATGCCCGAGAGCACGACCATCCTCGGCGCGGCCAAGGTCACGGGCAAGACGAACGGCGGGCTCTCGGTCGGCGTGCTCCAGAGCATCACGCAGGAGGAGCGGGCGAGCATCAGCTCGCCCTTTGGTACGAGCGAGCCGGTCGTCGTGCCGTTCGCGAGCTACACCGTGGCTCGGGTCCAGAAAGACTGGGACAAGGGCAACACGATGCTCGGCGCCATGGCGACGGGCACCCACCGCTTCGGCGACGACGCCGTGCTCGCCTTCCTGCCCCGCCGTGCGTGGACCGGCGGGCTCGACTTCACGCGCTTTCTTGCCGACCGGGCGTTCCAGCTCGAGGCGCGGGCGATCCTGAGCCGGGTCGAGGGCGAGCGCTCGGCGATCCTCGAGCTCCAGCGTAGCCCCGTCCACTACTTCCAGCGCGAAGGTGCGAGCCACCTCGGCGTCGACCCCGAAGCGACGTCGCTCTCGGGCCACAGCGGCTTCGTCCGCGCGTCGTCTTCCCAGAGCCGAAGGTTCCGCGTGAGCGACCAGTTCCACTGGTACTCGCCCGGCCTCGACCTCAACGACGTCGGCTACCTGCGGCAGGCGGACCTCAAGGCGAACGACCTCTTCCTGAGCTGGTCGCAGCCCGAGCCGAAGGGACCGTTCCGCGCCTACGGGATCGAGCTGTCGCGCGACGACGAGTGGGACTTCGGCGGGCTTCACACGCGCGCCTCGACCAGCGTCGAGGCGAGCGGCACGCTGCGCAGCAAGTGGCGCGCCGCTGGCGAGCTCTCGTACGAGCAGGTCGTCGACACGCGAGCGCTGCGCGGCGGGCCTGCGCTGCGCTGGCACGACTACTTCGAGGGATCGCTCGCGCTCGAGAGCGACCCCTCGCGGCGCACGTCGTTCGTGGCCGAGGCCGGCCACGCGTGGACGACGGACGACGACTCGTGGTCGGCGGAGGCCAGCGTCCGGCTCAACTTGCGTCCCAGCAACCGGCTATTGCTCGCGGCCGAGACCTCGTTCGAGAGGCTGAGCGACGACCTGCAATACGTGACGACCGCGGCGGCGGCCGGCGGAGCGCGCTACGTGCTCGCGCACATCGACCAGGACACGTGGAACCTGACGCTGCGGGTGAACCTCGCGCTCACCCCCGACCTGACGCTCCAGTACTACGGCAGCCCGTTCATCGGCACCGGCCGCTACGGGGCCTTCAAGCGCGCGACCGACACGCTCGCCACGCGCCCCGAGGACCGCTACCACCTCTACGGGCCCGACGAGATCGCGCTCGGCGAGGGCGGCCGCTACGTCGTCAGCGAGGAGGGAGGCGGCCGCTACTCGTTCGCCAACCCCGACTTCAGCTTCCGGGAGTTCCGCTCGAACCTGGTGCTGCGCTGGGAGTACCGGCCGGGCTCGTCCGTGTACGCCGTGTGGTCACAGGGCCGCACCGACGAGGTCGCCGCCTGGGACTCCTCGTTCCGCTCCAACTGGGACGACCTGTGGCGTACGACTCCCGACAACGTATTCCTGGTGAAGATCAGCCACTGGTTCTCGCCCTGAGGGGTCAGGTCTTGGATTTTGACGTCAAGATTCAAGACCTGACCCCTTTCTGCGGTCACCCGCCGTTGCCGGCCAGGAACATCGCGTAGGCCGGGTTCGCGGCTTCGGGGAACGAAGGGTAGCCGAGCCGGTCGAGGAAGCCGCGGAACTCGGCGAGCTCGGCCTCGGGCACCTCGAAGGCGGCGAGCACGCGGCCGAAGTCGGCACCGTGGTTGCGGTAGTGGAAAAGGCTGATGTTGAAGCGGCCGCCGAGCGTGTCGAGGAACTTCATGAGCGCGCCGGGCCGTTCCGGGAACTCGAAACGGTAGAGCCGCTCGTCGCGCGCCGCCGAGCGGCCGCCGACCATGTAGCGCACGTGCAGCTTCGCCATCTCGTCGTCGGTCAGGTCGTGCGCCTCGTAGCCGCGCCGGCGCAGCTCCGCGACGACCGCGAGCCCGTCCTCGCGCGAGGCGGTCTTCAGGCCGACGAAGATGTGCGCGGCGCTCCGGCCCGCCAGGCGATAGTTGAACTCGGTGACCACGCGCGGGCCGATCGCCGCGCAGAAGTCGCGAAAGGCGCCCGGCCGCTCGGGAATCGTCACGCCGAAGAGCGCCTCGCGCGCCTCGCCCACCTCGGCGCGCTCGGCGACGAAGCGCAGCCGGTCGAAGTTCATGTTGGCGCCGCTCAGGATCGCCACGAGCCTCCGACCCTCGCACGGAGCGCTCGCGGTCCAGCTCTTGAGCCCCGCGACCGCCAAAGCACCCGCCGGCTCCATCACGCTGCGCGTCTCGTCGAAGACGTCGCGGATCGCCGCGCAGATCTCGTCGTTCGTGACGCGCACCACCTCGTCCACGCAGCGGCGCGCGATCGCGAACGTAGCCTCCCCCACCTGGCGCACCGCGACGCCGTCGGCGAAGATCCCGACCTGCTCGAGGCGCACGCGCTCGCCCGCCTGAAGCGAGCGGAAGAGGGCGTCCGACTCGAACGGCTCGACGCCCACCACCTTCACGCCCGGCATCAGCGCCTTGAGGTAGCCGCCGATGCCCGCGATCAGCCCGCCGCCGCCCACCGGGACGAACACCGCGTCGAGCCGCCCGTGGCACTGGCGCAGCACCTCGGCGCCGATCGTGCCCTGGCCCGCGATCACCAGGGGGTCGTCGAACGGGTGCACGAAGGCGAGGCCGGTCTCCTCGACCAGCGCGTCGCAGCGCGCCTGGGCATCGGAGTAGCTGTCGCCCGCGAGCACCACCTCGGCGCCCATCGCCCGCACCGCCTCGACCTTGATCTCGGGCGTCGTCACCGGCATCACGATCACGGCGCGCAGCCCCAGGTGCCGGGCCGAGAAGGCGACTCCCTGGGCGTGGTTGCCGGCGCTCGCCGCGATCACGCCCCGGGCGCGGGCGGCGCCGTCGAGGCTGGCGATGCGGTTGTAGGCGCCGCGCAGCTTGAAGCTGAAGACCGGCTGCAGGTCCTCGCGCTTCAGCAGCACCTCGGCCGCGAGCCGCCGCGACAGGCGCGGCGCGGGGTCGAGCGGCGTCTCGCGCGCCACATCGTAGACGCGGCTCGTGAGCACGTCGTGGACGAGTGTCTTCGCGGCGCTCTCGGACATCGCGGTGAAGCGCGGAGCCTACGCGCCGGGCGCGTCGCCTGTCAATGCGACCGCGCGCCGTACCGCGCGCCGTATAGTGTCGGCATGCCCGATCACACGCCGACCACGGACCAGACGGTTCTGCGCGAGCAGCTCGTGGAGCTGCTGACCGGAGGCCACGCGCACGCGGACCTGAAGACGGCCCTGCGCGGCCTCGACCCGTCGCTGCGCGGCCGGCGAGCCTCTGACTCCGCTCACTCGATCTACGAAGAGCTCGAGCACATGCGCCTCGCCCAGCAGGACATCCTGCGCTACACCGTCGATCCCGGATGGACCTCTCCCGCCTGGCCCGAGGGGTACTGGCCGAAGCAGACCGAGCCCACGGAAGCGGAATGGACGGCCTGCCTGAACGGGTTCCAGAGCGACCTCGAGGAGCTGGTCGCGCTCGTGCGCCGCCGAGACCTCGAGCTCACCTCGCATTTCGCGCACGGGCAGGAGGGGCATACCTACCTTCGCCAGGTCCTGCTGACGGCAGACCACAACGCCTATCACCTGGGTCAGATCGTCCTCATCCGCAAGCTGCTGGGAGCGTGGGCAACGCGCTGATGCCTCAGGCGCCGTCGGTGACGGCGCCTTGCGAGGCGCTCCCCACGAGCCGCGCGTACTTGTGCAGAACGCCGCTCGTGTAGCGCGGCGGCTTCGGCTTCCAGGCGGCCCGGCGCTTCGCGAGCTCGGCGTCGTCGACTTCCAGCTGCAGAAGGCGCTTCTCGGCGTCGATCGTCACGCGGTCGCCCTCGTGGACGAGCGCGATCGTGCCGCCCACCGCGGCCTCGGGCGCGACGTGGCCAACGACGAGACCGTAGGTTGCGCCCGAGAAGCGGCCGTCCGTGATCAGGCCCACCGAGTCGCCGAGGCCCGCACCGATGATCGCCGAGGTCGGCGAGAGCATCTCGCGCATGCCGGGGCCGCCCTTGGGCCCCTCGTTGCGGATGATCACGACGTCGCCGGCCTTGACCTTGTGGTCGAAGATCGCCGCGACCGCGTCCTCCTCGCGCTCGAAGACGCGCGCGGGACCCGTGATGCGCGGGCTCTTGACGCCCGTGATCTTGGCGACCGCGCCCTCGGTCGCGAGGTTGCCGCGCAGGATCGCAAGGTGCCCGCTGGAATAGACCGGCTTCGACCATGGCCGGATCACGTCCTGGCCGGCGGGCGGCTCGGAGGGGACGTTCTGGAGCGCCTCCGCCATCGTCTGGCCGGTGATCGTGAGGGCATCGCCGTGGACGAGACCGTGGTCGAGCAGCATCTTCATGACCTGCGGCACGCCGCCCGCGCGGTGCAGGTCGGTCGCGACGTAGCGGCCCGAGGGCTTGAGGTCGCAGACGACGGGCACGCGGCCGCGGATCTCCTCGAAGTCGTCGAGCGTCAGCTTCACGCCGGCGGCGTGGGCGATCGCCAGCAGGTGCAGCACGGCGTTCGTGGAGCCGCCCACGGCCATCACCACCGCGATGGCGTTCTCGAAGGCCTTGCGGGTCAGGATGCGGCGCGCGGTCAGGCCGCTCTTCACCGCGGCCACCAGCACGCGCGCCGACTCGCCGGCGCTGTCCGCCTTCTCCGCGTCCTCGGCGGCCATCGTGGAGGAGCCCTTGAGGCTCATCCCCAGCGCTTCGATCGCCGACGACATGGTGTTGGCCGTGAACATGCCGCCGCAGGCCCCGGCGCCGGGGATCGCGGCGCGCTCGATCGCGTCGAGCTCCGGCTTCGGCAGCTTCCCGGCCTCGTATTGGCCGAGCGCCTCGAAGACGCTCACGATCGTGATGTCGCGGCCGGCGTGGCAGCCGGGCTTGATCGTGCCGGCGTAGACGAAGATCGAGGGCACGTCGAGCCTCGCGAGCGCGATCATCGCTCCGGGCATGTTCTTGTCGCAGCCCCCGAGCGTCAGCACCGCGTCCATCGACTGGCCGTTTACCACGGTCTCGATCGAGTCGGCGATCACCTCGCGCGAGACGAGCGAGTACTTCATGCCCTCGGTGCCCATCGAGATGCCGTCGGCCACGGTGATCGTGCCGAAGACCTGCGGCATCACGCCCGCGGCCTTGAGCTCGGCCATCGCCCGGTCCGAGAGCGTCTGGATGCCCGCGTTGCACGGGGTGAGGTTGCTGTAGGCGTTGGCGACGCCCACGATCGGCTTCTGGAAGTCGGCGTCGCCGAAACCCACCGCCCGCAGCATCGAGCGATTGGGCGCGCGCCGGTCGCCCGCTGTGATGGCCTCGCTGCGCCTTTCGGTCGTCATCGTCCCTCCCGAGACCGGTCATCATAGCAGTGACTGCGTGCTACGCTCGGCCCGCTTCGGCCATGCGCAGGTTGACCGTCGTCTGTCCCGTCTACAACGAGGAGCGGGTGATCGTCGCGTTCCACGAGGAGCTGCGGCAGGCGCTCGGACGGATTCCAGGCTGGCAGAGCCGGGTGATCTACGTCGTGGACCGGGGCAGCGACCGCAGCCTCGACCTGCTGCGGGCGCTGGCCGGGGCCGAGCCGGACGTCTCGGTGCTGGCGCTTTCGAGCCGCTTCGGGCAGCAGGCGGCGCTGCTCGCGGGGATCGACCACAGCGACGGCGACGCGCTCGTGATGCTGGACAGCGACCTGCAGCACCCGCCCGCGGTGATCGCCGAGCTCGTGGCCCGTCACGAGCAGGGCTTCGACGTCGTGTACTCCGTGCGCGAGAACGACGCGTCGCTGCCGCTCGTGAAGCGGCTCGGCGCGCGCGCTTTCTACGGCCTCGTGAACGCGATCTCGGACACGCCGATCCGCCAGGGCGCGGCCGACTTCCGGCTGCTGGCGCGGCCGGTCGTGGAGGTGTTCCAGAGCCAGCTCCGCGAGCGGACGCTGTTCCTGCGCGGGCTCGTCAACTGGGTGGGCTTCCGCGCGAGCGCCGTGCGCTTCCGCCCTGGCCTGCGCGGCGGCGGCGAGACGAAGTACACGCTGCCGCGAATGGTCCGCTTCGGCCTCACGGGCATCGTCTCGTTCAGCCGCTTCCCGCTGCGCGCCGCCGGGCTCGTGGGACTTCTGGTCGTGGCGCTCGGCCTTGCAGCCCTGACGCTCGCGCTCGTCCGGGCGACCTCTGCGCAGCCGCTCGGCGGGACCCTGCTGCTCGCGGCGATCGGCCTGATTGGCGGTGCGCAGCTCGTCTTCACCGCCGTCCTGGGCGAGTACCTGGGGGCAGTGCTCGAGGAGGTGCGGGCGCGGCCCCACTACGTCGTCGAGGAGCGGATCAACCTCGCGGCCAGAGACAGCTCGTAGATCCGACCCAGGTCTTGTCGCGGTTGAACTTCACGCCCATCATCTTGCCCTGCGACAGGCGGGCGAGAGTCATGACCGGCAGCGGCCGGCCGGCGCGCCAGACGAACATCAGGCGCACCTCGACGCGGGAGCGCGCGCCGTCGGGCGCCTCGATCACCGGCGTGTAGTCCACCTTCCGCATCAGCAGCGTCTGGGACCGCTCGGCCTCGGGGACGGCGTCGACGTCGGCGCGTGTCGGGTCCACGTTGACGCCAGAGCCCGAGAACGAGAAGAGAGGCTTCAGCACCCAGCGCTCGAGGTCGGCGGGGACGCCGTCGGACAGGAGCCGCGACTCGGGCACGAGCGGGTGGCGCAGGCGCGGCAGCGCGTGCTTGCTCCAGCGGAAGAACCAGTTGGGATGTCCGGCCCACTGCACGTCGAGCTCGTCGGTGAGCTGGAATGGCAGCTCGACGGCCTTCGCCACGAGCTCATCCACGATCATGCGGTTGTAGATGCGCAGGATCCGCGTGGGCTTGCCGTCGCGCTCGTACCACAGCTCGCGCCCGCGCAGCCGCACGTCGAGCGGGCAGACCGGGGCCACGCCGAACAGCTTCTCGGTCGCGGCGAAGTCCGGGTAGGTTCCCTGCTGCTTCGGGTCGAGGTCCATCAGGACCACGTTCTCCGCGGGCAGGCCCCCCGTGATCGCCTCGCCGACCACCCGCACGTAGGACTCCTCGTCGAGCCCCCCCGGCAGGAACGCGAGCGGCTCGCCGGGCAGCATCGCGCGGCACAGGCGCGCCTGGAGCAGCTGGAAGCCGTAGAGCGACGGGAAACCCTGCAGCTCGATCAGGCGCGGCACCAGGGCGCCCTGCTCCTGCGCGATCGCGAAGTCGGCGACGGCGAAGAGCGGGTGGGCGTCGCAGCCGGGCACGTCGTAGGCCGCGGGCACCGCCGCCTTGGAGCGCTCGAGCTCGTCGGGCGCCAGCAGCCTGTCGAAGATCTCGAGCGCGCCCTGGAACATCCGGTCGCGCAGCTCGACCGGCAGGAACACCGGCGACTCGCACACCCGGAACGGGATCGGCGCGCCCGTCTGCGACGCGAGCCGTGCCTTGTACTCCTCGTAGCCGGCCGCGCTCCAGGAGGCGTTGAAGGCGCGCCTGAGCCGCTCGATCATGGCCGCGCCCGCACGTCAGGCGAGCGCTTGGAAGAAGTCGTTGCCCTTGTCGTCCACCAGGATCACGGCCGGGAAGTCCTCGACCTCGAGCCGGTAGACCGCCTCCATCCCGAGCTCGGGGTACTCGATCAGCTCGACCTTGCGGATGTGCTCCTTCGCGAGCAGCGCGGCAGGGCCGCCGGCCGACCCGAGGTAGAAGCCGCCGTGCCTGCGGCACGCCTCGGTCACCTGCGGGCTGCGGTTGCCCTTCGCGATCATCACGAGCGAGGCGCCCTGCGACTGGAAGAGATCGACGTACGAGTCCATGCGGCCCGCCGTCGTCGGTCCGAACGAGCCGGACGGCAGCCCCTCCGGGGTCTTGGCCGGCCCCGCGTAGTACACGGGGTGGTCCTTGAAGTACCCGGGCAGCCCCTCGCCGCGGTCGAGGCGCTCCTTGAGCTTCGCGTGCGCGATGTCGCGGGCGACGACGACCGGTCCGCTGAGCGAGAGCGCCGTCGCCACCGGGTGGCGCGACAGCTCTTTCAGGATCTCCGGCATCGGCCGGTTGAGGTCGACGCGCACCTTGGGCCTGGGTCGCGCGCCCCGGTAACGCTCGGGGATGAAGCGCGCCGGATTGCGCTCGAGCTCCTCGAGCCAGATCCCCTCGCGGTCGATGCGGGCCAGGATGTTGCGGTCGGCCGAGCACGAGACGCCCATCCCGATCGGGCACGAGGCCCCGTGGCGCGGGAGGCGCACGACGCGCGCGTCGAGAGCGAAGTACTTGCCGCCGAACTGCGCGCCGATGCCGGTCCGGCGCGCGGCGTCCACGAGCTGCGCCTCGAGCTCGAGGTCGCGGAACGCCTGCCCGCTCCGGCCGCTCGTGGGCAGGCCGTCGAGCGCCTTCGCCGAGGCGAGCTTCACGGCCTTGAGCGTCGCCTCCGCCGACGTGCCGCCGATCACGAACGCCAGGTGGTACGGGGGGCAGGCCGCCGTTCCCAGGAGCTTCATCTTCTCGGAGAGGTACTTCACGAGCGACTGCGGATTGAGGACCGCCTTTGTCTCCTGGAACAGGAAGGTCTTGTTGGCCGAGCCGCCGCCCTTCGCCAGCATCAGGAAGTGGTACTCCATGCCGTCCGTCGCGTAGATGTCGATCTGCGCCGGCAGGTTGGTGCCCGAGTTCTGCTCGTCGTACATCGTGAGCGGCAGCGTCTGCGAGTAGCGCAGGTTCTCGCGTGCGTAGGTCTCGTAGATCCCGCGCGAGAGCTGCTCCGCGTCCGAGCCGCCCGTGAAGACGCGCTCGCCCTTCTTCGCCACGATCGTGGCCGTGCCGGTGTCCTGGCACATCGGCAGCACGAAGCCCGCCGCCACCTCGGCGTTCCTCAGCAGCGCCAGCACCACTGCGCGGTCGTTCTCCGAAGCCTCCGGGTCGTCGAGCACTGCCGCGAGCTGCGCGAGGTGCGCCGGGCGGTAGAGGAACGCCACGTCCCGGAACGCCTGCCGCGCCAAGAGCCGCAGCGCCTCGGGCGCGACCTTCAGGACTTCCTGGCCCTCGAACGTGGCGACCGAGACGTGCTCGGACGTGAGCTGGCGGTAAGGCGTCTCGTCCTTCGCGACCGGAAAGGGCTCGACGTAACGGAACTCGGCCATCGGCGAGGAGCGTATGCCGGGGGGCGTGGGGCGTCAACGAAGCCGAGACGCCGCGGGGCGCGCGCGCGTTGACAGTGCTGCGGCTCCCGCCCTACGATGGCTGTTCGGTTGCCGCCCGTGCCGGAGTGGTGGAACTGGCAGACACGCACGTTTGAGGGGCGTGTGGAGAAATCCGTGCGGGTTCGAATCCCGCCTCCGGCATGCCATGCAGGGGGTCTGGGGGGCGGCATAGGAGCCCCCCAGGTTGTCCGTTTCCAGTTCTTACGGTCCGTTGTCCGTAACGTCCCGTCCGTCGACCCCTCCAGGGACGAGACTGGCCAATCCCAGCAGCAGGATCGGCGCGGCCACGGCGTCGGCCGATAGCGACGGCGCGAGAACGATCCCGACGAGGCTCGCGATCCCGGCGCTCGCCAGGCGAGACCACGGACGGAGGAACAGCCAGCCGAGCGCACCCAGCGCGGCGAGCGTCAGCATGGGTGCGAGCGCCGCGGCCAGATCCTCGGCTCCGCGCCAGGCCAGCAGGTTGACGAGGCCGAGCCCGGGTCCCGCCAGCGCCCGCGCCGAGGCGCGCCCGACGAACGCCGGGACGTCGAGAAGTGCTATCGGCAGGACGAGCAGGCCGTAGCTGACCGCGGCGGCCCCGGCCGCCCGGAGCAGGTCTTTGCGCGGTCCGCGCGGCGCCGCCAGGAACGGCGCCGCCAGTAGCGCGCGGTGATCGAGTGCTATGGCGACCCCGGCCAGCACGCCGGCGATCCCGGGAGCGCCGCGCTCGCGCGAGACCCAGGCGCCGACGAGCGCCGCGAGGCTGAGCGCGCCGGGCGCGCCCAGCACGGTCCCGATGGCGAGCGGCGCCATGAGCAGCGCGACGGCCAGCCCGATGCGGCGTTCCCGACCGTCGAAGCGCAGCGCGAGGAAGGCGGCCAGCGCTCCCAGAGCGACCAGCGACACGCCGCGCAGGTCGCGCACGCCCAAGGGTCGCGCGACAGCCGCAAGCAGCGCCGGGCCGGGCGGGAGCAGCGGGCGCGTGGGCAGGATCTCGGCCGGCGGGTCGAGGCGGAAGCTCTCGGAGAACGCCTGACGGCCGCGCGGCAGCGTGTCCGTCGGCTGTGTGTAGAGACTGCGTCCCTCCACCAGGCGCGAGGCGTCGGCATCCGCTTGCACCACCGCCGGGTCCTGCGCCCGGACGACACCGGTGCTCGCGCCGAGCCGGGAAAGGAGGAGCGTCGGCCCGACCACGAGGAGCAAGACCGCGAGCGCCGGAACGACGAAGCGGATGCGCCGGCTCGCCCCGGCGGTGGCGAGGACGAGGTACGCCAGCCCTAGTCCCGCGGCCGTGGCGCTCACCAGCAGCCCCAGCGGATCCTTCGTGAGCCCCGCGTGCGCGCGCGGCACGAGTGTCGCGGCGAGCCCGCTGGCGCGCTCGGGGAACCCTGCGGCCAGGGCCTGGTCCCAGGCCGCTGCGAAGACCGCGTTCTCCGCCACCTCGACGGCCAGCGCCAGGAGCAGGAGCGGCGCGAGGGCTATGTCGGCGCCGCGGCGGCGCGCGAGCACCGCGAGCGGCAGGCAGACCGCCGCCGGGATCAGGTAGTTGGGGTGCGCCACGCGCGAGAAGAAGATCGAAGCGACAAGCGCCGTGCTGCCCGTGGCGAGCGCCCACTCGGCATGCCCGTCCTTGAGCTGGGCGCGCACCAGCAGCAGCCCGAGCGGGACGAGCAGCAGGTAGAAGATCGAGAACGGGAAGTATTCGCGCAAATGGGCGACGCGGCCGAAGTAGATCAAGAGGTTGGCGGCGCCGATCCCGGGCGTGCCGCCGATCGGGTAGTTGTCGCCCCCGGGGAGGCCGACGTTGTAGACGACGATGTCGCCCCAGAAGGCGCGCCAGTCGAGCGACGCCACCGGCACGACCACGAGCACGAACACGGCCCCCGCGGCGGCGAGCGGAGCCAGGAGCCGCCGCCACGGCAGAGGCGTCAGCAGCTCGGCGAACGAGCGCGCACCGGAGAGCGCGAGCAGCAGAAAAGGAGCGAACGGCCACGCGAGCTGCTTGGTGGCGCAGGCGAGGCCCACGAGCGCTCCCGCGAGCGCCAGCCGCGACGCGCGCGCCGCGAGCACAGCCGCGAGCAGCATCGCCACGAACACGAGGTCGTTGGCGCCGAAGATCTGGTGCCAGTAGACGAGCGGGTTGAGCGCGGCGGCCGCGGCGGCCGTGAGCCGCGCCTCGTCTCCCTTCGGGATGCGCGCGGCGAGGGCGACGACGAGCGCGTAGAAGAGGAGCGTCACCGTGCGCGGGTCGAAGAAGCCGAAGGCGGCGCGCGACGCGAGCTGGAACGGCAGCATCACCAGGTGCGTGCCCGGCAGGTAGGCGTGGTGGCGCAGGATCGGGTTGCCGCCGAGCTCGTCCCAGAAGCTCGAGACGCGCGCCTGCCGCGCCAGCATCGTGCCCGAGTAGTCGGCTCCGTACGGGCTCTCGCCCGCGAGGATCCGAGAGGTCGCGAGCGGGAGCTGCACGACACCCCCGTCCTGGCCGTAGGGACGCTCGGTCGCGACTCCCATCGCCACGAAGCCGGCGCTCGGGGCCACGACCAGCGCGAGCGCCGCGAGCGCGATCACGGCGCCGCGCGCCCGCGCGCCCGCTCCGGCGGCGGCGAGCGTGGCGTAGGCGAGCGCCAGCAGCACGCCGAGCGCCGCGAGCGCGAGGGCGATCGGGTCGCGGTCGAGGGCGTCGCTCGGCGCCGGCAGGATCGGCCCGAGCCACGCCGTGGCGGCCTGCAAACGCTCGTCGTGCGAGAGCCGCCAGGCAAGGATCCGCGTCGGGTCGTAGCGCGCGAGGTCGCGCGCCACGAGCAGCAGCAGCCCGGGAACGACCGCGCCGTCGAGCCCGAAGCGGCGCTCGCGCGTCAGCTCTGCGGCTCTCCGGGCGGAGCCACGGGCAGGCGCGCCCCGCAGGAGCACACGACGCTCCTCACCGCCCACGCGATCTTGAGGAAGCGCCCGCAGCTCTGGCAGCCCAGGTAGGTACCGGCCTCGTGGCTGGTCACGCGGTGGCTCCCGCCCGCGCGCCCGGCGGGCGCGGAGCCGGGCCGGCGCGGGGGCCGTGGCGCCACGGGCGGCAGCTTACTACGTGTGGCGAAGCTCGGTCTTGCGCAGCAGCAGCACGG
Organism: Vicinamibacteria bacterium; assembly: GCA_036559805.1. Classification (GTDB taxonomy): domain Bacteria; phylum Acidobacteriota; class Vicinamibacteria; order Fen-336; family Fen-336; genus DATBSL01. The sequence continues at coordinate 12,377 of DATBSL010000265.1, forward strand.
TGGCGATCGCGGTCAGGATCGCGGCGTAGGCGGCCATCACCGCGGGCGCCCCGGCGCCGCGCACCAGGAAGCCCGCGACCAGGCTTCCGACCGGGCCGCCACCGCGGAAGGCGAGGCCGAAGATCGAGAGCACGCGCCCGCGCAGCGCCTCGGGCGCCAGCTCCTGTACCAGCGAGTTGAGCGTGGAGAAGGCTGTCGTGAGCATGAAGCCGGCCACGACCAAGAGCAGCATCGACACCCACTGCCAGCGCGAGAGCGAGGCGCCCGCCGCCAGCACGCCGAACGCGGCGAAGGACGCGAGCATCAGGCGGCCGCGCCCGGGCGCGTGGCCGCGCTGCGCCGTGGTGAGCGCGCCCACGATCGCGCCCAGGCCGAGGCTCGTGAGCAGCAGGCTGTAGCCGGCGGCCCCGGTGCGCAACACGTCGCCCGCGATCACGGGCAGGTAGGTGATCAGCGGGAAGGCCAGGAAGCTCGCCGCCCCGGCGAGCAGCGTCGCGTCGCGCAGGCGCTTTTCTTCGGCCACGTGCCGGAACCCGGCGCGCAGGCTGTCCGACAGGCTCTCGCGGGGACGCGCGGCGGGCGCGGGCAGCTCGATCGTCCGCAGCGCCAGGATCACGCCCACGAAGGAGAGCGCGTTGGCCGCGAAGCACCAGCCGGGCCCGGCCTGCGCCAGCAGCAAGCCGGCGATGACAGGTCCGATCGCGCGCGAGAGGTTGAACTGGAACGAGTTCAGCGCCACGGCGTTCGCGATCCGCTCGCGCGGCACGAGGCTCGTGATCACGGCCTGGTACGTCGGCGCCGACTGCGACTGCATCACGCCCGTGGCGAAGGCGATCGCGACGATCGGCACGATCCCGAGCCGGTCGAAGTAGTAGAGCACACACAGAAGCGCCGCCATGGCCATCTGGAACGTCTGCGACGACAGCAGGATCAGCCGCCTGTCGATGCGGTCGGCCGCGGCGCCGCCGATCACCATGAACACCAGGAGCGGCGCCTCCTGCGCGAAGCTGCGCAGCCCCAGGTAGAAGGGATCGCCCATCCGGGCGTGGATCAGCCAGCTGAGCGCCACGTCCTGAATCCACGTGCCGACGCTCGAGAGGAACGCCCCCAGCCACAGATAGCGGAACGCCGGGAACGCGAAGGCGGCGAGCAGCCCGGGCCGGGCCTCGCGCGCGGCCGGGGGTGCTTGCTCCGGCTGCCGGGGCTGCGGGTCGGCCACGCCCCTTTACGACTTCTTGGCGCTCTTCTTGGCCGCCGCGATCGCTTCGCGCTTGCGGGCCTTCTTCGCCTTGTCCTTGCGCTTCCGCCGACGCCGGATTTCCTTGTTTCTCTCGATCATGAGCTCCTCGTCTCTTCCTCGGCCTCAAACGAGGCCGTCTTGTCTTCGCGGCGCGCCTCCGCGACGCGCGCGCGGATGATGCGCAGGTAAGCGTGCGGGATCTTCTGCATGTGCGCGAGCAGCTGGCCGAGGTCGCGGCGCGCCGCGCCCGCCGTCCCGCTGTCGCCCCACATCAGGTTGACGACGCGGCCCCGGAGGGCGACCGGGAACACCGCGGCCGTGGTGCCGGCCTTCTTGCCGATCGCCTCCAGGAACGCCTTGTTCGTCTCCTCGGGACCGGGCCGCCCCACGAACATGGTGCGGTTGCGCGTCACGCCCTGGAAGACCGAGGGCAGGTCGAGCGGGACGCGCAGCGCCGCGGCCCTGGCGCGGTCCATGCCCTCGCCGACACCGTCCCAGCCGAGCATCCACGGCTCGCGCACGATGAAGAACACGACGCGGCGGAAGTAGCAGCGTCCGAGCGCGAGCACGGCCGCCACCACCTCGTCGCGCGTCGTGGCCGCGTCGATGCGCGCCGCCGCCTCGGCGGGGTCGCGCGTCTCGGGCACCGCGGGGGCCTCCGAGTGGGTGTCGGTGAAGCGCCAGCGCTCGTCGACGTCGTAGTAGTCGTGGAGCAGCTGCACCATCCGAAACTCGGGCACCACCAGCGGGCGCACGATGAAGCCGAGCGAGTAGCCGATGTGGGCGACGGCGGCGTGGTCCCCCGGGTCGACCATGCCCAGGAACAGCGTCTTGCCCTTCAGCCGGCACGGGAAGACCTTGAAGCGCTGCGCGAGCTTCCTGGGCACCAGCTCGGCCGCCTCGCGCACGATCGCCTTCAGGTCGATCGCCGGGACGCCGTGCGCGCGCGCGAGCGCGTCGGTCAGCCGCTCCTCGGTGATGAAGCCCAGCTCGTAGAGGCTCGTGCCGAGCCGGCCGCCGTACAGCACCTGGTGCTGGATCGCCTCCTGCATCTGGCGGTCGGTGATCACGCCGCGGTCGCGCAGGATTCGTCCCAGGATCGCCAGAGCAGGTTCCTCCCAAAGCGGCCCGCTATTCTAGCAGGCCGGCGCGCGCCGAGATTCGCAAAGCCCCGCGCAGCCGCGCTATCATGCGCGGCGACCGAGGCCATGTCCGAGCCCATCGCCCCCTACCACGAGCGGCTCCCGGACCTCGAGCGCGAGCTGAGCGATCGCGGCAGCCTCGGCATGCTGGTGCTCGACGCCTCGGCGCTCGGCACGATCGAGGAGCAGTACGGCACGCCAGCGTACGAGGAGGTGCTGCAGCGCGTCTTCAAGATCCTCGACGAGTCGCGCGGCAAGGACTACCGGGCGGGCGACCTGCTGTGCCTCGACCGGCCGCGCGGGCTGCGCCTGCTGTTCATGCTCGACCGCAAGCGCCGCCGCAACGTCCCGCTGTCGATCGGCGACCTGCGGACCGCGCGCGGCCGCCTGGTGGCCTCGCTCGCGCCCAACATCGCGCGCGCGGCGTTTCCCTACATCAAGACGCCCCCGCGCCTCGACGTCGGGCACGGCCTCGCGGTCCACAACCCGCTGCTGCACACCGAGCGCGTGATCGAGCGGGCGCTCGAGGAGGGGCTGCTGCAGGCCGGACACCAGCGCCAGGCCGAGGAGCTGCAGGTGCTCGAGCGGCTGCAGGACATCCTGCTGCGCGAGCGCGTGGTGACCGCGTACCAGCCGATCCTGCGGCTGCAGGAAGGCACGATCATGGGCTTCGAGGCGCTCTCGCGCGGGCCGCGCGGCTCGGGTCTCGAGTCCGCGACGGCGCTCTTCGAAGCCGCCAAGACGAACCGGCTCGTGGTCGAGCTCGACCGGCTGTGCCGCCGGCGCGCGCTGCTGTCGTCGGGCCGGATTCCCTCGAACGCCAAGATCTTCGTCAACACCAAGCAAACCACGATGCGCGACCTGCAGTTCCGGGACAAGGCGCTCATCGACTTCCTGGACAGGGCCCAGGTCGTCCCGAGCCGGATCGTGATCGAGATCACCGAGCAGGAGGCGATCGAGAACCACGCGATGTTCCGCGAGACGATGGGCTACTTCACCAACCTCGGCATGCAGTTCGCGGTCGACGACGTCGGCGCCGGCTACTCGGGCCTGGACACGATCGAGAAGCTGCGCCCCGGCTACCTGAAGATCGACATCGGGCTGGTGCGCGAGGTGAACATCAGCAGCGTCAAGCGCGCGATGGTCAAGGCGATCATCCAGCTCGGCCACGGCATCGACGCCAAGGTGATCGCCGAGGGCATCGGCAACGAGGAGGAGACGCAGGTGCTGCGGGCGATGGGCGTCGACTTCGGCCAGGGCTATCACCTCGCGCGCCCGGACGCGGGACAGGAGCCCGTCTAGCTCTCCGGGACGAGCCGCGTGTGCGCCCGGCGCAAGGGCGGCGGAAACGCCGTCTCGGTGTCGCCGTTGGCGAGGTGGTAGGAGCAGAGCAGCGACACCGGCTGGGACTCGATCAGCTCGTTCCACAGCTGCTCCAGCTGGACGGCCGCCGCCAGGTCACGCTTCCAGAGGAGGTCGACCATCTCGCCGAAGACGCGCACGTCGCGGCGCGACGAGCCCGCCCGCGCTCGCTCGACGAGCTCGCCGACGATCGCGGCGAACGCCGCACCGTCGAGCACCGCGCCCGTGGTCAAGCGCGAGAGCAGCGTCGCGGCGTCGATCACGAAGAGCTGTCCCCAGCGCCGGGCCTGCTCGACGTCGTGCCCCGCCGCCGCCAACCCGCGGCAGAAGGCCTCGACGTGGAGCGGGGTCGCGACCAGGATCACCGCGTCGCCCCGCTTGAGGCCGGCTCCGGCGAACACGGCCACCGCCTCGACCAGGCACTCGTCGCCGCGGACGAGCTGCACGAGGTGCTCGCCGGGGAGCGCGTCGTCGAGGAGATCCGTCCAGCGAGCCAGGACACCCATGGTGGCGTCAGATCATCTCACGCGCCCGGCCGCGCGGCGGCGGCCACCAGGCGTTCGGCGGCCGCGAGCTCGCGCCCCGGCGGCAGCGGAAGGCTGAACGAGAACGTCATTCCCCGCTCCGGGTTGCGCTCGCTTCGCAGCACTCCCCCGTGCTCGGAGACGATGGCGCGACAGATCGACAGCCCGAGGCCCAAGCCCTCGGGCTTGGTGGTGAAGAACGGCTCGAAGAGCCGCGAGAAGAGCTCGTCGGAGACACCCGCTCCGTGGTCGGCGATGCTGAGCGTCACCCGGTCGCTCTCACGCTGGGAGCGGAGGATCACCCGCCGGCCTCCGACCTCTCGGCTCTCCACCGCGTCGAAGGCGTTGATCAGCAGGTTGAGCACCACCTGCTGCAGCTGGACCCGGTCGCCGACGACGGAGGGAAGCTCCGGGTCGAGGTGAACCTCGAGCCAGATCCGCCGGCCCTGGGCGTCGCCATCGAGCAGCCGCACGACCTCGCGCGCGGTCTCGTTCACGTCGACCGGCGCCTGCGCGGGCGGCTCCTTGCGAACGAAGCTCCGCAGCTGCCGGATCACGTCACCCGCCCGGCGGCTGTCGCTCACCATGTCGTCGAGCGTCGCGCGCAGCTCGTCGAGCTGGGGGCGGGGTTTCGCGATCATCCGCAGCGCCGCCTGGCCGTTGGCCATCAGCGCGGCGAGCGGCTGGTTCATCTCGTGCGCCAGCGAGCCGGCGAGGGCACCCAGCACCGTGACGCGCCCGGCGTGCGCCAGCTCGTCGCGCAGCATGTGCACCTCGCCCTCGCTGCGCTTCCAGTCGGTGACGTCGCGCACGACGCTCAGCAGCTTGTCGCCGTCGCAGCGCACGACGCGCGCCTCGTAGTGCCGCAGGCCGCCGCGGATCGGCACCGTGTAGTCGAGGTGGCAGGGCCCGCCCGTCTCCATGGCCTCGGCGAAGAGGCGCGCGAGGCCGCCGGCCAGCGTCGGCGGCATGATCTCCCGGTAGCTCTTGCCGATGAACTGCTCGGGGGGAGCAAAAAGGTCGCGGCGGTCGCGGCCGTGGAAATCCAGGTACACGCCGTCGCGGCTCATCAGGAACATCCAGTCGGGGATCGCCTCGAGTATCGCGTCGTGGCGGGCCCGCACCTCGCGGCGCTCGCGGGTCACGCTTTCGAGCGCTTCCTGCTCGCTCCGGCGGTGCTCCTCGACGAGCAGCAGCGCCAGCCCCAGCCAGATCCCGGACCAGAGGGCGAGGTGAAGCGGGTGCGCCAGGGGCAGCGTGAGGGCCACGCCCGGGACGGACCCGGCCGCCGCGCGGGCGACGAGCGCCGCCGCGCGCAACGCGTGGTCGGCTGCGGACGCCAGGAAGAAAGCCGCCGTGACGGCGGCGGCGAGAGAGCGGCTCGTCCGAAAGCGCCCGAAAAGCGCCAGCGCGCAAAAGGCCATCGCGCACGCGAGCGCGAGCATGACCGGCGCGCGCCGAAGCACTGCGGTCGCGGCCGAGCTCTCGCGGGCCGCTGTTGCGAGAACGACGCTCAGCAGGCACGCGAGGACCGCCGGCGCGAGGCCGGGTCGCCACGCGCGTCCCGCGGCTCCGGGGCGCCTCAGGCGGAGGGCGCCCGTGACCAGCAGCGCGACCTGCGTGAAGGCCGCGAGGATCGCGACCATGTCGAAGGCGGCCTGGAGCACGGGCTGCCGCCAGGGAAGGCTCGACGCGAGCGCTCCCGCCGCCAGGCAGACCGCCGACGCGGTGCCGGCCTTGACCCAGTCGCGCAGGAACTCCTGGCCGCGCAGGCGTGCCTGGAGCGACCACAACAGCACGACGAGGACGAGGTTGAACACGAGCGGCTGCAGGGCCAGCGAGAGATCGGGGGTCATGGCGTCGCGATCAAGAGCTCGTCAGGAAGACCAGCTTCGCGCGCCCGAGCCGCAGCTCGTCGCCATGGGCGAGCTCCCGCTCGCGGCGGACCCGCTGGCCGTTCACGCGCGTGAAGTTTGTCGAGCCCAGGTCCACCACGACCCAGCCGTCGCCGCGGCGCTCGATGCTGGCGTGGCGCCGCGAGACGAGCGGCTCGTCGACGCGGATCGCGACGTCCTCGTCGCGGCCCACCTCGTGCGTATCGGCCTCGAGCGCGAACTCGACGCGCGCGCCGTCGGCGCGCTCCCAGACGAGGCGGGCGCTCGCGCTCACGGGCCCGCCCGGCGCGCGGCGAGGCTGGCGACGGCGGGGCCGTCGTTGTCGATGAGCGTCGCGTCCTTCGCGTCGGCGGCGGCGCGGTAGGCCTCGACGGCCTGCGGCCGGTAGCCGAGCTTGTCGAGCGCCAGCCCGAGGTAGTAGAGCGCCGTGCCGCGGGACAGCCCGGGCCGCAGCGGCAGCTCGGCCTTGGCCTTCTGCAGGTACTCGTGGGCGCCCGCGTAGTCGGAGAAGTGCATCGCGCACAGCGCGAGGTTGAGCCGCGCGTAGGCGGCCGCCTCGGTGCCCGGGTAGCCCTCGACGACCGCGCGCAGGTCCATCATCGCCTTGTTGTAGACGAGCTGCGGGTCGAACAGCGGGATCTCGCGCGCGCTCGCGCCGAGCGCCAGCTCCACGCCGCGCGGCTGCGCCCCGGCCGCGGCGCCGCGCACGTGCAGCACCAGCTTGTCCCCCGGCTTCTTCGCGGCCACCGCCGCGAGCAGGTCGGCCGTCGCCTTCACGGGCTGGCCGTCCGCGCCGAGCACCACGTCCCCCGCCACGATGCCGGCCTTCTCGGCGGGGCTGCCGGGGACGACGCGCAGCACCGGCACGCCCTCCTGCGTCAGCGTGTCCACCGTCACGACTCCGCTCCAGGGGCGCTCGCTCGCGAACAGGACGTCGAGCCGCTTGACGAGCGGAGCGTAGGCCGGCCCCTCGGCGAAGACCACCTCCACCGCCTCGGCGGTGGTGTTGCCCGCCGCCAGCAGGTGCAGCCGCGCCGTGCGCTGCAGCCGCTCCTCGGGCAGCACCGCGATCAGGAAGCCCTGCACGTCGAGCGAGGCCGCCATGCGGTCGGTGACCTTGCGCACCAGGTCGGGGTCGCTGCCCGAGCCCGGCAGCAGCGACAGGCGCGTGAGCTTGTCCTGCTCGAGCATGCGGTCGACGGCCTCGCGCGGGGCGGCGATGAAGTTGAGCGAGCTGAGCTGGGCCAGGTTCTGCTGGATGCGCTCGTCGGCGTCGGCCAGGTGGCGCAGGCCCCCGGCGCTCGCCGCCTCGACGCCGATGAACGCGAGCGTCGGGCGCATCGGGCAGTCGAGGCTCAGCGCCTCGTCCTTCTCCAGCACCAGGTCCTTGACGAACTTCCCCGCCGCGTGCTTCACCTCGACGCGCACCTTGCCCGAGCAGATCCCGTCGATCTGCGCGGGCGTCACGCCGCGCGCCTCGCCGTTCAGCAGGATGCGCGCGCCCGGCGGGTCGGAGCTGAGCTTGAGCGAGGCGAGCGAGTCCTCGAGCCGGATCGCGTCGTGGTCGTAGTCCCGGGGCTCGGGGGTGTCGAGCGTGCGCTTCACGCCCTGGTAGCAGCGGCGCCGCAGCTCGAGCGCGTGGCTGCCGAGCGAGAGGTTTGGGATCTCGACGCGCGCGGCGGCGCGGGCCGGGTCGAGCCCCTTCGCGCGCGCGGCCTCGTGGTGCTCGGGCGCCAGGTTGCCCGCCGTGGTCGCGCGCAGCTCGCCGTCGATCCAGATCTCGACGCCCGCGGGCTCGACCACGAACCAGGCGCTCGCCAGCACGCGCGTGAGCGGAACCGCGCGCGTCTCGGTGGCCTCGGCCGCGATGCTGACCGCGAGCGTCTCGGTGCGGTAGCCGGCGCGCGCGACCTCGAGCGCGTACTCGCCCGCGAGCACCTCGATCGGGAAGAAGTCGGTGAGGCCGAGCTCGGTGCGCAGCCCCCCCGGGCTCACCAGCGTCACGGTCGCCCCCGCCGGCTCCGACGAGACGGCGATCCGGCCGACCAACGTGCGCTTCACGCTGTCGAACAGCTCGACGACCTTGGGCGAGACGCGCTCCTTCGAGAGCGCGTGGTCGGGCTTGAGCTGGACCAGCTGCCGGAAGTTCTCCGAGGCCTTCTCCGAAAGCCCGATCCCGAAGTAGGCGCGCCCGCGATACTCGTAGGCCTGCGCCAGCACGTCCTTGCCGCGCGGCGGCAGCGCCCGCGCGCCGAGCGCCTCGAGCCGGGCGATCACCTCGTCGAAGACGACGATCGAGCGGCTCTGCTGCGGGCCGTCGAACTCGCCGACCCCGCGCGCGAGCGCGTCCTGCGCGGCCTGCACCTCGGCCTGGATCGCCGGCGGCAGCTCGGGCGCCGGCTGCGCGCGGGCCGTGAGCGGCGCTAGCGCGAGCACGAGGGCGGTGAGCGCCCCTTCCAGGTTGCGCGTCGCGCGTGGGAGCCGCATCGGGGGCTAACGATAGCGCAGCACGCGCTGCGCGCGCTCGTCGTAGACGAGCACCGCGCCCGACGCGTCGAGCGTCAGGGCGCGGGCCCGCCGCAGCTCGGGGCTCGCGATCGTCGTCACGAGCTGGCCCTGCGGGTTGAAGACGTGGACCCCGGTCTCCTCGTCGGCCACGTACAGGTTGCGGAAGGCGTCGACGGCGACGTCGACCGGCCGCTTCAGGCCGACCGGGCCTATGCTGCGCAGCTGCTTCCCCGACTCGTCCCACACGCGCACGGTCTTCTCGTCCCGATCGAGCGTCACGATCCCGCCCTCGCCGTCGAGCAGGATCCGGGTCACCTTGCGCTTCGCCGCGTCGCGCCCGCCCGGGAACGTGCCCTGGTACTCGCCCTTGGCGTCGTAGCGCAGCACGGCTTCGCGGTCCTCGTCCGAGACGAGCACGACGCCGCCGGGAGTGATCGCGGCCGCGAGGATCTTCTCGACCGGCTTGGGCGGCGCGCCGGGCTTCTCGGGCGGCGTCGTGAAGGTGCGGACGTCCTTGGCCCCGAACCGGACCGCGGCGCGCGACGCCAGGATCACGTCCCCCGTCGGCGAGAGCGCGAGCGTGCGCGGGTCCTCCGCGCTGAAGCCGGCGCCGAGCTTCCCGGCGGCGTCGATCGGCGCGGCGTTGCGCGTCTTCTCCGAGGCGATCCACAGCGCGCCCGTCTGCGATACCAGGAGGGCGCGCACGTCCTTCAGCAGGTCGCCCGCGGCCGGGGCGAACGAAGCGTCCTGGGCGAAGCTCGGCTTCGCGGCGCCGTGCAGGCGATAGAGGGCGGTCGTGCGCTGCAGCGCCGGCTCGGCCCAGCCGCTCTGCGGGAAGCGGTTGCGGACCTGCTGGAACTCCTCCATGGCGACTTTCGGCAGGCCCTGTAGCGCGAGCGCGCGGCCGATCTCGTACTGGGCGGACGCGGCCGCGTCGGAGGCGGGGTACTCGAGCGAGACGCGGCGGTTGAGGTCGGTCGCCTCCGCGTAGCGGCCGGCGCGGCGGTGCGCGAGCGCCTGTGCGGCGAGCGCGCGTGGCACCCAGTCGCTGCGCGGGTAGAGCGTCTCGACGCGCGCGAACTGGGCGAGCGCGTCGTCGATCTCGGCGGGCGTCGTGGCGCGGTTCAGCGTGAGCATGCCCTGGTAGTAGTAGGCGCCCGGCGCCGCGTCGCTGCGCGCGTGCTGCTTGGTCACCTGCTCGAAGGCGGCGCGCGCCTTGGCGGGGTCGTTCTCGACCTCCATGTGGTAGCGGCCGATCTCGAGCAGCGCCTGCCCCACCGCCTCTGTCGCCGGGAAGCTCGAAACCACGATGTTGAAGTTGTCGAGCGCCTGCTTCTGCTTGCCCTGCGCCATGTAGGCGCGGCCGTCCTCGAGCAGGCGGCGCGCCTGCACGTCGGGCGTCTCCTGCGCGGCCGCGGACGCCGCGACCGCCAGGCACGCCAGGAGCGCCAGCCACCCGCGCCGCATGGCTACGGCTTGCGCCCAGTGACGAACGCGGGCGCGCCGGCCTTCACCTCGACCGTCTGCTGCGACCGGGCGCCGTCCGGCCACTTGAAGGAGACCTGGTGCCGTCCGGCCGCGACCGGCTTGTCGAGGATCGGCGGGTAGTCCACGAAAGTCTCGCCCACGAACACCTCGCAGTTGTCCGGCGTCGCGCGCACGTTCAGCTTGCCGAGGGCGGGCGCCTGCAGCTGGACCTCGCCGCCCGGAGGCACGTCCAGCGTCACGTCCGTCTTGAGGAAGACGCTCGGCGCCACGAGCGTGAGCACCTGCCGGCCGCCCGTCAGCTGGACGCGCGGGCTCGTCTCGCCGCGCGCGAGCGTGCGGCCGCGCCACACGACGTCGAGGGGGTATGGCGCGTCGAGCACGACGCTGCCGAGCGCCACCTGCTTCTCGAGCGTGACCTCGAGCGTCGCGGGTGCCTGGCCCGGCCGCGTCCGGATCTCCTGGGCCACGTAGCCCTCCAGCGACAGGCTGACGCGATGCTCGCTTTCCGCGTCGAACGAGAGCTCGAGCGGCGTGACGCCCTGGGCGGCTCCGCCGTCGAGCGCCACCGTCGCGCCCGGCGGCTGGCTGCCCACGCGCAGCGTGTGGAGCGCGCGCGCCGGCGCGGAGGGCGCGGCCTTCGTGAGCGGGACGCTTGCGGCGGCCGTCGGGCTGGCGCTCGCGGCGGGCGCCACCGGCGGCGCCGAGCGCCACAGCACGGCGGAGGCGAGCCCGGCCACCACGACGAACGCGCCCACGGCCCAGAGCCAGCCGCGTCCCGTCGCGAGCGACGGCTCGGCGCGCGCCGCGACGGCTGAAGGGGCCGCCGACGTGGCGATCACGGTCGCTGCCAGCTCGGTCGGCGCGCGGCCGTCGAGCGTCGCCTGGTCGGCAGCGCCCGCGCGGCGGGTGCGGGCGGCCTGGAACGTGGCCTCGAGCTCGGGGTAGCTGCCGTCCGGCGACGCGGCGGGCTCCTGCTTCTGCTTCTGCTCGCGCAGCGCCGCGCGCAGCGCGCGCCGGGCCTCGATCGACTCGGGCCGCTCGGCGACGAGCCCGCGCAGGCGCGCGACCGCCTCCTCGAGGTGTCCCTCGCGCAGCGCCCGGCGGGCGGTGGCGAGCGCCTCGGCGCTGGCCGGGCCCGGCGGCGCCAGCGCCTTCACCGCCTGATCGTGAATGGCGCGCAGCTCGGCGTCGAAGGCCGCCGCCCCCGGGAAGCGCGCCTCCACGTCCTTGGCGAGCGCCCGGCGCAGGACGTCGCCGAGGCGCGGCGAGAGCTCGCCGAACGCCGCGAGGTCCGGCGCTGCCGGCTCCTCGTTGACGATCTTGTAGAGGATCGACGTGACGTCGTCGCCCTTGAACGGCCGCCCGCCGGCCAAGAGCTCGTAGAGGATGACGCCGGCCGCGAACACGTCGGTGCGCCCGTCGAGCGCCTGGCCGCGCACCTGCTCCGGGCTCATGTAGTGCACGGTTCCCACCATCATCCCGGTCTTGGTGATGTGGTGGCCCGAGCCCAGCTTGGCGATCCCGAAGTCCATGATCTTCGCGGTCCCGTCGTCGAGCAGCCGCACGTTGCTCGGCTTGATGTCGCGGTGCACGATGCCGCGCTCGTGCGCGAAGGCGAGGCCGCGGCACACCTGGCCGACCACGTCGAGCGTCTCGGCCAGCGGCAAGTCCTCGCCCGAGCGCACCAGTCCGTCGAGGTCGGCGCCCGGCAGCATCTCCATCGCGATGTACATGATCCCGCGGTCCTCGCCGAGCTCGTGCACCGTCACGATGTTCGGGTGGTTCAGCTTGGCGGCGGCCCGGGCTTCGACCTCGAAGCGCTTGCGGCTCTCGGGATCGAAGCTTCCCTCGGCCACGAGCGTCTTGATCGCGACCTCGCGCTCGAGCGCCTCGTCGAGCCCGCGGTAGACCATGCCCATGCCGCCGCGTCCGATGCGGCCCGTGATCAGGTAGCGGCCGATCCGCGGACCGGAGCGCGCTGGCTCTGGCTGGGACAAGGGCACGCTACTCCTCGAACTTCAGAAGCACGACGGTGATGTTGTCTTCGCCGCCGCGCTCGTTCGCCAGGCCCACGAGCGCCTGGACGGCGTCCGCCACGTCGCCCTCGGACTCGCCCAGCACGCGCGCGATCTCGTCGTCCGGGACCATGGTGGTGAGCCCGTCCGAGCACAAGAGCAGCATGTCGCCTTCCGCCATGCGCCGCGACTGGATGTCGACCACCAGGTCGGAGCGGCCGCCGAGCGCGCGCGTGACCACGTTGCGCAGCGGGTGGCTGCGCGCCTGCTCCGGCGAGATCGCGCCGTTCTCGATCTGCTCGTTGACCCAGGAGTGGTCGCGCGTGAGCAGCGTGATCTCGCCCGCGCTCCACACGTAGATGCGGCTGTCGCCCACGTGAGCCAGGTTGGCGACGTCGCCGTCGACGAGCACGGCGGCCACGGTCGTGGCCATCCCCTCGTACTCGGCGCTCTCGCGCGTCGCCTCGAGCACGCGCGAGTTGGCGTGGCGCACCGCGGTCTTGAGCCGGTTGCCCTCGTACGAGATCGAGTCGTCGAGGCCGAACGGCCAGGTGATCTCCTGGTTGCCGCCCGTCAGCTCCACGAACTCGGCGATCGCGTCGACCGCCACGCGCGAGGCCACCTCGCCGGCCGCGTGCCCGCCCATGCCGTCGGCCACGACGTACAGCTTCTGGTGCTCGTTCAGGAACAGCGCGTCCTCGTTGCCCTTGCGCTTGCGGCCGACGTCGCTCAGCGCCTCGCACGTGATGCGCGCGGCGCTCATCGCTTCTCCACGCCCAGCTCGGCGGCGAGCCGGTGCAGGCGTACGTCGCGCGGGGCGATGCGCAGCGCGGCTTCGACGGCTTTCTGCGCCCGGAGCTTGAGCCCCGAGCGCGCGAGCACCGTGGCGAGCTCGCCGAACGCCGCGGCGTTCTGCGGCGAGAGCTGCGTCACGCGCTCGAGCACCTGCACCGCTTCGCGCGCGGCCGCGGGCGAGGTGGCGCGCCCCAGCGCGCGTCCGAGCGCGAGCAGGTAGGCCACCTGCCCCGGGGCGTGGTGCACTGCCGTGCGCAAGAGCGAGACCGCCTCGTCGAGCTGCCCGGCTTCGAGCGCCGCCTGCGAAGCCTCGAAGGCCGCGGCCGCGATCTCCTCGGGCGTTTTCGGCTGCGGCTTGTCGCGGGCCTGGTCGTACTCCTGGCGGCTCTTCGGGTTCGAGAGCGTGTTGAAGGCCGTGGTGAGGTCCTGGAACAGCTTCTGCGCCTGCTGCTTGGCCTCGGCCTCCAGGAAGCGGTCGGGGTGCTTCTCGCGCGCGAGCTGGGCGTACGCGTGCCGGATCTCTGCCACGGATGCCAGCGGACCGACGCCGAGTAGCTGGTAGTAGTCGGCCATTGTGGGAGCTTCAGTGCTTTTGGCTGCCGCCCTTGATGAACTTCATGGCCTGCTTGCGCACCGGCTCCGGGACGTTGCGGTCGACGGTGATGCCCTTGATGTCGCGCGGGTTGAGCCGCGGCACCATGGTCAGCGCGATTCCAATCGGGGTTCTCGGGTTGCGCACCAGATTGTTGAGGACAGTATACTTTTTCGTCCATTCGCGGTGGTTGCCGATCTCGCGCAGAACCTGATCGGAGACGTTCTTCATCGCCGAGAACGACTCGATCTCGGCCTCGGTGATGCGCGGGCTGCCGAGCACCGCGCTCGCCACCAGGCGGTTGGGATCGCGGATCAGGATCGAGCGCTCCTCGCGCGATCCCTTGAGGGCGGTGATCAGCTTCTCGGCCGTGTTGAGGCGGTAGATCTTCTGGACCGCGCTCACGTTCTCGCTCTCCTTGCGCTCCTCCTCCGTCAGGGTACGGACGAGGTACTCGTCCTCCGAAATGAAGCTCTCGGCGGCGGGGACGACCTCGGGCTCCTCCTGCGGCTTGGGCTCCTCGGCAGGCCGCTCCGGGGCAGCAGTAGCCGGCGCCGCAGCCGGCGCGGGCGCCTGCTCGCCGATCCGGAACGTCTCGCGCAGCTCGCGCAGGCGCCGCTTCTGGTCGTTGCTCAGGCCCGCGTTGCTCTCGATCGCGACGAGCAGCGTCGTGCTGCGGAGCAGGCGCGTCTGGTTGATCACCACGAGCTCGGCGAGCGCCTGCGGCAAGGTCGGTGCCAGCTTCTCGATCGTCTCGTCGGGCAGCGAGACGTTCTGCAGCGCCGCCTCGCGCAGCTCGGGCTCGGCGCGGTTGCTGACGGCCCAGCTCAGCACCGGCACCGGCGTCTCGCGGCTCTTGAGGATCGGCTGCAGCTCGGCGGCCGGGAACTTCTTCAGGGACTCGTCGGCTGCGGCGCGCACGGCGTCGTCCTCGTCGGCGACGAGCCCGGTCCACAGCTCCAGCAGGTCTTCCGGCTTCAGGGGCAAAAGCCCCTGCGCCGCCATCAGGCGCAGGTCGCGGGCGACCCCGCCGCGCCGGAACTGGGCGACGAGCGGGTTGGTGGCTCGGGTATCCGCCATTCAGCGCTAGCCGCTGCGGCCGTCGGGGGATGCCGCTTCGTCCTGGCCGACGATCTCGGGCAGGCTCTGCCGGGTGATCACGATGTTCTTGCGGACCTCGCCGCTGCGGCCGAGCGGCAGCGCCGGTCGGTCGTTGACGCGGATGCTGAGCCCTCCGGCGTTGCCCACCGAGAGCACGAGCTCGCCGTTCGCCTCGAACGTCTGCGACTCGCCCTGCGCCAGCACGCGGTTCACGACCAGAGCACCGTCGGCGCGCACCTCCACCCAGCAGTCGGCCTGCGCCGTGACCGTGAGCACCAGGCTGTCGCTCGACCCCTCCGAGACGCGCGTCGGGGAGGGGTAGACGCGGTCGGTCGGCAGCACGACGGGCGAGGCCTGCGGCGTGGGACTGGGCGAGGGCTGCGCCTCGGGGCTGCGGTTTCGGAGCGTCAGCGCCACGGCCAGCACGGCGATCGCCCCGAGGAAGACGTGGCCGAGCGGCAGCGGAGAGCGGCGCTCCAGCGGCAGGGTGACGGGCTTGCGCTCCGGCGGCGTCGGCTCGCCGTGGGCCGACACGAAGTCGGCGGCGATGCGCTCCGCGTCCAGCCCGAGAAAGAGGGCGTACTGCCTCGCGAAGGCGCGTGGGAACAGGCCCCCGGGCAGCGCCTCGACGCGGTCCTCCTCGAGCGCCTGCAGGAAACGGACACTGATCTTCGTGCCGTCCGCGATCTCACGCAGGCTTATGCCACGCAATTCGCGTTCCCGCTTGAGCTTCTCGCCGAACGAGCTCATGGCTCCCGCCTACTCGGCCCGGAGGGACCGCAGCCCGGGGATTCTATTGCTGTACTTCGCAAGGTGTCAATCTCGTTGAGCCGTCGAGGATTGGAGGACTTCCTGGGCGGCCGCGCGGACGAGCGGGCGGAGCGTGCCGTCGGCGGCGACACGCGCGAGGTCGCGGGGCACGAGCGAGCTGATCCGCTGGAGGGCAAACGGCAGCGGCGTCTTCGGCTGGAGCACGAGCGCGAGCTTGACCGCGTAGCTCGGCTGCCAGCGCGGGCACTCCGCGGTCGCCGAGACGAGCGGCGGGCGCACGTCCTCGCGGCGCAGCGCGGCGACCAGGTCCTCCTCGCGCAGCCGGGCGTTGAGCAGCGCCGCCTCGACGACGCGTGGCTCGGCGTCGGCGAGCAGCAGCGGGAGCAGCGCCAGCGTCGCGAGCCGCGCGAGCGTGATGCGTTCGCCCAGCCGCATGTCGGCGAGACCGTCCCTGAGCAGCGACTCGGCGCGCGCGCGCACGGACGCCGCGAGCCGCGGCGTAGCGGCGACCTCGGCGAGGTCGCGCCAGTAGAGCGCGCCCACGAGCCGCTGCGCGAGCGCCCGGGGTGCGCGCGGGTTGAGCACCACGCGTGCCAGCACGCGCGGCCGCTCCGACCAGGGCGAGACACTCGCGACGGCATCCAGGAACGCGAGCGGCACGGCGCGGCGCAGCACCGCGGCGACGAGCGTCTCGTCGCCGCAGTCGGCGAGGAGCGCCCGCGCGCGCGCCGGGCTCTCACCGGCGGCCAGGGCTCGCGCGAAGAGCGCGTCGACGGCCGCGGCGACCCGGTCATCCGAGAGCGGCAAGGGCTCCCCTACTCGACGCTTCCGGCCCCGGCGAGCCGCGCGTACAGGTCGCGCAGCGCCAGCAGCAGGTTGACCAGGCCGAGCCCCGTCACGGCGCCGCGCGTGAAGTCGTTGAGCGCGAGCCCGCGCCCCCCGGGCCACAGCGTGAGCAGCCAGTTCGACTCCCACAGCGACGTCCAGGGCGCCACGACCAGGACGAGGCCGACGAGGAGCGAGCTCAGGATCGAGAGCAGCGCGGCCAAGGCTCGAGCACGCCCTTGCGCTCAGCCGCCGAGCTGGCGCACCTTGTCGGCGACGTCACGGAACGAGGCGTCCTGCCCGTAGAGCTCGGTGAAGAGCGCGAGCGCGCGGGCGTTCTCGCCGGCCTGCTCGAGGGCGCTCGCGAGGTCGTAGCGCAGGCCCTGATACTCCTCGTCCCTGCGGCCAGGGGCCTGCAGGCCCTTCTCGAACCACTTGATCGCGAGCTTGGGCATGCCCTTCTCGATGAAGCAGATGCCCAGCATGCTCGCGCACTCGAGCAGCCGCCCCTCGTCCTTGGCGGCGAGCTGGAACTCCGCGATCGCCTCGTCGACCAGCCCCATCTCCTTGTAGGCGATGCCCAGGTTGTAACGGGTCTCGTAGTCCTCCTTGCCGAGCTGCTTGTCGACGCCCTTCTTGAACTCGCGGAAGATGTCGGAGAGCGAGGCGTCGCCGAGATCGGTGCTCGAGCCGGGAACGTGCTCCTCGGCGACTGCCGCCTGCGCGCCGAAGAGGTCGCCCAGCTCGGAGGCGATGTCGAACCCTTCGCCGTCGCCCGCGGCCGCGGGCGCCTCGGGCACGGGCGCCGTCGGCAGCTTCGTCGACGGGGTGAACTCGAGAAAGCCCTCGCCGAGCTGCAGCGGCTCGTCGCTCGGCTCCTCGGGCTCGGCCGGCGCGACGGCGGGCGCTTCGCCGAGCAGCGCGTCCATGTCGGACGGCGCCTCCAGCTCGAGCCCCAGCTCCGCGAGCCGCTGCTGGAGCGCCGGGTGCGCCGAGAAGCGGCCGCCGACCTCCGCCAGCACGCTCCGCGCGTCGTCGACGAAGCCCATCGAGACGTAGGTCTCGATCTCCTCGAGGGCGCGGCGCAGGTCGGCCGGAACGTCCGAGGCCGGCGGCGGCGCGACGTGAGCGGGGGCCCGCAGCCCCACTGGCACCAGCGGGAGAGGCGCCGGCGCTTCCTCGAGGTCGAAGGCCGAGTCCGGGACGAGCGTCTGCGCCTCCTCCTCGATGTACTGGCTGCCGATCTCGCCGGCAGGCGCCAGGTCGGCGGCGTCGAATTCCGGGGCCTGTCCCGCGTGTGCGTCCGCCGGCATCTCGACGTACTCGAGCTCTTCCTCGGGCGGGGAGGGGGCCGGGACAGGCTCCTCGAGCGAGATGTCCACGTCCATCTCGGCCGGGGGCGGCGCCAGGGCGACCGGTGGGATCAGGGCGATGGGCGGGGCGGCGGCGGGAGGCGGCGGCGGAGCGATCGGGGCCGGGGCCGCCGCGGGGGCGGCGACGGGCCCCGCGAGCGCGTCCGCGTCGGCGTCTGCGCGCGCGGCCTTGTCCGCCTCGCCCTTGAGGCGATGGACCTCGGCCATCACGCGCAGCCGCTGCGCGGCGCCCGCGGTGTCCCCCTTCTCCTTGGCGATGTCGGCCAGCTCCGAGAGCGCCTCGAGGTTGTCCGGGAAGCGCCCGATCACCGCCTCGAACTGGTCGCGGGCTTTGTCGCCCAGGCCATACTTGCGGAAGACGCGCCCCTCCGCGAGGTGCTCGGAGATGAACTCGTGGTCGTCCGGCGAGAGCGGCGGCGACAGCTCGAGGCCGAGACGCGCGGCGGGGACCGGGGGAACGGCCACCATGGACTCGCTCGCGGGTTTCAGGTCCGTCGGAGCCGGCCCGCCGCCCGCCACGCCTTTCTGGTCGCGCAGCCACTTCAGCTTCGTGCGGTGCTGCTCGTTGTGCGGCTCCAGCTGCACCAGCATGTCGAGGATCGAGGCGGCCTGCTCGTGGGCGGCCTGGGCCATGTACGCCTCGACCATCTGCCCGTAGGTCTGCGCCACCAGAATGTCGTTGCGCGACAGGCGGTAGAGCTCGACCAGCTTGGCGAGGCTCTTGAAGTGCTGCGGGTTGCGTTGGACGAGCCCCTGGAGGAGCGCCGCGCCGCGGTCGACCTGGCGCTTCTCGACGAGCTTGTCGACCACCGGCAGCAGGTGGTCGAACGCCTCGTCGTAGCGCCCCTCGAAGACGTACACCTGGCCGAGCTGCTGGCGGGCGTCCTGGTCGTTCGAGTCGCGCTGCAAGAGCGCCTCGAGCACGCGGCGCGCCTCCTGCGCGCGCCGGGCGCCGAGGTAGGCCTCCGCCATCCGCAGCGAGACGTCGCGGTCCGCCGGGTTCGCGCGGCGCGCCTCCTCGAGCAGCTCGATCGCGCGCGGGTAGTCTTTCTGGACGATGTGGATCTGCGCGGCCGCCGCGAGCAGGTGCGGGCTGCGCGGTCCCGAGCGCAGCGCCTTGTCGATGAGCTGCAGCGCCTCGGCGTGGTGGCCCTTCTTGACCAGCTCGTCGCCGATCGCGCCGTATTCCTTGGCGGCCCTGCCCTGGTCGCCCTCGCGCGCGTAGAGCTCGGCGAGCTTGATCCGCACCTTCAGGTCGCCCGGGTCGACCTCGGCCGCCCTGCGCAGCACCTCGCCGGCCTCGCGCATCCTGTTGCGCTTGACGTACTCGTTGAAGACGCCGTCGAAGGTCTGCCTGGCCTCGGCGGCCAGGCCCTGGCGCGCGTAGAGCTCGCCGAGCTTCAGCTGCGCCTCGATCAGCGACGGGTCGTTGCGCAGCACCTTCTTCCAGACCGCGATCGACTTGAGGTAGAAGCCGTCCTCGGCCAGGTAGCTCGCGTACTTGACGTACTGCTCGTTCGCCTCCTTGAGCTTGTTGATCTTCGCGTAGAGGTCGCCGATGCGGTTGACGGTGTTCCAGTCGCGCGGGTTGTCCGCCACGATCTGCTTGAGCAGCTCGATCGCCCTGTCGAAGCGGCCGGACTTCTCGGCCGCGTCGGCGTCCTGCTTGAGCTTGATCGGGCTGTCCTTCTTGGCCACGCTAGCCCCTCGCGCTCACGAGAAGAGCCATCGCTGGCTGACGTCGCCGAAGGAGCGGCGGTGGATCGGGGACGGGCCCAGGCGGCGGATCGCCAGGCGGTGCTCCTCGCTGCCGTAGCCCATGTTGCGCGCCAGGTCGTAGCCGGGGTGCTCGTGGTCGAGCTCGAGCATCAAGGCGTCGCGCGTCACCTTGGCCAGGATCGAGGCGGCGGCGATCGAGGCCGACTGGGCGTCGCCCTTGACGATCGAGAGCTGCTCGACCGCGAGATCCGGCAGCCGCAGCGCGTCGATCAGCAGCAGGTCGGGAGCCACGGGCAGCGCCTGCACGGCCTTCTTCATCGCGAGCAGCGTGGCGCGCAGGATGTTGATGCGGTCGATCATCAGATGGCCCACGATGCCAACGGCGTAGCTCGCGGCGTGCTCGCGGATGCGCAGGGCCAGCGCCTCGCGCTGCCGCGCGGTGAGGCGCTTCGAGTCGTCGAGGCCCTCCGCCGGGAAGCCGCGCCCCAGCACGACCGCGGCGGCCACGACGGGGCCGCAGAGCGCTCCGCGCCCGACCTCGTCGACGCCCGCCACCACCGCGTGGCCCGAGGCGTGCGCCTGCTCCTCGAAGCGCATGGAGCAGACGAGCTCGACTCCGCGGTGCACGGCCGGTCGCTTGACCCGCCCCAAAGCCCGTTCCAAAGCACCTCTCGTTCCCCGTCGCGCTCGAACGGGCGTCGGCGAGGGCCGTGCCATGGCCTGAAGCTACGCCTCCTGGGCCTGCGCCGCCTCCACGCGCTTCTCCTTCATGCGCGAGGCCTTGCCCTTGCGCTCGCGCAGGAAGTAGAGCTTGGCGCGGCGCACCCGTGCGTGCTTGACCACTTCGACCTTTTCGATGGTTCGCGCGTGCAGAGGGAAAATCCGCTCGACCCCGGTGCCGAAGGACACCTTGCGCACGGTCATCGTCGCCCGCGCGCCGCTGCCTCGCAGGCCGATCACGAGCCCCTCGAAGACCTGGACGCGCTCGCGCTCGGTCTCCTTGGCCTTGCCCTTCTCCTCCTTGACGGAGGTCTCCTTGACGCGCACGTGGACGCGCACCGTGTCCCCTGGGTTGAGCTGCGGCAGCTTCTTCAGATCCGCCGCTTCGACAGTACCTATCGCCTTCATGGTCTTTTTCCGTCCCTATTTGTGAATGACGGCGGGGCTTTTGTAAAGCGGCGCGGGCCCGCCGTCCCGCTCCTCGTCCTCGATCTCCCTGATGAGCGCCTCGTCCTCGCGCGTCAGCTGTCGGGCCCGGAGCAGCTCGGGGCGCCGCTCGCGCGTGTCGCGCAGCGCCTCGCGCCGCCTGAAGCGGGCGATGCGCGCGTGGTCGCCCGACAGGAGCGCCTCCGGCACGCGGCTGCCGCGCCACTCGGCGGGGCGCGTGTAGTGCGGCCAGTCGAGCAGCCCCGCCTCGAAGGAGTCGCTTTGCGCCGAGTCCTCGTCGCCGAGCGCTCCGGGCAGCAGACGCACGGTCGCCTCCACCACCGCGAGCGCCGCGGTCTCGCCCCCCGTCAGCACGAAGTCCCCGAGGCTCAGCTCCTCGCTCGCGAGCTGCTGCGCCACGCGCTCGTCGATGCCCTCGTAGCGGCCGCACAGCAGCACCAGCCGCTCGAGCCCCGCGAAGCGGCGCGCGGCTGCCTGGTCGAAACGCCGGCCGCGCGGCGAGAGCAGCACCACGGCCTCGCTCGCCACGCCTTGCCCGGCCCGGATCGCCTCGAGCGCGCGCGCGAAGGGCTCCGCCTTCATCACCATGCCCGGCCCGCCGCCGAAGGGCGCGTCGTCCACGCTCCTGTGCTTGTCGTCGGTGTGGTCGCGCAGGTCGTGCACCTGGAGCTCGACGAGCCCGGCGGCGCAGGCGCGCCCCACGATCCCGTCCGCGAGGGGCGCCTGCAGCATGCGCGGGAAGATCGTGACGACGTCAATCCGCAACGAGGTACTCCGGCCGCGCGGCGACGATGCGTCCGCCCGCGACGTCGACCGACTTCACGAACGCCTCGGCGAACGGCAAGAGCGTCTCGCCGTCCTCACCGAGCACGACCAGCACGCGCGTCTCTGCGCCGGTCTCCATCACCTGCTCAACCCGGCCCATGGCGCGGCCCTGCTCGTCCTCGACGGCGAGCCCGGCGAGCTGGTGGTAGTAGTACGAGCCCGCGGGCAGCTCCTCGAGCTCGCTCTCCTCGATCCGCAGCTCGGCGCCGCGCAGCGCCTCCGCCGCGTCGATCGAGTCGAAACCCGCGAGCTTCAGCACGAAGCGCCCCTTGTGGGGGAAGCAGCCCTCGACCGTGAGCTCGCGCGGCTCGCCCTGCGGGCCGGCCACGAAGGCGCGCGCGAGCCTCGGGAAGCGGTCGCTCCGGTCGGAGAAAGGCTCGACCGCGACCTCGCCGCGGCGCCCCTGGGGCTTGACCACGCGGCCCACCAGCACGAGCTCGGAGAAGGCGCGCATCAGTCGAGGATCTCCAGCTCCAGGCTCCTGCCCCTGCGCCGAGCGAGCGCCGACACGAGCACGCGCAAAGCACTCGCGGTGCGCCCGTCGCGCCCGATCACGCGCCCAAGGTCGCCGGGGGCGACCTCGAGCTCGAGGATCGTCCGCTCGCCCTCGGCGTGCTCGTGGACGCGCACCCGGCCGGGCTCGCGCACCAGCCCGCGGGCGAGGTGCAGAACCAGCTGCTTCAAGGCCAGGGACTCCTCAGGCTGCGGCCGGCTTGCGCTTCAGCAGGCTGCGCACCGTGTCGCTGGCCTTGGCGCCCTTTTCGATCCAGTGCTTCGCGCGCTCCGCGTCGATCTTGACCACGGCGGGGTCCTTGCGCGGGTCGTAGTGGCCGAGCACCTCGATGAAGCGCCCGTCGCGCCACGCGCGCGAGTCGGCGACCACCACGCGGTAGTAGGGGCGCTTCGTGGAACCCGTACGTCTCAGTCTGATGGACAGCATGCTTGCTCTTCTCCGTTCAGCGAAACTGGGGCATGCGCGCGGCGAGGCGCTTCATCGCCTTCGCCCCGCCACCCAGGCCCTTCATGAGCTTCCTGGCTTGCGCGTACTGCTTCAGCAGCCGGTTCACGTCCTCGACCGAGCGGCCGCTGCCCTTCGCGATCCGCTTGCGCCGGCTGCCGTTGATGATCGACGCGTCGGAGCGCTCGCGCGGCGTCATCGAGTCGATGATCGCCACTGTGCGCGCGAGCTCCTGCTCGCCGCGCTCGACGTCCTGCTGCTTGAGCTGGCCCGCGCCCGGGATCATCGCGAGCACCTGGTCGAGCGGCCCGAGCTTGCGGATCTGCTTGAGCTGGTCGCGGTAGTCCTCGAGCGTGAAATCGCTGCGGATCAGCCGGCGCGCGAGCGCCTCGGCCTGCTGCTTGTC
Source organism: Vicinamibacteria bacterium (assembly GCA_036559805.1). GTDB lineage: Bacteria > Acidobacteriota > Vicinamibacteria > Fen-336 > Fen-336 > DATBSL01. The sequence continues at coordinate 35,083 of DATBSL010000265.1, forward strand.
GATCGTCTGCTCGGCACGCTCGATCAGCCCGAGCACGTCGCCCATCCCGAGCAGGCGGCCCACCATGCGCGCGGGCTCGAACGGCTCGAGCGCCTCGAGCTTCTCGCCGGTGCCGGCGAACTTGACCGGCCGGCCCGTCACCGCCGCCGCCGAGAGCGCGGCGCCGCCGCGCGAGTCGCCGTCGAGCTTGGTGAGCACGATGCCGGTGATGCCGACCTTGCGCTGGAACTCGTCGGCGCTGCGCACGGCGTCCTGGCCGGTGAGCGCGTCGGCCACGTACAGAACCTCGGCCGGCTCCGCGAGCTCTTTGAGCTCGGCGAGCTCGGCCATCAGCGCTTCGTCGACGTGCAGCCGGCCCGCCGTGTCCACGATCAGCGTGTCGTGGCCCGTCGCGCGCGCCTCGGCGAGCGCTCCCAGCAGCAGCTCGCGCGGCGATGCCGGCTCGGGGTGGTGGACGCGGACGCCGGCCTGCCCCGCCGCGGTGCGGAGCTGCTCGCGCGCGGCCGGACGCTGCACGTCGGTCGAGACGACGAGCGGCTGCCGGCCGCGGCCCTTCAGGAAGCGGCCGAGCTTGGCGGTGGTGGTGGTCTTGCCGGAGCCCTGGAGCCCCGTCATCAGGATCACGCTCGGCAGCTGCTTCGAGAACGCGAGCCCTGGCGGCTCGGCGCCGCCCAGGACCTCCACGAGCTCGTCGCGCACGATGCGCAGCACCGCCTGGTCGGGCGAGAGGCTCTTGAGGACCTCGGACCCGATCGCGCGGGCGCGCACGCGATCGACGAGCTCCTTCGCCACGCGGAAATGGACGTCGGCTTCCAGCAGCGCGAGGCGGATCTCACGCAGCGCCGCGTCGACATGCGCCTCGCCGAGGACACCCTGCCCGCGGAGGGTCTTGAAGACCCCCTGGAGCCTATCGCTGAGCGCCTCGAACACGCGGTCCCAACCCCCGGCCAGGCTTCGGCCAAGCCAAAGCAAAACTTGATCTTATAGGCCCGGCCGGGCGTCGTCAAACCACCGGGGCCCGAAGCGGCCTAGGCCACGGCCTGGGCGGTGCGCCTGAGCCTCGAAATGAGCCTCCGAGTCGTCGCCCGAAGGCGCTCGTAGAGGGCGCGAGCCGTCTTCTGAACGAGACCCGATACGAACAGGGTCGATGGCACGAGATCATCCCACGCGACGTAGGCGGTCTCCGCGACCCCGCGATACGACGTGAGCCAGGCGGAGAGGGTGAGTCGCCCCTCGCGCCACAGCCCGACGGACGCGTAGAGATCCACGTTCTCGACGACGAATCTCCGTCCCCACCGCGGCTCGACCGGCGGCAACGCCTGCCTGGTCATGTCGAGGTACAGCGCCCGCACGACGTCCAGCCCGTTCCTGTCGGCGAAGAGCCGGAAATGTGCTCCCGGGCGCGGGTTGACGTCCAGCATCTTGTGGAGGCCGTCGCGCGCGTCGTAGCGGAAGTCGACGTCGAGGATTCCGCGATAGCTCACCGCGCGGACGATTCGCCGGGTGCTGTCGACGGCTGGCTCGCAAGGGTCGCACACACCGAGCGCGGTGATCCCTCCGCGCAGCGGCAACTGCCGGATCTTCCGGGCGCTCACGGCAAAGCGACACTGCGACTGCTCGTCGAAATAGCCCGCCACCATCCGAACCTGGTCGTCGTCGCCCGGGATGAATTCCTGCAGGATCAGATTGGGGTGGCCTGGTTCGTCCAGACGCGCAAACGCTGCCCGCAGCTCCTCGCTCCGCTCGGCGATCAGCATGCGCAGGCCGCCCGTTCGGCGCATCAGCCGATCTCCGTCTATTCCCTTCAGCGCCATCGGGAAGCGCAGGCTCCCCATCGCATCCTCGAGGTCCGCAAGCGTGCTCGGGAACCGGGTCTCTGCCGTCGGGATGCGCTCTTCACTGCAGATCCGGTACATCTCTCGTTTGCTGTAGAGCTGCCGAGTGGCTCCTGGCGCGGGCCTCGGAAAGACGTAGTGCTCCGCGAGCTCGTCCGCATGATCGGCTACCAGCAGGCTTCGGGTGTCGAACGTGGGGATCAGGAGAGGTCGGCCGCCTACCGTCCGGGCGACCTGCTTGAGGAAGGCGACCGATGCCTCGGGAGCCGACTTCTCGAAGTCCCAGAAGAACTTCCCCGCGCAATAGCGGGACCGGAGGCCGTAGGCGCCGGGGAGACTGTCGATGCCATACACCTTGACTCCCAGGCGGCCGAGACTGCGAAAGATCCCCAATGCGCAGTAGGTTTCCGCACGGAAGACCACGACCGGAGTGGATACATCCAAGGTGGGCGATGCTGGCCCCGCCTCGCGTCCCAGTCAAGGAACAGGTCGGAGGCGAGTGGTAACATCTGCCCGGTTGGGCACGTCGCCAGGGGTTTTCGAGCGTCACGGCATTCTCGTCGAGCGTGCCACCGACCTGCAGCGCCTCGCAGCCTGGGCCGAAGACTGGGATCGGCTGGCGACACTCGTGCCGCAACGGCGGCCGCGCCTGTCGCACGCCTGGATCGCGTCGCTCTTCCACCACGCCCGGGACAACGAGGCGGAGGTTTCGCGCGATTTCGGCCTGGAGCCGACCGGCGACCCCTGGTGCTGCCTCTTCGCCTCCAGGGGGAACGAGCTTCTCGGGGTGATGCCCCTGGTTGCCGTTCGACGCAAGGCGCTCTTCGGTGTCGAGCGCCGTGCGGCCGTCCCCCCTCACGGCCCGCGAGAGACCTGCGGGGACCTGGTCTTGGCACCCGGCCCGGACGGGGTCCTGGCCCTGGCAGCTCTCGTTTCCGTCGCCGCGCAGACCTACCCGCAACCAATGTGGCTCGAGCTGGATCAGGTCTGTGACTCGTCCCCGACGCTCGCGGCCGTTCGCAGGGGCGTGCCCGGAATGCGGGCCGTCATCGAGGCGGTGCGTCCAGTCTCGTACCTCCCCATCCACGGCAGCTTCGACGAGTACCTCGGGCGACTGTCCAAGAGGTTCCGGAAGAACCTCCGTCGCAACCGGAGACAGCGCGAGCAGCTTGCGGGTCTCGCATTCGAGTACGTCGAGGGCCCCGCCGCGTGGTGCGAGCTCGATCGCTTCGTGGCCCTGGAAGCCTCCGGGTGGAAGGGGCGCGAGCGGAGCGCGATCGGGTCCTCGTCGGGCACGCTCGAGTACTACCAGTCCCTGACCAGGGCGCTTTCGGCCCGCGGCTGGCTCGAGCTGGGCTTCCTCCGCGCCGAGGGTCGGCTCCTGGCGGCGGAGATCAACGTGCGATTCGCCGGAGTCATGCACGGGGTCAAGTGCGCCTACGACGAGAGCTTCGAGGACTACTCTCCCGGGAACATCCTGCTCGAGCGCTCCGTGCAACGCGCCTTCGAGTCCGGCGTGGACGAGCTGAACGCGGGGAGCGACCACGCCTGGACGCACAGCTGGGGGATGCAGCAGCGGCCCTGCTGGAACGTGCGCTTGTTCCCCCGAAGCGCGCTCTCGCTCCTCCTGGGCTACCTGCCCGCCCGACTGCGGCGTTCGCTCCGAGGGCGCTCAGCGCCCGACTCGGAGCACCCGCGGGACTAGACGGCGCCGTCAAACAGCCCGGAGCTACTGGACCTCGTACGCCTCGCCGCCCTGGTTCAGCAGGTACTTGTCGAACCAGCCCACGAGGTGCCGCAGCCGCTCGACGCGGTGCCAGGGCTTGCCGGTGCGCGACAGGTCGTGGCTCTCGTCGGGGAAGCGGACCATCACGGTGGGCTTCTTCAGGTACTTGAGGGCGCGGAACATCTGCTCGCCGCCTTCGGCCGCGGGCGTGCGCCAGTCGACCTCGCCCTCGATCAGCATCAGCGGCGTCTTGACGCGGGCGACGTGGGTGATGGCGGAGCGGGCCGCGAAGTCGGCCGCTTGCTCGAAGGGCGCGCCGCGGAACCAGCGCGGCGTGAACAGCGTGAAGTCGGCCGTGTACCACCAGCCCGCCCAGTCGGAGATCGACCGCTGCGAGACCGCGGCGGCGAAGCGGTCGGTCTGCGTCACCGTCCAGTTCGTCAGCACGCCGCCGCCGCTGCCACCCGTGACCCCGAGCCGCTTCGGGTCGGCGATCCCGCGCTTGACGAGCTCGTCGACGCCGGCCATGAGGTCCTTGTAGTCGTCTCCCGGGTAGCGGTACTGGATCACGTTCCCGAAGTCCTGGCCGTAGGCCGAGCTGCCGCGCGGGTTCGGGTAGAGCACGACGTAGCCCTTGGCCGCCATCCACTGCACCTCGTGGAAGAAGGTGTAGCCGTAGGCCGCGTGAGGGCCGCCGTGGATGTTCAGGATCAGCGGGTGGCTGCTCGCTGCCTCGAAGCGGGGCGGCTTCTGCACGAGCGCGTGGATCTTCCGGCCGTCGAAGCTCGTGTACCAGAGGTCCTCGGGAGCCGTCAGCTCGAGCTCGCCCAGGAGCGCGTCGTTGAAGCTCGTGAGCTTGCGCCGTTCGCCGCTCGACGAATCCAGCACGAAGAGCTCGCCGGGGGTCGTCGTGGTCGAGACGACGAGCGCGAAGCGGGACGCGTCGGGCGTCGCGGTGTAGGCCATTACCTCTTCGTCGCCGCGCGTCATCGGCTCGATCCGGCGCGAGGCGAGGTCGACGCGCTGCAGGTTCACCCGGCCCTGCGCGCACGTCTTGACGACGAGCGCGTCCTTCGTCCACACCGGGGGCGACGGCTGCCCGCCTCGGGGCGCGCGCTGGTCGGCGATCGCGGCTCCGTCCACGTCGAAGTCGTAACCCGCCGTGAGGTTGACGGGCGCGGCCCCCACGTCCGCGACGAACAGGTCGGGCTGGTCGAAGGAGCGCGTGGGGTTGCCGTTCAGGGTGGCGACGACGGCGATGCGCCGGCCGTCCGGCGACACGGCGTAATCGCTGATCGGCCCGTTCACGTCGGCGGCAGGCTGGATCTCCCCGCCTTCGGCCGGCACCCAGAAGACGTCGCTGTCGGGCGCGCTGTAGTACGGCTCGCGCGCGCGGTTCGACGTGAAGTAGAGCCGCTTGCCGTCGGGCGACCAGGAAGCGTTGTCCTCGGCGAAGCTGCCGCTCGTGACGCGCCTGGGCTTGGGAAAAGGCGCGTCCTGCGGCACCGCCACGGCCCACAGGTGAGCCGGGCGCGTCGGGTCGAGGTAGCCCGGCCCGTTGAACCTATAGGTCGCGCGCGTGACGACGCGCACGTCGCTCTCGCGCTCGGCGTCCCTGTCGGCGTCCGGCCTGGCGTCCTTTTTCTCGAGGTCCTTGTCGGTGGTCGTGCTGGTGAACGCCAGCGCGGAGCCGTCCGGCGACCACTCGGCCGCGCCGGCGCCCCTGGGCAGGTCGGTGACGGCCCTGGCCTCCCCGCCCGAAAGCGGCAGCAGCCAGAGCTGCGGCGGCTGTGGCTTGCCGTCCTTCTCCACGGAGCGGTTGAACGCCAGGAAGCGCCCGTCGGGGGACCAGCGCGGGTTCGTGTCCGTCCCGTTGGT
>DATBSL010000266.1:0-15505 GCA_036559805.1 Vicinamibacteria bacterium
CGTGCCAGGGTCGCCGCGCGCGAGGGGCTGCACGGGGCGATGGGCTTCCCGATCGTGCTCGGCGACAGCGTCTTCGGCATGCTGGAGTTCTTCAGCCGCACGATCCGCGAGCCCGACCAGGGGCTGCTCGAGATGCTGGGCGCGATCGGCAGCCAGATCGGCCAGTTCGTCGAGCGCAAGCGCACCGAGGGCGAGCTCGGGACGCTGTTCCGCATGTCGCGCGACATGCTGTGCGTCGCCGGCTTCGACGGCTACTTCCGGCGCCTCAACCCCGCCTGGGAAGAGACGCTCGGCTACACGCTCGAGGAGCTGATGAGCCGGCCGTACGTCGAGTTCGTGCACCCCGACGACCGCAGCGCCACTGCCGCCGAGGCGCAGAGCGGCACGACCGGGCACTCGACGCTCGCCTTCGAGAACCGCTACCGGTGCAAGGACGGCTCCTACCGCTGGCTGGCGTGGACGGCCACGCCGCATCTCGAGCAGGAGCTGAGCTACGCCGTGGCCCGCGACGTGACGGAGCAGAAGCGGGCCGAGCGCGAGCTGCTGCTGGCTCGCGAGACGGCCGAGGCCGCGAACCGCGCCAAGAGCGACTTCCTGGCCAACGTCAGCCACGAGATCCGCACGCCGATGAACGCGGTGATCGGCATGGCCGAGCTGCTGCTCGACACGCCGCTCAGGAGCGTCCAGCGCGAGTACCTGATCGCGCTCAAGGACTCGGCCGAGTCGCTGCTCGGCCTGATCGGCGACCTGCTGGACTTCGCGCGGATCGAGGCCGGCCGGCTGGAGTTGAGCGCCGCCGCCTTCGAGCTGCGCGACCTGCTGGGCGACACGCTGCGCACGCTCGGCGTGCGCGCCCACCAGAAGGGGCTCGAGCTCGCCTCGCGCATCGCCCCCGACGTCCCGGCGCTGGTCATAGGCGACGCGGCGCGCCTGCGCCAGGTGATCGTCAACCTGGTCGGCAATGCGATCAAGTTCACCGCCTCGGGCGAGGTGCTGCTCGAGGTCGAGACGGGCGCGCGCGACGCGGACTCGGCGGAGGTCCGCTTCGCGGTGAGCGACACGGGCATCGGCATCGCACCCGAGAAGCAGTCGCTGATCTTCGAGGCGTTCGCGCAGGCCGACGGCTCGACCACGCGCGTCTACGGCGGCACCGGCCTGGGGCTCTCGATCGCCTCGCGCATCGTGGAGACGATGGGCGGACGCCTGGAGGTCGCGAGCGCCCCCGGCCGCGGCAGCCGCTTCCACTTCGCCGTCCGCTTCGGCACGCTGCAGGCGCCGGTGCAGGCGCCGCTCGCGGCGCGGCTGCGCGGCCTGCGCGTGCTCGTGGTGGACGACAACGAGACCAACCGGCGCATCCTCGGCGAGACGCTCGCCCACTGGCGGATGCGGCCGACGCTCGCGGCCGGGAGCGTGGAGGCCCTCGAGGCGCTGCGCAAGGCAGCGGCGCGCGGAAGACCCTTTCCGCTGGCACTCGTCGACGCGAACATGCCCGAGCTCGACGGCTTCGCGCTCGTCGAGAAGCTGCGGCGCGGCCGCGGCCTGGCCCAGACGCGGGTGCTGATGCTGACCTCGGGCCCGCGCCCAGGTGACGAGCGGCGCGCGCGCTCGCTCGGTGTGGCGTCGTACCTGATCAAGCCCGTGAAGCAGTCCGACCTGCTCGACCGCATCCTCGACGCGCTGCGCGAGCCGAAAGACCTGGCGCCCGCTCGCGCGCGCGCCGGGCGCGGGACCGGGCGCAGGCTGCGCGTGCTGGTGGCGGAGGACAACGTAGTGAACCAGCGCGTGGCCGCGGGCATGCTCGAGCGCGCCGGACACCGCGCGGTCGTGGTGGAGAACGGCCGCGCGGCGCTCGTGGCCCTCGAACGCGAGACGTTCGACCTGGTGCTGATGGACGTCCAGATGCCCGAGCTCGACGGCTTCGAAGCGACCGCGGCCATCCGCGAGCGCGAGCAGGCGAGCGGGCGCCACCTGCCGATCGTGGCGCTCACCGCTCACGCCATGAAGGGCGACGCCGAGCGCTGCATCGCCGCCGGCATGGACGCGTACCTCGCGAAGCCGCTGCAGCCAGCGGAGCTCGTGGCGGTGCTGGCACGCCTCGCCCCGGACACGGTGATCGACCGGGCGCGGCTCCTCGAACGCGTGGGCGGCGACGTCCGGGCGCTCAAGGACGTGGCCCGCATCTTCCTCGCGGACGCGCCCCGCCGCATGGCCGGGATCCGCCGCGCGATCGCCCGCGGCGACCCGCGGGCGCTGCGCGCCGCGGCCCACACGCTGAAGGGCGCGCTCTCCAACTTCGGGGCGCAAGGCGCCGTCGACGCGGCGTTCGAGCTGCAGAAGCTCGGCGACGCCTCGGACCTCGAGGACGCGCCCACGGTCCTCGAGCGGCTCGAGGGCGAGCTCAAGGCCGTGCGCAGCGAGCTCAGGAAGCTCGTGGGTAAGGCGACGAGAACGAAAAGACGAAAAAAGCCGACAGCAGGTCGAAGGAAATAGGCACCCCAGGGGGGCCTGGGGGGACGGAGTCCCCCCAGTTCAAGGAAGGAAGCAGCAGCCCTGTTGCCGTTCGTCCCTCTTCAGGCCCCCCTCTTGAAGAGTCACGAGCCGTTCACCGTCCCCTTCTACGCCCCTTCTTGAAGAGTCACGAGCCAGTCACCGTCCCCAGTTCGCCTTTGCGGAGTCAACGACCGTTCCCGTCCGCTATTTGAACCGTTGATTCAGGAACCGTGGCTCCTCAAGTGCGACTCTCGAAGGGGGAAGAACGGCCAGGGCTGCTGCCTCCTTCTTTGAGTTGGGGGGACTTCGTCCCCCCAAACCCCCCTACTAGTCCAGATACTTGATGAACACCACTTCGTTCTGTTTCTCGTTGTAGAGCAGCTCGTCCACCAGCTGCCGCGTCATCAGCAGCCCGAATCCCCCCGGCCGGAGGCCCTTGCCCTCGCGCACGAGCATGTGCTCGGTGGGCCGGTCCGGCGGGTTGGCGAGCGCCGAGTGCTCGAGCCCCTCGAAGCTGAAGCCCTGGCCCGGGTCGGCGATGCGGTAGAGCAGCATGCGCCGCGCGCGCAGGCAGGAGATTCGGACCGTCTTCGTGGGGTCGAGCTTCCCGCCCCACTCGATCGCGTTCATCAGCAGCTCGCCGAAGGCCTGTCCCACGCGCGTGCGCACGTCCTCGGGCAAGTCGCTGTCGAGGCGCGCCAGGAACTCGCGGATCCGCTCGGCCGACTCGCGCTCGCACGGTACGAGCAGCTCCACCCAGTCGGCTCGCGCGGAGACCACCTCGATCGGCCGCTGCTCGGGGCCCGCCGCGAGCGCCGCGCGCACCACCTCCAAGAGCTGCGCCGGCTCGACAGGCTTCGAGAGGTAGCGGTAGGCGTGGCGCTGGATCGCACGCAGCAGCGTCTCGGAAGCGTCGTCCGCCGTCATCATCACGACGCGCGGAGGCGGGCGCAGCTCGCGCAGCCTCTCGAGCAGCTCGAGCCCGTCCATGCCCGGCATCCAGACGTCGAGCACGACCAGGTCGAAGGGCTCGCGGCGCGCCTTCTCGAGCGCCTTCTTGCCGTCGCCGGCCTGGGCCACGCTGTGCCCCGCGCCGCGCAGCTGCAGCGCGATCAGATGCCGGGTCGTGCGGTCGTCGTCCACGACCAGGATCTTGCCCACGGTGCCCTCGGCCCGATGCTAGGTCCCTGCAAAGCCGAGGGCAAGCAGGCGCTCTCGTCCAAGCCTTTGTGCTCGCTTCCGTGCCATGCTGCGGCGCATGCGCACGGTTCGCGTCAGGCGCGCGCTGGCGGCGTTCGCGACGGCGGTTCTCGCTTCGAGCGACGCGCGGCCGCTGGACACGCCCCAGGCGCGAGACCCGCTCGCCGACGAGATCGCCCGCTGGACCGCCTTCCTCTCGACGGACAAGGGCAGCGCCGCGATGTGGGAGGACGTGAAGAAGGCGAGCGGCCCAGTGCTGGCGCGTGCGGACGAGGCGCGGCGCGACGGCCGGCGCCTGCTGGCGATCCAGCGCCTCGCCGCAGCGCGCGAAGGACTGGCGGCGTCGCAGTACATTTTTTCCCTCGAGGGACAGGAGCGGAACGACCGGGAGCGCTTCGAGGCCGAGTGGCGGGCAGTCGGCGAGCGGCTGCGCGCGGATCTCGCGCCGCCCGCCGCGGACGCCCTCGCCGGCCTCGCCCCCCTGGCGCTCCGAGCGATCGGGGAAGCGTCGCTACCGCAGGTGCGGATCTACTACGAGGCCAGCCTCGACTACGGCCGCAGCACCGTGTTCGACGCGGGCCTCTACTACATCGGGTCGGCGCTCGCGCAGCGCGAGCTGCCTGGGCTGCTGAAGAGCCTGGCCGACCCGATGCCGGCCGCGCCGCTCGCGCAACGCTCGCTCGAGCCCGAGCTGCGGGAGCTCGAGTCGGAGATCCTCGCCGCGTACCGTCCGCCCGCTTCGATCGACCGGCACGTCGACTTCATCCGCGCCAGCGCGGCTGTCAAGGAGGCGCGCGAGCTCGACACGCTCGGCCTGCGCCACGGCGCGCTCCTGCGCTACCTGCAGGGCGCGCAGCGCTTCGCGCCGGTGCGAGCCTCCGGGAGCACGGCGCCGCTCGAGCCCGGCCTCGCCGAGTACGACGCGCGGTTGCGCGAGGGCGGGCGCGACCACACGATCGGACGGCTGTTCCTGGAGACCGCCCAGGCCCTCGCGAGCCCGGGGGACGGCACCGACCCCGCGGCCGCCCGCGCGATCGTCGAGTCGGTCCTGCCGCGCTACTTCGCGGCGCTCGAGCCGCGAGCGCCGCTCGCCGGGCCGCCCGCTGCTCGAGCGACCGTCACGCTCGTGCGCTGGCCCTACACCTGAAACCTCTCCGACCCGGCAGGTCTGCTGGCACAGAGCGTGGTGGCCGAGACGGGCGGCGCGGCGCGCTTCGTGGTGGAGAACTACGGCGACTCGGCGCTGGCGAAGCGCTTCGGCGTCACGCGCTACCCCGCGATCTTCGTCGACGACGTGCTGGTCGCCACGCCGAAGGACTTCGGCTTCTTCGGCAAGGGCGAGGGGGCGGCGCAGGGCCGCTACGCGCCCCTGAAGAGCGCGGCGAGCCACGAGCGCTTCCGCGCCGACCTCGCGCGCATGCTCCAGTTGACCCTGGCGGGCGACCGGGAGGGGGCGCGCGCACGCGCCGCGACTCCCGACGCGGATCCGCTCGCCGCGCTGCCCACGTTCCCGTTCGTCGATCTCGACGGCCGCGCCGTGACGGCCGCGGACCTCGCGGGTAAGGTGGTGCTCGTCGAGTTCTGGGCCACGTGGTGTCCGCCCTGCCGCGGCACGCTCGCCTGGCTGGGCGACCTCCAGCGCAAGCACTCCCGCGATGTGATCGTGCTGGCCGCGGCGATCGAGTCGGACGAGCCGGACGTGCGGCGCATCCGCGACGAGCTCGCCCTTCCGCTTCGCTTCGGCATGGGCTCGCCCGAGATGGCGCGCGCGTTCGGCGACCTGAGTGCCGTGCCCACGCTGTTCGTGTTCGACCGGCAGGGACGCGGCCGCGGCGCTTTCTTCGGCGCGCCACCCAGCCTGCACGCCGACGCGGAGCGCGCGCTCGCGGAGGCGCTCGACTAGCCGGCGCTCAGGCGAGGCCGTGGCGCGCCAGCCGCGCGCGGTCCGCGAGCAGCTCGGCGGTCGGGGCGTCGGCCACGACGACACCGTCGTCGATTACGATCGCGCGCGGGCAGAGCCGCTCGACGAGCGCGAGGTCGTGGCTGGCGACCACGAGTGTAGCGGCGAGGCCGGCGAGCAGCTCGGCGAGCTCGCGGCGCCCGCGGGGGTCGAGGCCCGAGGTGGGCTCGTCGAGCAGCAGCAGCCCCGGATCGCAAGCGAGCGCGCCGGCGAGGCACAGCCGCCGCTTCTCGCCGCTGCTCAGGTGGTGCGGGAAGCGTGCCTCGCGTCCGGAGAGGCCCACCGCCGCGAGCGCGTCGCTCACCGCCGCCTGCACCCGCTCCTGCGGCCAGCGGCGCGCGCGCGGCCCGTATGCGACGTCCTCGGCGACCGTCAGCCCGACCACCTGGTCCTCGGGGTCCTCGAAGACGATCCCGACGCGCGCGCGCAGGCCCGCGATCGTGTCCGGCCCGAGCGGAACGCCGTCCACCAGCACGCGGCCCTGCGCATCGTGGCGATGCGGCGGAGCCGCGGGGTCGTGGCGGTGGAGGTAACGCTGGCGCTCGGGCAGCAGACCCGCGAGATGAAGCAGCAGCGTGGTCTTGCCGGCTCCGTTGGGCCCGAGCAGAGCCACCCGCTCGCCGGCCGCGACCGCGAAGCTCACCGAGCGCAGCGCCTGGTGCCCGTCCGGATAGTGGTAGGCGACGCCGTGCGCTTCGAGCGCGGCGGCTGCCGCGTTCACGTCAGGTCCGCCCCGCGCGCGAGGCGGGCGCGCTGCTGCGCCTCGGCGCGCTCGAGCGTGCGCAGCAACAGCGCGCCGCCGAAGCGGCCGAAGCCCGAGAGCGTCGCGACCGGCTCGCGCAGCACGAGCGCCCACGCCCCGTGGCCCGTGCGCCGCGCCTCGCGCGCGCGCAGCATGGCGCGCGCGCGGTCGAGCATCGCGGCGAGACCCACGAGCGCCGCCTCCAGCACCTCGGCGAGCCGCTCCGGGGCGCCGAGCGCCCGCACCCCGCGCACGAGGCCGAGCGGCCCGAGCCGGAAGGCGGTGCTTGCCGCGACCAGGCTCGCAGCCAGCGCGCGCACCACGAGCGCCGCGGCGGCCGGCGCGCGGCGGCCCGCGGGGGCGATGAGCGCCGCCGGCAGCGCCAGCACGAGCACGAACGGCAGCAGCCACGCCACTCGGCGCGCGAGCTGTGGCAGCGTGCTGCCGGCGCGCAGAAACGAGGCCGCTCCCGCCGCGAGCGCAGCCAGCCAGACGAGCCAGGAGGCGAGCGGCACGCTCTCTCCACGCAGGCCCGCGGGAGCCACGGCAGCGAGCGCGGCGAGCGCCAGGCCGGCGGCGAGCCGCAGGCCGGGCCGGCGCACGCCGGCGCGCGTCGCGAGCGCGCGGCTCAAGCGCGCGGCCCGTCTCCTGGCGCGCCGAGCTTGCGCGTGAGCGCCCAGGCGAGGGTGGCCGCCGCGAGCGTGCCGACGAGGCCGGCGACGGCGGTGGAAGCGTGCCCGTCGCCGAGCCACGGCAGCGTGTAGCCGGGCCAGGGCGCCGGCCACGCCGCGCGCTCCGCGCCCGCGAAGCCGAGCCGCGCGGCGACCGAGGTGAGCGCGTCCGGGAGCGACGAGGCGCGCGGCGCGACGAAGCCGGCCACCGCCAGAGCCAGCACCAGCACGCCCAGCGCCGGGGCGCGCCCGCTCCGTCCCGACTGCAGGCCGCGCACGATGTCCGGGCGCCAGCGCACCACGGTGGCGAGCACCGTTCCGGTGAGCGCGGCCTCGACGAGCGCGATCGGCACGTGGAAGGACAACATCACCGGCAGCACGGCGCGCGCCGGATACAGCCCCGAAGCGGCGAGCGCGAGCGCAATGAAGGCGGCGCCGCACAGCGTGCCCGCGAAAGCGCCGATCACGGGCCCGGCCACCAGCCCGCGCACGCCCGGGACGAGCCGGGCCACGAGCGCCGCGACGGCGAAGCCGCAGACGGCGCCCGCGCCTCCCAACGCGAGCAGGTTGGCGCCGAACGCCGTGACGCCTCCGTCCTGGAACATCAGCGACTGCACCGCGAGCACGGTCGCCATCACCAGCAGGCCGCGCCACGGGCCGACGAGCGCCGCCGCGAGCGTCCCGCCCACCAGGTGCCCGCTCGTCCCCGGCAGCACCGGCAGGTTGACCAGCTGGCCCGCGAACACGAACGCCGCGAGCGCGCCCAGCGTGGGAGCGGGCGCCGGATCCGCGTCGCGCTTCTCGACGCGCAGCGCCCAGGCGATGCTGGCCGCGCCGCCGGCCCACGTCGCGGCGGCGACCGGCGCGCTCAGAAAGCCGTCGGGAATGTGCACGGTCCGATTCTCACCCCGGAGTGGCGCACCCGGGAAATTGCCGCGAGTCAAACGCCGCGTACGGCTGTCGCACGACCGCCCGCGGCTGGCTGGCAGGGCAGCTCCAGGTGTAGAGTGAATCTGCGTATGAAGCCGAAGAGGCTGCTGGCGGCTGCCGTTCTCGCCCTGCTCGGCCTGATGGGCGCGACGCTCGAAGCGGCGCTCGTCCACACGGACGACGGCTGCGCCGTCGAAACGCACTGCAACGCCTGCCTGCTCCGGCTGCGCACGCCAGGCGTCGTCACGACCACGTTCTCGGTGCCCGGGCTGGGGTGCCTGGTCGAAGCCTTCGTCGCGGAAGCCCCACACGCTCTCCGCGACGCCGCCCCGCAGACGCTCGCCTCGCGCGGCCCGCCGCGCGGCTGAACCGCCGCTAGAGCTAGCTTCCTGCCGGGTCGACGCGCCCGCCGCGCGTCCGCGATCCGGCGTGACCCGGTTCGGTCGTGCTCGAGAGGGTTTCATGCGTCGATACGCGTCGTCCGCGCCAGGCCGCCTGCTGGCCGCGCTCAGTGTGTGGATCGTGCCGTGCGTCTCCACGGCCGCCGGGCAGGCCGCCCCGGCCGACGAAGTCGCCGCGCTGCGGCGCGAGCTCGAGAGCCTCCGTCAGGAGTACGCCACCCGGATCACGGCGCTCGAGGCGCGGATCGAGACCGTCGCGACGAGCAGCGCGGCCGCGCCGCCCGTCGAGCCTAGCCCGGCAGCTCCAGCCGCGGGTGCGTCGAAGTTCTTCAACCCCGACATGGCGGCGATCGGCAACTTCGTCGGCGCCGCCGGCCCGTCGCCGGGCGGCGGCGAGCCGTCGCTCAACATGCAGGAGGCGGAGTTCTCCTTCCAGGCCGTAGTCGACCCGTACGCGCGCGCCGACTTCTTCTTCACGGCGGGCTCGGAAGGAGTCGAGCTCGAGGAGGGCTACATCACCTTCCCCACGCTCCCCGGGGGCCTGCTCACGAAGGTGGGCAAGATGCGCGACGCCTTCGGCAAGGTGAACGCGCAGCACCCGCACACGCTGCCGTTCGTCGACCGGCCGCTCGTGACGACGAACCTGACGGGCGGCGAGGAGGGCCTGGCCGATTCGGGGGTCTCGGTCGCGCGCCTCGTCCCGAACCCGTGGCTGTTCCTCGAGGCGACCGCGCAGGTCTACCGGGGCGAATCGGAGATATTCCAGGCGCCCACGCGGGGAGACCTGGCCTACGTCGGGCACCTGCGCGCCTACCGCGACTTCGGCGAGTCCACGAACATCGACCTGGGCGGCTCGTTCGCGTACGGCCACAACGGCGCGGCCGCTTCGAGCACGACTGAGCTCTGGGGCGTCGACGCGACGCTGCGCTGGAAGCCGCTGCGCCGCTCGATCTACACGCACTTTCTCGCGCGCGGCGAGCTCGTCTGGAGCAGCCGCGAAGAGCCCGAAGCGGTTGCCTCCGCGATGGGCGGCTACGGCTATCTCGAGTACCAGTTCGCGCGCCGGTTCACCGCGGGCGTGCGCTACGACAACTCCGAGCGCGCGGAGCTCCCCGGCGTCCGCGACGAGGGAGGCTCCTTCATCGTCACCTTCAGGCCGAGCGAGTGGAGCCTGGTACGCGCCCAGTACCGGCGCACGACGTTCGGGGACGCGAAGCCCGAGAACGAGCTGCTGTTCCAGTTCCTGTTCGCGATCGGCGCGCACGGCGCGCACCCCTTCTGAGCGAGGATGCCATGAGATTTCCCAGCGTCGCCGTGCTCGCCGCCGTCGCCGCGCTCGCGTCCGCGCGCCCGGCGCGCTGCGCCGTCAACGTCGTCGCCAGCACCGAGGACCTCGCCGACCTCACGCGACAGGTGGGCGGCGAGCGAGTCAAGGTCGAGTCGATCGCGCGCGGCTACCAGGACCCGCACTTCGTCGAAGCCAAGCCGAGCTTCATCCTGAAGCTGGCGAAGGCCGACCTGCTGGTGGTGGTCGGCCGAGAGCTCGAGGTCGGCTGGCTGCCGCCGCTCGTGCAGCAGAGCCGCAACTCCCGCATCCAGCCCGGGGCCGACGGCTACCTTGACGCCTCGCTCACCGCGAAGATCCTCGAGATCCCGACCGGGCAGATCACGCGCGCGATGGGCGACGTGCACCCGCTCGGCAACCCGCACTACTGGCTCGACCCCGGCAACGGCCGGCGCATCGCGAAGGCGATCGCCGACAAGCTCGCGCGCATGGCGCCCGCCGACGCCTCCTTCTTCGCTGGGCGCTACACGGACTTCGACCAGCGCCTCGCGGCGGCCGAGAAGCGCTGGGACGCGCAGATGGCGCCCTACAAGAGCCTGAAGATCGTGACCTACCACCGCTCGTGGCCCAACTTCACCGACCGCTTCGGGCTCGAGGTGATCGGCTACGTCGAGCCGCGGCCCGGCATCCCGCCCTCGCCCGGCCACACCTTCGACCTGATCGCCGAGATGAAGCGCCAGGGCGTCAAGATCCTGATCGTCGAGCCGTACTTCGACCTCAAGACGCCGACCATGGTCGGGCGCGAGACGGGCGCGCGCGTGCTGGTGCTGCCGCCCTCGGTCGGCGGCGAGAAGGCGATCACGGACTACATTTCCCTGTTCGACTACGACCTGAAGCTGCTCCTGGCCGCGATCCAGGAGACGGGGGCGAAGTAGATGGACCCCGAGATCCTGCGCTTCCTGGCGGCGCCCTTCGTCGCCAGCCTGATCCTCACCGGCATCCACGCCTACCTGGGCGTCCACGTCGTCGAGCGCGGCGTCATCTTCGTGGACCTTTCGCTCGCGCAGATCGCGGCGCTCGGCTCCACCATCGCGATCCTGCTGCCCTTCACCGGCCAGGACCCGCACGGCCCCTGGGTCTACTGGACGGGCCTCGCGTTCACCTTCATTGGCGCGGCGATCTTCTCGACGATCCGGGTCAAGCGCGCCCGCATCCCGCAGGAGGCGATCATCGGGATCGCCTACGCCGTGGCCTCGGCCGCCACGATCCTCGCGATGAGCCACGCCACCTCGGAGAGCGAGCACCTGAAGGACATGCTGGTCGGCAACATCCTTGCCGTATCCTGGGGCGAGGTCGGCGAGACCGCCGCGCTCTATGCGGCGATCGGTCTCTTCCACTACCTGTTCCGCCGCCAGTTCCTCGCGATCTCGCTCGACCACGCGAAGGCCGAGCGCGACGGGCTCAACGTGAGGTTCTGGGACTTCCTGTTCTACGCCTCGTTCGGCTTCGTGGTGACCTCGTCGGTCCTGATTGCCGGCGTGCTGCTGGTCTTCTGCTACCTGATCGTGCCCTCGGTCGCCGCGATGCTCTACGCCGACCGCGTGCTGCCGCGGCTTGCGATCGGCTGGACCATGGGCACGGTCGTCTCGGCCCTCGGCATCTACCTCTCGGTCAGGTTCGACCTGCCGACGGGCGCCGCGATGGTCTGCACCTTCGGCCTGGTGCTGGTGCTGATGGCCGCGGTTCGGCCGTTGCTCCGGCGCGCGACAGGCTGAGGCGCTAGCGAAGCCCGCGTTCTGTCGCGAGGTAGACGGCGAACGTCCCGAGCCAGTGCCCGCCCTCGTAGTGCTCGCCCGTGACGGCCGCGAGCCCCTTCTGGCGGTGGACGGCCGCCGCGGCGCGGAGCGCGTCCACGCGCTCGTCGCGAGCCGGCAGCCCGGCAGCGATGCCCTCGAGCATCCAAGCGCGGCTCAGGTTGAGGCCGTCGAGGTGCGCGAGCTTGGGATCGGTCGGGTCGCTCACGATGCCGGGCGGCAGCCAGTCGGCACGGTCGCCGCGAGGCAGCTCAGGCAGGAGCGCGCTGATCCAGCGCGCGTACGCCTTGGGCGACCGCTCCACGCGGCGCATCAGGTCCGCCTCGGCGAGGCAGGGCGACAGGAAGTCCTCGCCGGACGGCTCGTACCCCATCGGGCAGGCGCGGTCGCGGGCATAGAAGTCGTTGCTGCGCTGCACGACGAGCGCCTCGGTCGCAGTGTCGCCGCTGACGCGCGCCCAGTCGAGCACGAGCCCGAGCGCGAAGGCGGTCTGCGAGTGCTCGCCGACGCGCACGGGCTGCGTCAGCTTCGGCAGCCACTCGCGGAGCCGCGCGGCGGCCGCGCGCTCGACGGGCGCCAGGGCCTCGGCCCAGCCGCGCGCCTCCGGCGTTCCCCACTCGCGCAGCTCGGCCGCGAGCTGCAGCAGCCACGCGAGGCCGTAGGGGCGCTCGAAGCTGACGCGGCCCTTGCCCTCCAGGTAGCGGAGCTCGCCGGCCAGGTTCGCAGGTGTGAGGCTCTGCGCGAGCGCCTTGCGAGCGTCGGCCGCGAACGGCGCCTCGGGCATCAGCCGCGCGACGCGCGCGAGCAGCCAGTGGCCGTGCACCGACGAGTGCCAGTCGTAGCAGCCGTAGAAGGCCGGCGTCAGCTCGCGCGGCACGCGGGCGTCCGCCTCGCCGTTCAGCACGTGGGCGATCTTGCTCGGATACTCCTGGTGCACGCAGGCGAGCGCCAGGCGCGCGAAGCGCGCGGCGAGCTGCGGGTCGACCGGCTCCGAGGCCGTCGGCAGGACGGCGAAGAGCGCTACGGCGAGCGGGGCAGGCACGCCACATCCTAGCGCCTCGCGGCCCGTTGCTAGAATGGCGCCGATGAGCGACCCCTTCGCCCGCGCGCGCGCGTTTCTCGCCGAGGACCCCGACCCGGAGACGCGCGGCGAGCTCGACGCGCTGCTGAAGCGCGCCGAGAGCGGCGACGACTCCGCGCGGAAGGACCTCGCCGACCGCTTCTCCGGCCCGCTCGTGTTCGGAACCGCGGGGCTGCGCGGGCGCGTCGAGGCGGGGCTCGCGCGGATGAACCGGCTCGTGGTGATCAAGGCCGGCTGGGGCTTCGGCTCGCAGCTCCTCGAGGCCGACGCGGCCGGCGCGCGCGCGCGGGGCGTCGTCGTCGGATTCGACGGACGCCACTCGAGCCGCCGCTTCGCCGAGGACACCGCGGCCGTGCTCGCCGGCCTCGGCATCCCGGTGCGCCTCTTCCCCGACCCGGTGCCCACGCCGATGCTCGCCTTCTCGGTGCCGCAGCTCCGCGCCGCGGGGGGCGTGATGGTGACGGCCAGCCACAACCCGCCGTGGGACAACGGCTACAAGGTCTACCTCGCGACGGGCGGCCAGATCATCCCGCCGGTGGACGAAGCCATCGCCAGCAAGATCGCCGAGGCGCCGCACGCGAACGAGGTCGCACGGCCCGCCCCCGCCGACGCGGCCGCGAAGGGCCTGCGCGCGCTCGTGGACGCGCGCGACACGGCTGTCGAGGAGGCGTACCTCGACGGGCTCGCGCGCGCCGCGCTGCACCGCGGCGACGAGGCCGCGCTGCGCCTCGCCTACACCCCGATGCACGGCGTCGGGCACCGGCTGGCGGTGCGGGCCTTCGAGCGTGCCGGCTTCGCGGGGCTCGCCGCCGAGCCGGCGCAGGCCGACCCCGACGGCGCTTTCCGCACGGTCTCGTTTCCCAACCCCGAGGAGCCCGGCGCGATGGACCGCGTGCTGGCGCTCGCCGCCGAGACGCGCGCCGAGCTGGTGCTCGCCAACGACCCCGACGCCGACCGCCTCGCCGCCGCGGTTCCCGACCCGAAGGGCGACGGCTACCGCATGCTCTCGGGCAACGAGATCGGGGTGCTGCTCGCCGACGACGCGCTCGAGCACGCGGACACGGGCGGGCGCCCGAAGCTCGTCGTCACGACCGTGGTGTCGTCGAGCCTGCTCTCGCGCATGGCGCGCGACCGCCGCGCTGAGTACCGCGAGACGCTCACCGGCTTCAAGTGGATCGCCGACGCCGCGATCCGCGCCGAGCGCGAGGGCATTGCGTTCGTGATGGGCTACGAGGAGGCGCTCGGCTACTCCGTCGGCCCGCTGGTGCGGGACAAGGACGGCATCGGCGCCGCGCTGCGGCTGGCGGAGCTCACGCGCCACCTCAAGGCCCGCGGCGAGACGCTCGTTTCCCGCCTCGACCAGCTGCTCGTCACGCACGGGCTCTCGCACCAGATCCAGTGGTCGGCGACACTCCCCGGCGCCGAAGGCCGCGCGCGCATCGACGCGGCGATGGCGGCCCTGCGCGCGAGCCCCCCGCAGCGGATCGGCGCGAGCCCCGTGGTGCGCAGGCTCGACGGCAAGTCCGGCGAGCAGGTTGTGGGCGGCGAGACGCGGCCCTCCGGCCTGCCCGCGTCCGACCTGCTCGCGTTCCAGTCGGAGGACGGCGCGCGGCTGACCGTGCGTCCGAGCGGCACCGAGCCGAAGATCAAGTTCTACCTCGAGCTCGTCGGCCAGGCGAAGGACCGCGCGGCCGTCGCGTCCACCCGCGCCCGCCTCGACGCCGAGGCGCGCGCCCTCAAGACGTCGCTGATGCAGGAGCTGAAGCTCGCATGAACAACCGGCTGACGCGTCCGCCGCTCCCCTCGTTCCCGAAAAGCTTCTTTGGTGCGCTCGCGATGGTGTCGGTCGCAGCGGCGGGTCTGCTCGACGCCGGCAGGCTCGAGGCTAGACAGCAAGCGCCGGCCACGGGCGTGGACAACGTCCTGATCGTGACCTTCGACGGCTTCCGCTGGCAGGAGCTGTTCGGCGGCTACGACGCCTCGCTCAACACCAAGACCGACGGCGGCGTGCGGCGGCCCGAGGACCTCGCGGCCCGCTTCGACAAGCCGACACCCGAGGCACGGCGCGAGACGCTGCTGCCGTTTTTCTGGAGCGTCGTGGCCCGCGAGGGCCAGGTGCTGGGCGACGCCTCGCGCGGGAGCCGCGTGCGCGTCACCAACGGGTTCTGGTTCTCCTACCCCGGCTACAACGAGATGCTGTCGGGCGCCGCCGACCCGCGCGTCGACAGCAACGACAAGAAGCCCAACCCGAACGTGACCGTGCTCGAGTGGCTCAACCAGCGGCCCGGCTTCGCGGGCCGCGTCGCGGCGTACGGAAGCTGGGACGTGCTGCCCTTCATCGTGGCCGCGGAGCGCTCGAAGCTCCACGTCAACGGCGACGGCCCGGCGCTCGTCGAGCCCCGGACCGAGCGTGAGCGGCTGCTCAACTCGATCGCCTCCGACGTGCCGCGGGTCTGGGCGAGCGAGCGTCTCGACACGATCACGACACACGGCGCCCTCGAGTACCTGCGGACGCGCAAGCCGCGCGTGCTCTACGTCATGCTCGGCGAGACGGACGCCTGGGCCCACGACCGCCGCTACGACCAGTACCTCGACGCCGCCTGGCGCTCGGACCGCTTCGTGCGCCGGCTTTGGGAGGAGGCGCAGGCGCTCTCCGAGTACCGCGGCAAGACCGCGCTCGTCCTGACGAGCGACCACGGGCGCGGCGAGACGCCGCGCGACTGGACCGACCACGGAGAGAAGGTCCCGGCCGCCGAGCCGATCTGGATGGCCGTGATGGGGCCGAAGACGCCCGCTCTCGGCGTGCGCGAGGGAGTGAACGCGACGCAGTCGCAGCTCGCCGCGACGGTCGCGGCGCTCTTGGGGCTCGCCGACGAGTTCCGGAAGGCTCGGCCGGACGCGGCTTCCCCGCTGCCGGACCTCGCGAAGTGA
>DATBSL010000267.1:0-4892 GCA_036559805.1 Vicinamibacteria bacterium
TGTAGCGCCTCGAGCATCTCGTAGGGCACGCGCGCGTTCACGAGCACGCGGTTCTCTTCCGTCGCGACGCTGATCGCCGAGGCGAGCTGCTGGAGCTCGGGCTTCTGCTGCGCCTGCAGGCTGGCCATCGCCACCAGGCCGCGCACCACGTCGGCGATGTTCTTCGCCGCGGGCGCGTCGCGCGCTTCGCCGGTGATCGCCAGCGAGACCTGCGGGTCGAGGTCGCCCGTGACGATGAGGCCGGTGAGCGCCGGGAGCGTCAGCGAGGCGCCGCCCTCCGCCGAGCCGCCGGGCGCCGGGATCGAGGTGGGCAGCGAGGCGAGCAGGCTCTGATCGCCCACCATCCAGAACGTCGACCCGGGACGCACCTTCTCGACGAGCGACATGAGCTGCGTGTTGCCCTTGAGCGGGGCCTCGTTGCGCGTGCGGCTGGAGATCGCTGCGAGCACCTGCTCCTTGGAGCCGAAGACGAGCGTCGACTCGTCGAGGAAGGCGACCGCGACCGCGTGCGACTCGTCCTTCGCGAAGCTGTAGACCGTCACGCCCTCGTGACTCGAGCTCTGGGCCTTGCCGTCCGTCTCGATCGCTCGGCCGAGCCGGTACAGGTCGAACCGGCCGAATGCCACGGCCAGCCCGGGCGGGTGCGAGCCGCTCCGGCCCGACCCCGCGATCACGATCTGGTCGATGTCGCGCACCGGCTGGAGGCCCGTGCGCTCCTCGAGCTGCGCCAGCATCTCGGGCTTCATCCCGCGCTTCGTCGCAAACCTCTCGTAGAACGGGCTCGCGGCGAAGCGCTTGACGTCGAAGCCCATCACGAAGCGCGCGTCCTTCGGCAGGATCAGGGCCTCGCCCGCCAGCGGCCCGACCGCGGCCTGCGCCGAGCTCATCCACAGGGCCCCCAGGCCAGCCACGACCCCGACGACGACCACGGTCATGGCAAGGAACAGGACCAGCCGGCTGCGGTTCATGGGGAAGCCTCCGTAACTCGTTTGCGGTGAGCGGCTACGTCGCCTGGACGCAGGAAATGCGCGTCCAATCGTATGCCCTCATTGATCTAGAACGTACTCGCGCCGGGAAAAGATCCAGCCAGCGGCCCCCAGCAGCACGATCGTGACGGTGATGAGGACGAAGAGCGCCTGGTCCGCCGGCAGCACCTGCTGGAAGAGGCCCGAGAGCCCCTGCTCGGCTGGCCGGTGCCTGACGAGCGAGCGCAGCCACGCCGTGAGCGTCAGCCGCGGCATGTAGCCGGGCAGGTTCGCGAGCAGCTCCCAGCCGTACAGGAACATGAGCCCGGGGATCACCGGCCGCTTGAGCAGGACACCGAGCAGGCCGAAGAGCGCGCCGTAGACGACGAGCGTCAGCAGCATCACGCCGAGGTCGCGCGGCAGGTCGACCGCGGCCGGGCCCAGCGCGGGAGCGTTGGGGGCCGTCATCAGGACGAAGAAGGTCAGCACGGCGGCGGGAAGCGCGAGCGTGACGGTCGTGGCGACGTAGGCCGCGAACTTGCCCGCGAAGATCGCCCCGCGCGTGAGCGGCCGCGTCAGCAGGTAGGTGAGCGTGCGGCCCTCCACCTCGTCGGCGACGAGCGACGTCGCGTAGAAGAGCGCCGCGAGCGGCAGCACGTTGCGGATCCAGTAGATCGCGACGACGAGCGCGTAGAGATCGGACGGGCCGAGCGGCGGCGCGCCCTGGGTGGCGGCGAGCACGCGGTACAGGATCGCGAACAGCACCGGGGCCGCGACCAGGAGCGCCATCAGCAGGCTGCGGCGCGAGAACACCATCCCGTCGAGCGACAGCTCGAAGACGGCGCGTGCCGCCAGGCCGAACGGCAGCGGCCGGGAGCGGTCCCTCATCGCGCCACCAGGTAACGGAACACCGACTCGAGGTTCTCGTCCGGCGAGTGCATCTCGACGACGCCCGACTCGAGCGCCGCCGCGTGCAGCCCGCCGTAGAACTCGTCGGGACGCGAGGTCTCGACGGTGAGCCAGCCTCCCTCGGGGTCGATCCGGACGGACAGCACGCTCGGCCAGCCCACGACCGCCGAGGCCAGCCGCCGCGGCTCGCGCGCGCGGAGCGCGACCGTATGGGGGTGCTCGTCGAGCAGGTCGCGGATCTCGCGCACGTCGCCCTCGGCCAGGATGCGCCCGTTGTGGACGAGCAGCACCCGCTTCGTCATCGCCTCGACCTCATACAGGATGTGGCTCGAGACCACGACGGTCTTGCCTTCGCGCCCCAGCCGCTTCACGAGGTCGATCACGCGCCTG
This sequence comes from Vicinamibacteria bacterium, assembly GCA_036559805.1. Classification (GTDB taxonomy): domain Bacteria; phylum Acidobacteriota; class Vicinamibacteria; order Fen-336; family Fen-336; genus DATBSL01. The sequence goes on from DATBSL010000267.1 coordinate 2,265, forward strand.
CGGTTGACCGGGTCCATGCCGGTCACGGGCTCGTCGAGCAGCAGCACCTCGGGGTCGTGCGCGATCGCCTGCGCCAGCTTGACGCGCTGGCGCATGCCGCGGCTGTAGCCGCCGATCTTGCGGTCCTTCGCGTCCAGCAGCGCGACCTGGTGAAGCGCGTCCTCCGCGCGGCGCCGGCACTCGGGCTCGTCGTAGCCGGTGAGGCGCAGGAGTGTCGTGAGGAACGCGAGACCGGTCAGGTTCTCCCAGAACGCGTCCGCCTCGGGGCACAGCCCCACGCGGTGGAAGACCTCGGGAGAGCCCCACGCGGGCACGCCGAGCAGCTTGACCTCGCCCTGGCTGGGCTGGAGCTGGCCGGCGGCGAGCTTGAGGAAGGTCGACTTGCCGGCTCCGTTCGGGCCGAGCAGGCCCGTCACGCCCGGAGGGATCTGTGTCGTGACGTCGTTGAGCGCGATCACCGCGCCGTACCAGCGCGAGGCGCGCGTGAACTCGAGGACGGGGCCGGACGCCGCCTGCGGGCTGCTCACGTGACGATCTCCACGGCGCGCACGCGCGATCGCAGGATCGCGAGGCAGGCGAGCGACAGCGCCACGAGCACGAGCGCGGCCCAGCCCCAGGCCACCACGACCTGGCGGTCGGTCAGGCCGAAGAGCGCCACCCCCAGCGCGCGCAGGTCGGCCTGCACCGAGAGCAGCATCGCTGGCTTCTGGCGGAAGCCCTCCTGCAGCACGAGGCGCACCATCTCGGTGCCGACGATGAAGCCGAAGAGCCCCAGGCCCGCCACGCGGGCGCTCCTCGAGAGCGCCGAGATCGCGAGCGTCAGGAGGCTCACCACCAGGCTGATTGCGAAAGCGTGCACGACGATCGCCGGGGCGATCCAGGCGAGCTCCCACTTGAGATACAGCTCGGGCGCGAGCGACAGGCCCGAAACGTAGAGCAGCAGGCCGGGCACGAGCGTGACGGCGAGCGTCAGGCACATCGGCACCAGCAGCTTGCCGAGCACGTAGTCCCGCCGCGTCAACGGGCGCGACAGGTACGCGAGGATCGCCCCGGTGCGCAGGTCGTTCGCCACCAGGCCCGAGGCGCCGAAGATCGAGAGCAGGATCGTGAAGCCGATCTGCTGGTTCAGGAAGTCGCCGAAGAGGCGCCCGTCGATCGGCAGGATCCGCCCCGCCTCGGGGAAGCGCGTCACGACGTAGATCTGGACCACGCGCACCACGAACGGGATGAAGGCCGCGACGATCAGCCCCAGGAACGCCCGCTTCGAGAGCACGAGGCGCAGCGCTTCGCGCGTGATCGGCCAGAAGCGGGCCTTCCGCAGCGGTGCCCGCGCCTCGTAGCGCCTGTAGCCCTGGTCGTAGATCGGCATCAGTCCTGGACCTCGTGGCCGAGCGCGCGCAGGAAGACATCCTCGAGCGTCTCGGCGCCCGGCCGCAGGTGGCGCACCTGCACCCCGCACTGCTGCGCCACGCGGAAGACGGCCTCCGGCCCCTGGCCCTCGGGCAGGAACAAGCGCACGCCGTCCTCGCCCTCGCGCCAGTCGACGCCCATGTCCTTGAGGTCGGTGAGCACCGCCGTCGCGTCGCCCTTGAAGCGCACGTCGAAGACCTGGAGCCGCGCGCCGGTCAGCTCGCTCACCCGCCCCTGGCGCGCGATCTGGCCCTGATTGAGCACGATCACCTGCTCGCACACGCGCTCGACGTCGTGCAGCAGGTGCGAGCACAAGATCAGGCTCATGCCGCGCCGCGTCGCGATGTCGCGAATGAGCGCGAGCATCTCCTCGCGGCCCTGCGGGTCGAGCCCGTTCGTCGGCTCGTCGAGCAGCAAAAGCTCCGGGTCGTGCACCAGCGCCTGCGCCAGCTTGACGCGCTGCTTCATGCCGGTCGAGTAGGTCTCGACGTTGCGGTAGCGCGCCTCGCCCAGGCCGACGTAGTAGAGCACTTCGTGCGCGCGGCTGATCGCCTCGTCGCGCGGCAGGCCCGAGAGCTCCCCCGCGAACGCCACGAACGCCGCGGCGGTCATGCCCTGGATGTGGCAGTCCTGCTCCGGCATGTAGCCGAGCCGCCGCCGCACCTCGAGCGGCTCGCGCGCCGGGTCCTTGCCGAACGCCGTCATCGTGCCGCGGTCGGGCTTCAGGAATCCGAGCAGCGTCTTGAGCAGTGTCGTCTTGCCCGCGCCGTTGGGCCCGAGCAGCCCGGTGGGCCCCGGCCAGAACGCGCCCTTCACTCCGGCGAGCGCCTGGAGGAGGCCGTAGGACACGGCCAGGTCCTCGAACTCCACGAGCGGCGTCGGGGCCTCAGCCATTGTCTTGAATCAACGAACCTCGCCCGGCCCTGGTTCCATGGAGCTCGGCCGCAGCACCGCCTCCCGCTCGAGCCAGAGATAGCCCCGGGAGAAGACGGCGCGACGGTCGCGACCGCGGACGTCATGGTATCCGCTGAGCGGCAGTTCCATGAACGCGCCGGACGGACGCAGCTGCTGCGGCGGCCTTCCCGCGGGGTGCGCGAAGCCGCCCGCGCCGCCGAGCGTGAGCCCGACCGTTTCGCGGGCCTCGGGAGCCCGGACGAGAAGCTCGACCGCGCCCGGGCCGACCACGGCCTCGTCTTCTCGAACCGTCACCTCTCCTTT
>DATBSL010000268.1:0-3588 GCA_036559805.1 Vicinamibacteria bacterium
GTTGGTGGAGCTGGCCGGGATCGAACCGGCGACCTCGTGAATGCCATTCACGCGCGCTCCCAACTGCGCTACAGCCCCAACCGGGTAGCTACTAAGTTAGCAGCTTGGGCCGTGGAGGGTCAACCGTGAGCATCAGCGAGGCAACCCCGGGGGTCGGCCAGGTGAAGAGCTCGGCTTCGCCTTTTGGCGAAGGCGAGGGTCAGCCCGCGATCGTGGGCCGCGATCGTGGTGGTGAACTCGTGCAGGGCCGCGTTCACGTCGTCCTCGCTCTCGCCGACGATCGCAAGCGTGCGCCCGGCCGAGCGCACGAAGCCCAGGTGGAGGCCCTCGACTTTCGCCGCCCAGGCGACCGGCGCGCGCAGCGGGCCGGTCACGACGTAGAGCGACACGCTGGAGTCGTCGCCCTCGTAGACCACGTGGGCGGCGATACGGTCGACGAGCGCGCAGTAGCGGGCGCCCACGAGGCTGGCGCTCCCCGCGCGCGGGGGAAGCGGGGGCAGGTGCGTTCCGTGCTCTTCCAGCCACTGCGTGACGACGCGCGGCTCCGAGCTCCAGACGCGGCCGCCGGGCCGCTGCGTGAGCCCGCGCTTGTGGTCGCGCGCGAGCTGCCACGCGACGAACTCGGGGCGGCCCTGGAACCACAGCCCCGCCAGCAGGAACAGGGCCAGCATCAACAGGAGAAACCGGCCACCCCTCGCGCGAGCGGGTGGCAGCCTGCGGTCCACGACGTCGACGCTCATCCGCTCCACGTGGGTTCCCGCGCCGCGCAAGGGCGGCGATTCTAACCCGAGCGTTGACCGCGCACCGCCCCGCGGTGAGAATCGCGCCGGGATGAGGTACCTCACGACGCTCGAAGTCGCGCGCGAGCTCAACGTCAGCAAGCAGACGCTGTTGAACTGGCTCTACGCGCGCAAGGTGCCCGAGCCCCCGCGCAACCGCAACGGCTACCGCCTCTGGAGCCCGGCGCGCGTCAGCCTGGTGCGCCAGCTGATCCGCGAGGGGCGCCTGCACCAGCGCACCGTCATCCATCGCGAGCCCGTGGACGACCCGGCGGTGGTGCTCGAGGTGGCGCGCGAGGTCAGCCAATTCCTGAAGGACGCGCAGATCCCGCTGCGGCGCTTCGTGCGCGAGCTGAACCAGGTTCACAAGCGGGTGCGGCCGCCGCGCGCAGCGAAACCGCGGCGCCGGAGCTAGCCCGGACTACCGGGAAACGCGGGACTACCAGCTGGACTACCAGGAAGCGCCGGACTATCAGGAAACGGAGCTAACGAGAACTCTGGACCGACCATTCGGGGGGCTTAGCGCCCCCCGAACCCCCGCTGACTACTCCCACGGGATGTCGGGCATGGCCAGGCGCTCGATCGGGGGGCCGCCCTGCGCGTGCACGTCGCAGATCTCCACGAGGTCGGCCTCGCCGACTCCCGCGTACCAGACGTTGTCCGGCTGGACCGCGACCACCGGGCCGCGGCTGCAGTGCTTGAGGCAGTAGGTGCGGTTCACCATCACGCGCGCGTCGAGGCCGCGCTCGCGCAGCATGTCCTTGAGCTTGTCGAACAGCTCCCGGCTGCCCTTCTCGCCGCACGAGCCCTTTGGGTTGCCCGGCGGACGCTCGTTCACGCACACGAGAATCTGACGCTCCGGCCTGGGCACGCCCGGACCTCCCGTGACGCGACGCACCCGCGCGCCGAGTCGTGCGAGTATACCGTGCGCGGCGCGCCCTCACGGGCGCTTCCCGCAGGAGGTTGAAGAGCCGATGACGAAAGCGCGATTGCTGGTCGCCACCCTCGCCTGTGCCGCCGGGCTCGTCGCAGCGCCCGGGCGCGTGGCGTCCGCCGAGGACCTGACGCTCGTCTACAAGACCACGGGCACGCAGGGAGCCACCACCGCGACGAGCTACTACTCGACCGAGAAGATGCGCACCTGGGACGGCCTGAGCGACACCATCATCGAGTACGCCCCGGGCAAGATCACGACGATCGACCACAAGAAGAAGGAGTACTCGGAGATCACGCTCGCCGAGATGGAGGCGGCGCTCCAGCAGGCGGCGGCCAAGATGGAGGAGGTCAGCAAGCAGTTCGCCAACATGCCGCCCGAGATGAAGAAGAAGATGGAGCAGATGATGGGCGGCGGCGCCGAGTCGCTGACCGTGACAAAAGGCGCCTCGCGCCAGGTGGCGGGCTACACGTGCCAGGACTACACGCTCGCGATGGGTCAGACGATGACCCAGCAGGTCTGCGCGACCACCGCGCTCCAGTTCCCCGCTCCGAGCGTGGACTTCAAGCGCTTCAGCGGGCTCGCGAGCTCGGCCGGCGCCATGAGCAGCATGTTCCCGGGCTTCGCGAAGCTGGCCGAGGAGATGAAGAAGATCGAGGGCATCTCGATCGCCGAGGCGACGCACTTCAAGATGATGGGCCGCAGCATCGACACCACGCGCGAGGCCACGGAGATCAAGAAGGGGGCGATCCCGGCGTCGACGTTCGACGTCGCGGCGATCGCCCCGGGCTACAAGAAGGTGGCCCACCCCGTCACGAAGATGAAGTAGGACGGGTGCCTGATGGACGCGCTCGTCTCGACCGACTGGCTGGCCTCGAATCTCGAGCGCCTCCGCGTCGTCGACGTTCGGTGGTATCTCGACCCGGCCCGCCGCGGGCGCGACGCCTGGCGGGCCGGGCACGTCCCCGGAGCGATCTTCCTGGACGTGGACGAGGACCTCTCCGCTCCCGGCGGCGGACGCGGATCGTTGGCCGGCCGGCACCCGTGGCCGGACGAGGCGCAGGTCGCCCGCGTGATGAGCGCGGCCGGCATCGGCCCGGGCGTGCGCGTGGTCGCGTACGACGACGCGTCGGGATCGATCGCGGCCCGCCTCTGGTACCTGCTGCGCGCGTACGGCCGCGACGACGTGGCGGTGCTCGACGGCGGGATCGCGAAGTGGCAGGCCGAGGGCCGGCTGCTCTCGACCGAGGAGCCGCGCGTCGAGCCGGCCGTGTTCGTGCCGCGGGCGCGTCCGGGCTTCGTGGTGGCGAAGCCTGAGATGGTGCGGGAGCACGCGCGGCGGCTGGTGCTCGACGCGCGCGCTTCCGAGCGTTACCGCGGCGAGCGCGAGCCGGTCGACCCGCGCGCGGGCCACGTCCCGGGCGCCTTGAGCGCCCCGTGGACGGAGAACGTCACGAAGGACGCCGCGCCGGTGTTTCGCCCGCCCGAAGCGCTGCGCGAACGCTACGAGGCGCTCGGCGCCGGCCGCGAGGAGCCGGTCGTCTACTGCGGCTCGGGCGTCACCGCTTGCCACGACCTGCTGGCGCTCCACGTCGCCGGCCTGCGCGGGACGCTCTACGCCGGCTCGTGGAGCGAGTGGTCTTCCGACCCGAAGCTCCCGGCGGCGACGGGCGGCGACTGAGCCGCCGGGCGGGCCGCCCTTCCAGGAGATACACGGCGCCGCGCCCGGGGCCGAGCGAGCGCACGTCGACGGCCGCGTAGCCGCGCGCGAAGGCGGCCTTGAACGCCCGCCGCGCCACGTCCTGCCACTCGAGCGCGAGCCCGCGGTCGGCGCGGCAGACCGCGTCCCAGTCCCCCGGGATCTCGAGCACCAGC
>DATBSL010000269.1:0-4717 GCA_036559805.1 Vicinamibacteria bacterium
GACCTCGCTCGGGCCGCAGATCCAGTGGGTCCAGAGCTACGTCACCGAGAACAAGATCTACTGCGTCTACATGGCCCCGGACGAGGCCACGATCCGCGAGCACGCGAAGCGCGCGGGCGTCCCCGCCGACCGCGTGGCCGCCGTGCGGCGGCTGCTCTCGACGATCGACGGCGAGCGGAGCGCATGAGCGCTCCCGGCAAAGCACCTCACGCGCGCGGGCCGCGCGCGTAGCGCAGCGCTTCCTCGGCGGTCATTCCGTAGCCCTCGCTCCAGACGCGCAGCGCCTCGTCGCCGAGCGCCGCGCGCTGCTCGCCGATCAGCCGCTCGCTGGCGGGCCGCTCGAGCGTCGTCAGCGGCCAGCCGAGCCGCCCGCGCAGCGCCGCCGCCGCCGCAGTCAGCACCATCGCCCGCCGCGGATCGCGATCGCTCGCGGCCATCGCCGCGAGCTCCTCGAGCAGCCGCACGGCGGCGCGGTCGGACCCGAGCGGCTCGAGCGCCAGCACCTCGCGCGCGCGGCGGCGGGCTTCGTCCACGTCGCTCGTGAGCCGGGCGAGGCGCGCGAGGTCGACCAGCACGGTCGCGACGCCGGCGCGGTTGTCGAGCTCGCGGAAGCGCAGCAGGCTCTGCTCGTAGAGCGCCCGCGCCGCGGCCGGGTCGCCCGCGTCGCGCGTCGCGTCGCCCTGCTGATCGATCGCCCACGCCGCGCCGAGCCGGTCGCCGCGGGCCTCGAAGGCCCCGCGGCACTGCGCGTAGAGCGCGGCGGCGCCCGCGGCGTCGCCGCTCGCGTGCGTCACGCTCGCGAGGTTGTTGAGGCGCTGCGCCAGGCTGTCCGCGTCGCCCAGCCGCTCGGCGTCGCGCAGCACCTCCGCGAGGTGCGCGTGCGCGGCTTCGAGGTCTCCCATCAGCTGGCAGGCCACCGCCAGCGCGTTGCGCGCCACGACCGTCGCCCGCTCGTCTCCCAGCTCGCGGTAGAGCGCGACACTCTCCTCGAGCAGCGCTCGTGAGGTGGCGCCGTCGCCCTGCTCCCCGGCGAGCAGACCCGCCGCGTAGAGCGCGCCCGCGCGGGCCCGCGGCGACGCGCCTGGCAGCTCGAGCACCGACATGATGCGGTTGCGGCCGTCCGCGAGCAGCTCGCGCCGGCGGTAATACGGCATGAGCGCCGTCGCCAGCCGCGTCGCCCACTCCACCTCGCGCGCCGCCAGCAGGTGCTCGAGCGCCGCGCGCAGGTTGGCGTGCTCCTGGTCGAAGCGGGCGAGTGCTTCAGGCCCCTCGTCGCCGGAGAGCTGGCCGCTGCCCTCCTCCGCGATCACGAGCGCGTACGCCGCGTGCGCGCGCCGCGCGAGCGCCTCGTCGCCGCTCTTCACGAGCCGCTCGAGCGCGTACTCGCGGACCGTCTCGAGCATCTCGAAGCGCGGGTCGGCCGCGGTCGCGTCCCGGCAGCGCAGCAGGCTCTTGTCGACGAGCGAGGACATCGCCTCGAGCACGTCCACGCCGAGGTCCTGGCGCGCGTCCGCCACGGCCTCGGCCGCCTCGAGCGTCGCGCCCGAGACGAACACGGCCAGCCTGCGGAACAAGGCCTGCTCGGGTGGCGAGAGCAGCTCGTGCGTCCAGTCGATCGTGGCGCGCAGCGTCTGCTGCCGCGCCGGCAGGTCGCGTGGGCCCGTGAGGAAGTCGAGGCTGCGCTCGAGACGCGCGGCGAGCGCGGCGGGCGACAGCAGCTTGACCCGCGCCGCGGCGAGCTCGATCGCGAGCGGGAGCCCGTCGAGCCGGGCGCATACCGCTGCCACCGCCGCGGCGTTCTCCGGCGTGATCGCGAAGCCCGGCAGCACCGCTCCCGCGCGCTCGGCGAAGAGCGCCGCGGCCCCCTCGGGAGGCAGGGGTGGGAGCGCGAACTCGCGCTCGCCGTAGAGCCGCAGCAGCGACTGGCTCGTGACCAGGACCTTGAGCTGCGGCGCGCTCGTGAGCAGCGTCGCGACGACCGGCGCCGCCTGGACCACGCGCTCGAAGCTGTCCAGCACCAGCAGCGTCTCGCCCGGCAGCTCGCGCGCGAGCTCGGCGCCGAGCGCCTCGACTCCCTCGACGCCCGCGGCCGCGCGCAGCCCGAAGCCGCCCGCGATCTCCGAGACGACTCCTGCGGCGTCGCTGCGGCCGGCGAGCGACACGAAGGCGACACCCCCGGGGAAGCCGTCCCGCACGTCGCCCGCCACGCGCGTCGCGAGCCGCGTCTTGCCGGTCCCGCCCGGCCCGGTGAGCGTGACCAGCCGGTTCTCCGGACGCTGTAGCAGCTCGGCGAGCGCCGCGCGCTCGGCCTCGCGGCCGACGAGCGAGGTGCGGGCGGGCGGGAGCGGGCTCAGGTTCGACGCCGCCCGCGTCGGCCGCGGCGCGGCGAGCTGCTGGCGCAGGCCTGCGAGCTCGTCCGCCAGCTCGCGCGTCGAGAAGTACCGCTCGGCGGGCAGCTTGCGCAGGCAGCGCTCGATCACCCAGCGCAGCGGCGGGGGCACACCGGCCGTGTCGAGCGGCCGCGGCGGGTCGCGGAGGATCGAGGCGATCGTCTCGGCCGCCGTCCGGTGCTCGAACGGGCGCCGACCGCTCGCCATCTCGTAGAGCATGGCGCCGAGCGAGAACTGGTCGGTGCGGTGGTCGAGCGAGAGCCCCTGCGCCTGCTCGGGGGACATGTAGGCCACGGTTCCCACGACGACACCCTCTCCGGTCAGCGGCCTGACGTCGGTCAGGTCGTCGGCGCCCCTGTCGCCCAGCCCCGGCTGCACGCGCGCGAGGCCGAAGTCCAGGACCTTTACGAGCCCCTCGCGCGTGATCATCACGTTCTCGGGCTTCAGGTCGCGATGCACGATGCCCTTCGCGTGCGCGGCCGCGAGCGCCGACGACAGCTGCGCCGCGATCTCGATCAGCCGCTCGGGGGCGAGTCCGGCCCTTCCGATCAGCGCGCGCACGCTCTCGCCGTCCACGAGCTCCATGACGATGTAGTGGTGCGGAGGCTGTGAGCCGAGCTCGTAGATCGTGACGATGTGCGGGTTGTTGAGCGACGAGGCCGCCTGCGCCTCGAGCTGCAGCCGGGCGACGCGATCGGGGTCGCTGACCCACGCGTCGGGCAGCGTCTTGAGCGCGACTTCGCGCTTCAGCCGCGTGTCGCGAGCGCGATACACCTGGCCCATGCCGCCCTCGCCGAGCGGCTCGAGGATCTCGTAGGGACCGATGCGCGTTCCGGGCTCGAGTGGCACTCGGGTGGGCTCCTCGGCGGATTGTAGCGGCGGCAGCGGCCTTGACAGGCGGACGCGGCGGAGGCAATCGTGCGGGCCTGCGGCGGGAGGACAACGGCATGGGGCGAGGCGGCGCGTGGCGGGCGTTCGGAGCGGGCGCGGTCCTGCTCGCCGCGGCGAGCCTTTCCGCGCAGGCAGCCGCGCCCGCGCCGCTCCCGACGCCGCTCGTCCTGAACGACGACGGCGGCTGGTGCTGGTTCCAGGACGAGCGGGCGCTCGTTATCGGAACCCGACTGGTCTTCGGCAGCGTCGCCGCCGGACGCCGCGACGCATCGCGCCGGGGCATGGTCGAGGCGACGAGCGTCGACCTCGGGACCGGCAAGGCCACGGCCTTCCGGCTGAGCGCGACCCCGGTCGAGCGGCCGGAGCGATACGACGACCACGACACCGCGGCGTTCGTGGCGCGCGACGACGGCAGGCTGGTCGCGGTCTGGGCGGGCCACGGCTTCGACAACCGGATCCTGTCGCGCGTCTCGACGCGGCCCGGCGACGCGTCTGCCTGGAGCGACGAGCGCGTGTTCGTGCCCAGCCCCGGCTCGAGCGTCACGTACTCGAACCTGTTCCGGCTGGCGAGCGAGCGCGGCCGCATCTACGACTTCTTCCGTGGGCTGGACAACCGCTTCAAGCCGTCGGTGGCGTGGTCCGACGACGGGGGCGAGACCTGGACGAAGGGCGGCGTCGTGATCGAGGTCCCGGCCCAGTTTCGGCACCGGCCGTACGTCAAGTACGCCTCGAACGGGCACGACACCGTGCACCTCGTCTACACCGAGGGCCACCCGCGCGACTTCGACAACAGCCTGTACCACGTCTTCTACAGGGCCGGCGCGCTCCACCGCTCGGACGGCACCGCGATCCGGCCCCTCGCCGAGGGGCTGCGCGACCCGGTCGAGGGCACGCGCATCTTCGAGGGCGACGCGCGCAACGTCGCGTGGGTGGCGGACGTCGAGCTCGACGCGCAGGCCCGCCCGTTCGCCGCGTACTCGGTCCAGAAGGACTCGGCCGGTCTGCCGCCGCGGCAGGGCGGTGCCGACCACCGCTACAGGCTCGCGCGCTTCACCGGGCGCGGCTGGGAGGACGGCGAGATCGCACACGCCGGGAGCCGGCTCTACGCGGGAGAAGACGACTACACGGGCGGCGTGGCGCTCGTGCCGGGCGACTCCTCGCGGGTCTTCATCTCGACGGACGCCGATCCCGCGACGGGGGCGCCGCTCGTCAGCGCGCGCTACGGCCAGCGCCATTACGAGATCTTCCGGGGCGAGGCGAAGGGCGCGGGCCGACGCTTCGAATGGACGGCCGTGACGCGCGACTCGACCGCCGACAACCTGCGGCCGATCGTCCCGCGCACGGAGCGCGGCAGCGAGCTGGTGCTGTGGCTGCGCGGCCGCTATCGCAGCTACACCGACTACGACCTGGAGGTCGTGGGGCTGATTCCGAAGGAC
>DATBSL010000270.1:0-6361 GCA_036559805.1 Vicinamibacteria bacterium
GCTCGACCCGCTGCCCGGTGGCCCGCGCCGCGAGTACAACCACGCCTTCTCGCCGGACGGCAAGACGATCGCCTACGACGCCCACGCCGACGGCGCCTGGGAGTCGGAAGACGGCCGCTGGGAGCTGTGGTTGATGAACGCCGACGGCACCGGCCGGCGCCGCCTGACGAACGACACCGCCAACGACTGGGGTCCGTCGTTCTCGCCCGACGGCCAAAGGCTCGTATTCCTGTCCGGCCGGGAGAACGTCTACGACGTCCACGTCATCAACGTGGACGGGACCGGCCGACGACGACTGACGCGCTGGACCGTCAATCCCGATTAGGGGAGTCAAATGCAACTCGGGGCGCCCCGAGTTGAGTCTTCCGCAGTCAACCTCGAGTCCAGCACGGACGCGAAATGCCAGGCGTCAAGGCATCGTCGGCACGTAGTTGGCGAGCGCGACCGCCTCGAGTCCCGCGGCCGAAACGTCCACGACGCTGATCGACCCGTTGCCGATCCCGGGCGGATAGCGCTGCGGAGGCGGAGTCCCGCGCACGCGGCCGAGGTACGCGCCGATCACCTCGCTGTGCGCCACCAGCACTACGGCGCTCGCGCCCTTGCGGCCCGCCAGAAGCTCGCGCACGAGCTCCGAGACGCGCTCGCCGACGCGCTCCATCGACTCGCCTCCGGGGGGGCTCGGGTCCTTTCCCGCGCGCCACTCGGCGATGCGCTCCTTCCACTCGAGCTTCCGGCCGTCCGCCGCCTGCCCGAGCACGAGCGGCTGGAGCCTCGCGTCCACGGCGACGGGGCGTGCGCCGACGCCACGAGAGACGACCTCGGCCGTCTCTCTCGCGCGTGAGGCGGGCGAGCTGAGGACCGACGCCTCGCCGCGGCTGGCGAGCGCGCGTCCGGCGGCGTCCGACTGCCGTGTGCCGAGCTCGGTCAGGTGATCGAGCTGCTCCTCCGGGAGCGCGGGAGTCGGCTCCAGGTTGGACAGCGCCTGGCCATGCCGCACGAGGTAGACGCGCAGCGTCCCGGCCGGCGGCGCCGGCAGATCCGCGAGCGCGTCGGCAGCGCCCGCCGGGACCGTGGCCGCGAAGCCGCAGGCGAGGGCGAGCGCCGCGCGCCGCCTCATTCGAGGCGCAGCGCCTGCGTGGGGTCGACGCTCGCGGCCCGCAGCGCAGGCTGAACGCTGGCGACGAGCGCCGCCAGACCGAGCACGAGCGGCACGCCCACGAAGATCAGCGGGTCGTGCGCGGGGACGTCGAACAGCAGGTTGCTCACGAGCCGGGTCGCGGCGAAGGACAGCGCCAGGCCGACCGCGATCCCGAGCGCCGCGAGCGTCAGGCCCTGCCTCACGACCAGCTTCAGCACGCGGCCCTGGTCCGCGCCCAGCGCCATGCGCAGGCCGATCTCACGCGTGCGCTGGCTCACGGAGTAGGACATGACGCCGTAGATCCCGATCACGGCGAGCACGAGCGACAGCAGCCCGAACACCGCCAGCAGCCACGCGCCCATGCGCGGCGCCCACAGCGACTGGCGCATGATCTCGCGGAACGTCTGCACGCCCGTGATCGGCAGCTGGCGGTCGAGCGCCTGCACCTCGGCGCGCGCCAGCCCGAGCGCCGTGGCGGGGTCGCCCGCGGCGCGCACGTGCAGGCTCACCGTCGTCTCGAACACCTGCTCCAGCGAGAGGTAGATGTGGGGCTGCGGGTTCTCGCCCAGGAAGTTGTACTTGCCGTCGGCGGCGATCCCGGCCACCTCGTTCCACCAGTCCTGGCCGAAGAACTTGAAGCGCTTGCCGACCGCGTCCTGCTCGGGCCAGAACTGCTTCGCCATCGTCTCGTTGATCACCACCACACGCGGGGCGTCCTTGTGGTCCGTCGGCGCGAAGTCTCGGCCTTTCCTGAGCTCGATGCCCATCGCCTCGAAGTAGCCCGGCTCGACCGTGTTGAGCTGCACCAGCTTGCCGTTCTTGCGGTCGGAGCTGTCGACGCCCTCGGGAAACACGGTGCGCAGGAAGCCGCCCTGGGACAGCGGAACGCCGCTCGCGAGCGTGACGCGCTCGACGCCGGGCAAGCCCTTGGCGCGCTCCAGGATCCTGCGGTGGAACTCGCGCGCCTGCTCCTCGCCGTAGCCCTGGGCGCCGAGATCCACCGTGAGCACGGCGAGCTTGTCGTGGTCGAAGCCGGGGTCGATGCGCTGGGCGTTGGCGAGGCTCCTGACGAAGAGCCCCGCGCCCACGAGCGTCACCAGCGACAGCGCCACCTGGAAGGAGACCAGCAGGCTGCGCGGGCTCATCAGCCGGTTGCCGAAGGACGCGTCGCCGCCGCGCTGCTTCAGCTCGTCGACGATGTTCGGCCGCGAGGCGCGCAGCGCCGGCGCGAGGCCGAACACGAGTGCCGTCACGAGCGACACCCCGATCGTGAAGCCCAGCACCCGCAGGTCGGGGCTGAGGTCGATCGCGTCGACGGCGAGGCCGGGGGGCCGGTTCGCCCACAGCACGCCCTGGGCCCAGTAGGCGATCAGCAGGCCGAGGCCGCCGGCGAGGAGCGCCAGCAGCAGGCCCTCGGTGAGCAGCTGGCGCACCAGCCGGCCGCGCGAGGCGCCGAGCGAGAGGCGCACGGCCACCTCGCGCTGGCGCGCGGCCGCGCGCGCGAGCAGCAGGTTCGCGACGTTGGCGCAGGCGATCAGCAGCACGAGCCCGACCACCACCAGCAGCAGGCCCGCCGCGTTCACCATGTTCTCGCGGAAGCCAGGGTTGACCGTGGCCTGCGCGAGCGGCAGCAGCGCGACGTTGCGTCCGCCGTTGTCGTTCGGGTACTCGGTCGCGAGCCGGCTCGCGATCGTCTTGAGCTGGGCCTCGGCCTGCGACAGCGTCACGCCCGGCCGCAGCCGGCCCGCGACGCCGAGGATCAAGGCCCGCCGCGAGTCGATGTTCTCCTTCAGGAACCCGGTCGCGAGCTGAGGATGCGCCATCCATGGCACCCACAAGGCAGGCGTCCCGATGGCGTTCACGCCCTTGAAGCCGCGCGGAGCGACGCCGACGATCGTGAATGCGTGGCCGTTGAGCTTGAGCGTCTGCCCGACGACCGCGGCATCGCCGCCGAGCTGCCGCTCCCAGAAGTTGTGGGAGAGCACGGCCACGGCGCTCGCGCCCGGCACCTTGTCCTCGTCGGGGACGAAGAAGCGCCCGAGCGCGGGAGTCACGCCCAGTACCGTGAAGAAGTCGCCGCTCACCAACTCGCCGAAGATCTGCTCCGGCTCGCCCTTGCCGGAGAAGGCGAGCGGCAGGCCCTGGTGGGCCACGAGTCCGCTGAACACGTCGCCTTCCTTGCGGTAGTCCTGGAAGTTGAGCGGCGAGGTCTGCATGTAGTTGAAGAACGCGCCGCGGTTGCGCTCGTCGGTCGTGAAGACCGCGACGAGCCGCTCCGAGTCCTGCATCGGCAGCGGGTGCAGCAGCACCGCGCTCACGAGCGTGAAGATCGTGCTGTTGGCGCCGATCCCGAGCGCCAGCGACATCACCGCCACGACGGTGAAGCCCGGGCTCTTCATCAGCATCCGCACGGCGAAGCGAAGGTCTTGCAGCAGAGTGCTCATGGCCGACCTCTCACCGAGCGCCGCCCGCCCCCCGGATCGGCGCACGAAGCGTTGGGCGATTCATGCTAGCACCAGCGCGCGAGGCGCATCGGGCGAACCGCACCGCACGACGTTCAAGGCGTTGAAGGAGGCGGAACCCGCCGCTTCGTTGCCTGCTCGAAGGCGTACGCGAGTGCCATGAGCCGCGGCTCGCTGCACGCAAGGCCGGTGAAGCTCACGCCGTAGGGCGAGAGCTTCGCCGCGAACGCGTCGGGAAACGCCGGCGTGGGCGCGTTCGGCACGAGGCCGAACGGCACGATCACCGTCGGGTAGCCGGGGCGCGCGGCGATCGCGGCCCCGCCCGATCCCGGGAACAGCAGCGCGTCGAGCCGCTCGGCCTTCATCACTTCCTCGATGCCGTGCGTGCCGGCGAGCTCGAGGTCGCGCGCGCGGTCGGCCTCGTAGCGGGCGCGGTCGCCCTGCACGTCCATCTCGTCCGAGACGTCGAGCAGCGACTGGCCGTACTTGATCGCGCCCGCCTTCTGGTGGTCGATGTTCCAGTGGCGCAGCTCCGCGAGCGTCTTGACGGGCGCGCGCTCGCCGAGGCTGGCCAGCCATTTGTTGAAGTCCCGTTTCATGCCGTACTTGAAGACGACGGAGCAGTCGGCGTCCTTGCCCTTGGCCTTGTCGGCGCCGGAGCAGATGCCGAAGCGCAGCAGGTTGCGGCGCGGGTCCGTGTCGACGACGCTCGGCACGTCGGCGGGGTCGACGATCACGGCGCCGCGCTCGCGCAGTACCTCGATCGCCTCGGCCATCGACTTGGCCTGGTCGGGGTTCAGGCCGCCGCGCGGCTCCTTGTCGCCGGAGAGCGTGAGCTTGTCGTAGTAGAACGCCCGCGGGATGCCGATCCGGGCGCCCTTGAGCGCGCCCGCGTCGAGGACGCGTGTGTAGTCGCGACCGGCCGGCGGCGGGCACGCCTTCGTGGCCTCGTCGTCGGGATCGGGGGCGCCGCCCTCGAGCGCGCCGAGCAGGATCGCGGCGTCCGTGACGCTGCGCGCCATCGGGCCGGGCGTGTCCTGGTCGGCGGTGATCGGGATGACGCCGTGGCGGCTGACGCGGCCCACGGTGGGCTTGATCCCCACGAGCATGTTCTGGTTCGAAGGGCTCAGGATCGAGCCCGAGGTCTCGGTGCCGACGCTCGCCGCCCAGAAGCTCGCCGCCGTGCCGACGCCGGAGCTCGAGCCGCCGGTGCCGAGCGCCGGGCGCCCGTCGAAGGTGGCCTCGCGCGGGTCGCGCCGCGGGTCGTAGGGATTGAAGCCGTAGCCGGAAAGCGCGTTGTAGTTGGCGGGCATCGGCGAGGGCGCGCCGGCCACCCAGTTGGCGAGCTCCGTCATCCCGGTCTTCGCCAGGATGATCGCGCCCGCCTCGCGCAGGTTCCGGGTGATCGTTGCCTCGTAGGGCGGCACCAGGCCGTCGAAAGCGAGAGCCCCCCCGGTCGTCGGCATGTCGGTGGTGTGGATGTTGTCCTTGAGCGCGATCGGGATTCCGTGCAGCGGCCCGCGCAGCCGGCCCGCGGCCCGCTCCCGGTCGAGCGCCTCGGCCTGACGCAGCGCGTCGCGGTTCACGGCCATCACCGCGTTCAGCCGGTCCTCGTAGAGCGCGATGCGCGTCAGGTACTGAAGGACCAGCTCGCGGGACGTGACGCGCCCGTCCGCGAGGGCCGCCTGGAGCTCGGGGATGCCCGCTTCGACGACCGAGAACGGCGCACGCTGCGGCGCACGTTTCGTCGCGGCGACGGCGGGTCCGCCGACCACGGCCAGGGCGGCCAGCAGCACGACGAGGCGTGAGCGCATGGCCCTGGATTATGCCCCGGCGGTCGGCTCCGCCGGCGCCCGCGAGCGCAGGCCGCCGCGCAGGAAGACGAGCGCCAGCAGCACCAGGCCCAGGTAGCTCGGCCAGTCGCGGTGGCCGCGGTGGACGGCGATCTTGTCGACGCGCAGCACGTCGGGCTCGAGAAACGTTCCGTGAAGCGAGACCGTGGCGTCGTGGTTCGGCAGGTTGCCCGTGGCGCGCACACGCTCGCCGGTCCAGAGCTGGATCAGGCCTCCCGCGGGCGTCGCGACGAAGCCCGTGCGGTCGAGGCTCACGCTGCGGCCCCGCCGCGCGTCCCGCTCGCGGAGCGTCTTCACGGAGTAGCTGCCCGAGGCCTCGATCGCGCCCAGGAAGGGCAGCGGGGCCGCGAGGTATGCGGCGCCGAGCGCGAGCGCAATGGCGATCCGCGCCGGCCGGGGCACGAGCCTCACGCTCATGCCCCGCGGCCGCGCGATCACCCAGGCCGCGACGAGCGCCCCCGCGAGCGTCAGCGCCAGATAGACGGGGCTCTCGCCCGGGATCAGGTCGAAGCTGGTCATGCGCCACGAGACGGGCGCCAGCAGGTGGACGCCGTTACCGAACTTGACCTCGGTCGCGTCGAGCAGCAGGTGCAGCAGCACGTTCACGCCCAGCACCAGCAGCACCTGCCGCGGCGCGTCCGTGAGCGCCGCGAGCGCCGCCGCCAGCATGAGCGTGATCGCGAGCGACGCGAGGCCCATCGTGTAGAGCCGCAGGTCGAAGGTGTCCACGGGCAGGCCGAAGCCGACGATCGCCCGGCGCAAGATCCAGGGCAGGTCGGGCAGCAGGCAGCCCAGGAACACGACGCGCGGGTCGAATGCGGGGAACAGCCCGCGGCTCAGGGCGCCCTGAGCCGCGAAGTGGGCGAGCGTGTTGGGCACTCGGTCGATGCTACATCGCCACGCACTGT
>DATBSL010000271.1:0-5319 GCA_036559805.1 Vicinamibacteria bacterium
GCGCGACGTGGCGCTGAAGCTGCTGCCCGATGCGTTCGCTGCCGATCCCGAGCGTCTCGCGCGCTTCGAGCGGGAAGCGAGGCTGCTCGCGTCTCTCAACCACCCGGGCATCGCCCACCTCTACGGCTTCGACGCCGTCACGCTCGAGGACGGGACGCGGGCCCACGTCCTCGTCATGGAGCTCGTCGAAGGCGAAGACCTCGCGACGCGGCTGAAGCGCGGAAAGGTCCCCGTCGACGAGGCGCTCGGGATCGCCTGGCAGATCGCCGAGGCGATCGAGGAAGCCCACGAGAAGGGCATCGTCCACCGCGACTTGAAGCCGGCGAACGTCAAGCTGACGCCGGACGGCAAGGTGAAGGTGCTCGACTTCGGCCTGGCCAAGGCGTGGACCGGCGAAGCCGCGGGCGCCACGTCTTCGGCCGAGCTGTCGCAATCACCGACGCTCGCCCACAGCGGCACGGCTGCCGGGCTGATCCTCGGCACGGCCGCCTACATGTCGCCCGAGCAGGCGCGTGGCAAACGCGCCGACAAGCGCGCCGACATCTGGGCGTTCGGCGTCGTGCTGTGGGAGATGTTGACCGGCGAGCGACTCTTCGCCGGCGAGACGGTGAGCGACGTGCTCGCCGGCGTGCTCAAGACGGACCCGGACTGGAGCACGCTGCCGGCCAGGACGCCCGAAGCGGTGCGCGGGCTGCTTCGGCGCTGCCTCGAACGCGCGCCGCTCGCGCGCCTGCGCGACATCGGCGAGGCGCGCGTGCTGCTGTCGAGCCCGCTCGTGCCGATGCAGGCCGGCGAGCCTCTCGCACTGGCGCGGCGCCCCGCCGTCTGGCTGCTGGCGCTGCCGTGGGTGCTCCTCGCGCTGGCGATCGCCGCCGCCCTCGCGATGCAGAGGCAGCCCGCGCCGGTCCGGCAACAGGGTCCCGAGACAGTGCGGCTCACGATCCCCGGGCCCGGACCCGAATACGCAGTCGACATCAGCGAGCGGCCCGTCCTCTCCCCGGACGGCCGGACGCTGGCGGTTGCGCTTCGAGGCCCCCAGGGGAACGCGCTCTACGTGCGTCGGCTCGACAGCTTCGAGCTCGTGACGATCGAAGGGGGAGGCCGCCGGCCATTCTTCTCCCCTGACGGCCGATCGCTCGCCTTCTTCCGGTTCGGAACGGTGTGGAAGTCGGATCTGGCCGAGCGCAAGCCGACCCTCGTGGGCCGCCTGAACGAGACCGTCTGGAACGTCGGCTATCCGGCCTGGCATCCGGACGGGCGGCTGCTGATTCCCGGAGCTGCGGGCCTCTGGTCGCTGCCCGCCTCCGGCGGCGACGCCACGCTTTTGGTCGCCTCCAACAACGCGGCCATGGACAGGATCACGGCGGTGGGCGTCCTGCCGGACGCGCGCCTGGCGCTGACGGTCGTCAGCAAGGGATCCGCGCGCGTCGAGATCCTCTCGGGAGACGCGAGCGCGCCGCGCGTCGTGGCGCGCGACGTGGATCAGGGGACGATCGTTGGAGACGTGCTTTTCACGATGCAAGGCGGGCAGTGGCGCGCGACTCGCTTCGACCTCGGTCGGCTCGAGCCGACGGGCGCTTCGGTCTCGCTGCCGGACATGCCCGACGAGTGCCTGCTCGGGCCGTCGCTCGCCTGGATCCCCGGCAAGGAGTCGCGGCTGCGCGAGCTCGTGTGGGTCTCGCGCAGCGGCGCGGCGACGAGCCTCGGCCTCGAGCCCGGCTACCTGCGATGGCCTACCCTGTCGCCCGACGGTCGCCGGCTGGCGCTGGGAAGCGTCAAGGAGGGAGAGCGGGGCGGCGCCGGGGGCGGCGTTCGCGTCGGAGTCGTCGATCTGCAAACGCATCGGCGGACGTGGCTCGATGGGTACAGCGAGCCTGTGTGGTCCGCCGACGGGCGACGCGTGGTGATGTCGCTCGGGGCTCAGCCGCTCGCCGGGCTCGGCGAGCAGGTGGCCGACGGCAGCCGGCCGATGCAGAGCGTCTTCACGCTCGAGACGGGCGACGCCTGGCCGACGTCCACGAGCCGCGACGGGACCTGGGTCGTGTACTACGGGCCCGACGGCGCGGGCAGCCAGGCGACACGTGACCTGAGCGCGATCTTCGTGCTCGATCGCCGGACAGGCCAGCGCCAGCGGTACGTGCGTCCGGGCGAGCAGCGCGGCGGGCGGCTGTCGCCCGACGCAACCTGGCTGGCCTACCAGACGACCGACGGCCCGCGCACCGATGTCCACGTGGCCGCTTTCCCGGCGCTGGACGCCGACTACACCGTTTCGACCGACGGCGGCGAGGAGCCCGCCTGGTCCGCCGACGGGAAGGAGCTCTACTATCGGCGCGGCCGGGACATGATGCGGCTTGCTGTCCCGGGCCGCACCGAAACGGTGAGCTGGCCGCCTCCGCAAGTTCTCTTCAGCGGGAGCTACGCGTACGACGAGTACGGCGATCAAAGCTACGACGTCACCGCAGACGGCCGTTTCCTGATGATGCGGCCGCTCGCCCACGGCGGGATCGCGGTCCAGGTCGTCCTCGGCTGGATGGCCGAAGTGCAGGCCCGGCTGCGCAGCGCGAACTGACCTGATCGGGTCGCACGCAAGGCCCGGGTAGAATCCCCGCCCATGCGACTCTTCTGGCGGCTCCTGTTCACGTTTGCCGTTCTCGTCGCCTGTGCCCCGAGCCGGAGCGCGGCCCAGGCCGGCGCCCCTCGCGCCTTCACGGGCGCGCGTCTCTTCGACGGCACGGGCCGGACGATCGAGAACGCGACGCTCGTCGTTCGCGACGGGCGGATCGTCGCCGTCGGCTCCGGCGAGAGCGCTCCCGCGGGAGCGACGCGTGTCGACCTCGCGGGCCGCTTCGTGATTCCGGGGCTCGTGAACGCCCACGGCCACGTCGGGGCCGTGCGCGGGCTGCGCTCGAGCCCGGAGCTCTACACGCGGCAGAACGTGCTCGACCAGCTGAGCCTCTACGCCCGCTACGGCGTCACCACGGTGGTGAGCCTGGGCGACGACCGCGAGGAGGGCTTTCGCGTGCGTGACGAGCAGGAGACCGCGACGCTGGACCGCGCGCGGCTCTACGTGGCCGGCCCGGTCGTGGACGCGACGACGCCGGAGGCGGCGCGGGCGCAGGTGGCGACACTCGCGGAGCGCAAGGTCGACTGGGTGAAGATCCGGGTGGACGACACGCTGGGCACGACCCCGAAGATGGCCCCCGCCGTCTACCAGGCGGTGATCGACGAGGCGCACAAGCGGGGCCTGCGCGTGGCCGCCCACCTCTTCTATCTGGAGGACGCGCAGGGCCTGCTGGCGGCCGGGGTCGATTTCATCGCCCACAGCGTGCGCGACAAGCCCGCCCCTCCGGCCTTCGTGGCTGCGCTCGCGAAGCGGGGCACCTGCCTCTGCCCGACGCTGATGCGCGAGGTTTCGGCGTTCGTGTACGCCGACGAGCCGCCCTTCTTCACGGACCCCTTCTTCCTGAAGCAGGCCGATCCCGCGGTCGTGACGGAGCTGCGCTCACCGGAACGCCGCGAGCGCGTCCGCACGAACCCCGCGACCGCCCGCTATCGCGAGGCGCTGCGCACGGCCAGCCAGAACCTGAAAGCGCTCGTGGACGGCGGCGCGAGGATCGCCTTCGGCACGGACACCGGCCCGCCCGCTCGCTTCCAGGGCTACTTCGAGCACGAGGAGCTGCGGCTGATGGTCGAGGCCGGCCTCACGCCGGTGCAGGCGCTCGTCGCGGCCACGAGTGGTGCCGCGGACTGCCTCGGCCTGAAGAGCCTCGGCCGTCTACAGCCCGGCGCCTGGGCCGACTTTGTGGTGCTGAAAGCCGACCCACTCGCCGACATCAGCAACTCGAAGAGCCTCGAGTCGGTCTGGATCGCCGGCAACCGCGTGCCGGAGCGTGTCGCGCCATAGCTCGCGCCACGCAAGGGGACTCGCCGGCTGCGGTACTCTTGTGCTATGCGTGCGACGAGCCTGATTCGCGCTCTGGAGGCGATGGCGTCCATGGAGAAGGGAAGGCCCTACGCGCTCAGGCCCGAGGACGCCAAGCGGCGATTGGCTGACGATTTGGCACGCATCTGTGAGCAGGCGGGAGTGAAGCCCGTCATCATCGGCGGGCTCGCGGTCAATCATCACGGGTACATGCGCGTCACGGCCGACGTCGACATTCTCGTGGCCCGGCAGGAGACCGTCGCCCTCTATCGACGACTCCGGTCTGAGCCAGGCTGGAAGCGCTACGCCGAGGGGTTCAAGAATACCGAGCTTGGCGTGGGGCTCGACATCTGCGTCGAAGGCGAACGGACCGCGCCCCGATCGACCGAAGAGTTTCCGAGTCCCGCGGAGATCGCCACGATCGAACTCGACCCGCTCCCGGTGCCGACCCTGCCTGAGCTGCTGGCGCTCAAGGTCATGTCCGGTCGGGCCCGCGACGACGCAGACGTGGTCGAGCTGCTAAAGAGGCACCGCTCACGGATGAGCGCGCTCAGGGCCGCGGCCGCACGACGTCTTCGAACCGAGGAGGCGCGCGCGCGTCTGCGGGCACTCGTCGCCCGGGCGAAGGCGGAAGCCACCCGCCGGCGCTAGCCCTTCAGGCCAAATCTCGAAGGATCTCGCGGGCGGCGTTCATGCCGGGGCCGCCGGTGACGCCGCCGCCCGGGTGCGTGCCGGCGCTGCACAGGTAGAGCCCGCGCAGCGGGGTGCGGTAGCGGCCGAAGCCCAGGAACGGCCGAGCGAGGAAGAGCTGGTCGAGCGACGGCTCGCCGTGCGACGGGTGGCCGCCGGTGATGCCGTAGGTGGCCTCGAAGTCGTGAGGCGTCAGCACCTGGCGTCCGACGACGAGCCCGCGGATGCCCGGGGCGTACTCCTCGAGCGTCGCGAGCACCGCCTCGACGACCTCGCCCGATCGCTCGGGCCAGGTGCCGGTCTTCAGGCGGTAGGGAGTGAACTGGGCGTAGACCGACACCACGTGCTGTCCGGCCGGCGCGAGCGACGGGTCGCTGAGCGTAGGGATCGTCACGTCGAGGTACGGGCGCTTCGAGATGCCGCCGTACTTCGCGTCGTCGAAGGCGCGCTCGAGCGCGTCGATCTCGGAGCCGACGTGGATCCGGCCGCGGAGCGAGCTCTCGTCCGCCGCCGCCGTGAAGCGCGGCAGCGCCGAGAGCGCCAGGTTCACCTTCGACGCCATGCCCGCGGTCCGGAAGTTGCGGATGCACTGCGCGTCGTCGGGATCGAGAGCGACCGGGTCCAGCAGCCGCAGCAGCGTCTGCTTGGGGTCGATCGCCGACGCGACGGCGCGTGCCTCGATCTCCTCGCCGCCCGCGAGGATCACT
>DATBSL010000272.1:0-19290 GCA_036559805.1 Vicinamibacteria bacterium
CGCGTGAGCGTCGTGACGTCGATGCCGGAGCCGCGCGCAAGCCCGAAATCGAGCAGCCTCAGCGAGCCGTCGCGGGCGACCATCACGTTGTTGGGCTTGACGTCGCGGTGAATCACGCCCTGCGCGTGCGCGGCGGCGAGCGCGTCGGCCAGCGTGGCGCCGAGAGCCGCGGCTTCCGGTGCCGGCCAGGGCCCGCGGCGGCGGATCGCCAGCTTCAGGTCCTCCCCGCCCACGAGCTCGGTGACGAAGAAAAGGCCGGTCGGGCTCGTGCCCCAGTCGAGAATGCGCAGCACGGCGGGATGCCGGATCCGCTTGAGCATCTCGATCTCGCGCTGAAAGCGGCGCGCGCGATCGCCGCCGTCTCCATCCAGCGGACGAAGCACCTTGAGCGCCAGCTCCTGGCCGCCCGTCTGATCGGCGACGCGGAAGACCTGACCCATACCGCCGCGGCCGAGCAGCGCGAGCACACGATAACGCTCGCCGAAGACGTGGCCAGCCTCGACGTGCAGCTCGCTCGAAGCACCTGCCCCCGAGGGCGTAGGCGGCGCAGCGATCGTCGAGAGCTCGGAAGTGGCCTCCGAGATCTCGCTCGCCCCGCAGAGCGCGCAGGGCTTGCCAGGCTCGGCGTTCTCGAAGCCGCACGCGTCGCAGGTGCGCATGGCGTAGGCCGCCGCCGATGCTATCAGAACGATCTACGACGAAGTGTCGCCCGGTCTCAGGCCCTTGCGAGCGCCTTCTCGTAGGCCTCGAGACGCGAGGCGTAGAGCGGGAAGCGCTCGCACAGCTTCAGCACGTCGCGCTTCACGTCGGCGAGGGCGGTCTCGTTGTCGACGGCGTAGAGCGCGCGCGCCACGAGCTTGCCGACCTCGGCCATCTCGGCTTCCTTCATGCCGCGCGTGGTGAGCGCGGGCGTGCCGAGTCGGATGCCGGAGGCGACCATCGGGGAGTTGGTGTCGAAGGGGATCGTGTTCTTGTTGGCGGTGATGCCCGCGTGGTCGAGCGCCTTCTCGGCGACCTTGCCGGTGACGCCCTTGGCGAACACGTCCACCAGCATCAGGTGGGTGTCGGTCCCGCCCGAGACGAGCCGGAAGCCCTCGCCCGTGAGCGCCGCGGCGAGCGCCGCCGCGTTCGCGACGATCTGCCTCTGGTAGGCCTTCCACTCCGGCTGCAGCGCCTCCTTGAAGGCCACGGCCTTCGCCGCGATCACGTGCATCAGCGGGCCGCCCTGCACGCCCGGGAAGAGCGCCTTGTCGACCTCCTTGGCCCAGGCTTCTCGGCACAGGATCATCCCGCCGCGCGGGCCGCGCAGCGTCTTGTGCGTGGTCGTCGTCACGAACTCGCAGTGCGGGACGGGTGAGGGGTGGAGCCCCGCCGCCACCAGGCCCGCGATGTGCGCGATGTCGGCCATGATCGGCGCGCCGGCCGCGTCGGCCGCGGCGCGCACGGCGGCGAAGTCGATCGTGCGCGGGTAGGCGGACGCCCCCACCACCACGAGCTTCGGCTGGTGCTCGACCACGAGCCGCTTCAGCTCGTCGTAGTCGATGCGCTCGTCCTCGCGGCGCACCCCGTAGGCCGCCACCGTGAAGTACTTGCCGGAGAAGTTCAGCGGGTGGCCGTGGGTGAGGTGCCCCCCGTGCGAGAGGTTCATGCCCAGGATCGTCTCGCCCGGCTTGACCGACGCCATGTAGACAGCGGTGTTGGCCTGCGCACCCGAGTGCGGCTGGACGTTGGCGTGGTCGGCGCCGAAAAGCTGCTTGGCGCGCGCGATCGCGAGGTTCTCGGCGACGTCCACGAACTCGCAACCGCCGTAGTAGCGCCGGCCCGGATAGCCTTCGGCGTACTTGTTGGTGAGCACGGTGCCGAGCGCCTCGAGCACCGCCTCCGACACGAAGTTCTCGGACGCGATCATCTCGAGCTGGCAGCCCTGGCGTTCCGTCTCGTTGCGGATCGCCTCGGCCAGCTCGGGATCGGTGCGCGCCAGGTTGTCCATCGTCATCACCTCGTCAGGAGGCAGCTCCCCCAGGCTCGATCTTCGCGATGCGCCGCGCGTGGCGCCCCCCGGCGAACGGCGTGTTGAGCCACACGTCGAGGATCAGCTCCGCGACGCGCGGGTCCGTGGTGCGGCCGCCGAGCGCCAGCACGTTCGAGTCGTTGTGCTCGCGCGCGAGGCGCGCGGTCTGCTCGCTGCAGACGACCGCGGCGCGCACGCCCTTGTGGCGGTTGGCCGTGATCGAGACGCCGATTCCGGTGCCGCACATCACCACCCCGCGCGCGAGGCGCCCGCTCCCGACAGCCTCGGCCACCAGGTGCGCGAAGTCCGGGTAGTCCACCTGCTCGGGCGAGCGCGACCCGACGTCCTCGACCGCGAAGCCGCGCTCCTCGAGCCACTCCTTCACCCTCTCCTTGAGGTCGAAACCGGCGTGGTCGGAGCCGACGATGATGGTCTCGGGCATGCGCGCCGCTTTGGCCCGGCCAGTATACCGTGGCGAAAGCGGCGCGCCGCGGGTCCAATCTATTCGACGCGCATCGCCCGCGCCGGCTCGATCGACGCGGCGCGCCACGCGGGCACCGCGAGCGACACGAGCGCCACGAGCGCGAGCGCCACGGCGACGCCCAGCAGCGCCGGCGGGTCCCAGGGCTCGACGCCGAAGAGCTGGCTCTCGAAGGCGCGCGCCACCAGCAGGCCGCCCACGAGGCCGAGCGCTATCCCCACGCCCACGAGGCGCATGCCGCCCATGGCCACGAGCCGGAGCACATCCCGCGGGCGCGCCCCGAGCACGAGTCGCACGCCGATCTCGCTCGTGCGCTGCGCGACGAGATACGACATCACGCCGAACAGCCCGATGCCGGCGAGCGCGAGTGCTATCGCGCCGAAGACCGCCACCAGCACCAGCACGAAGCGCCGCGAGCGCAGCGAGTGGCTCACCACCTGCTCGAGCGGCAGGGCGCTGCCGACGGGCAGCACGGGGTCGAGCGCCGCGATCGCGGCCCGCAGACCGGGAACGAGCGCGCCCGGCGAGCCGCTCGTGCGCAGCATCAGCGTCATGAAGTTGTTCGGGTCCTGGCCGTGCGGCATGTAGACGGTCGCGCGCGCCGCGGTGTCGAGCGAGACGAGGCTCACGTCTCCCACCACACCGACGATCTCCACGTCGGGATCGCCCCCCCAGCGCAGCTTGAGGCGCTGCCCGAGCGCCGCGGCCGGCCCGCCCAGCTCGCCGGCGAGCGTCGCGCCGATCACCGCGACGCGCGGCGTACCGGTCCGGTCGTCTCGCGTGAAGCCGCGCCCGTGTAGCAGCGGGATGCGCAGGGTCTCGAAGAGCCCGGGGCTGACGACGCGGATGTCCGCGACCGGCTCCTGCCCCGGAAGCGGCCGGTCCCGGTCGAGAATCACGAAGCTCGTGGCCGATCCGCCGTAGCCGAGCGGCGTCCAGGAGATCGCCCCGGCGGATGTGACGCCAGGAAGCTGGCGCAGCCTCTCGAGCGCGTCGCGGTAGAAGGCCTGGACGCGCGCGGAGTCGCGATAGGCCGGGCCGCCGGGCGACAAGGTCGCGGCCAGGACACCGCTCGCGTCGAAGCCGGGCGACACGGCGGCGAGCGACCAGAAGCTGCGCAGCAGCAGGCCGGTCGCCACCAGCAGCAGGGCCGACAGGCCCACCTCCACCACCACCAGCCCCTGCTTGAGACGCGCGCGGGCGCGGCCGGAGCCCCGCACCGTGCCACCTTCCTTGAGCGCGCTCACGAGGCCGAGCCGCGCCGCCTGCAGCGCCGGCAGGCCGCCGAAGATGAGCGCGCTCGCGAGCGCCAGCACGTAAGCACCCGCGAGGGCGCGCGTGTCGTAGCCGATCGTCACGACCTCGGCGATCTCGGGCGGCAGCAGCCGGCGGATCGCCTCGAGCAGCGAGCGGCCGACGAGCGCGCCCGCGGCGCCGGCGAGCGCCGCGAGCACCAGGCTCTCCGTGAGCAGCTGGCGCAGCAGGCGCCCGCGCCCCGCGCCGAGCGCCGCGCGCACCGCCATCTCGCGCTCGCGCGCGAGCGCCGTGGCCAGCAGCAGGTTGGCGACGTTCACGCACGCGATCACCAGCAGCACGGCCACCGCGATCACCAGCAGCACCAGGCCGGGACGGACCTGGCGCACGAGGTCGGCGTGCATCGGCTGCACGTTCACCGACCAGCCGGCGTTGAACTCCGGCAGCTCGCCCGCGAGCTGCTGCCCGAGCCGCGCCATCTCGTCGTGGGCCTGCGCCACGCTCACGCCCTCGCGCAGCCGCCCGACGACGGTCAGGTAGCGGCCGCGCGCCTGGCGCGCACGCTCGTCGACCGCCATCGCGGACCAGAGCACCGCCCCCGGCGGCAGCTGCACGTAGCCCGGCATTACGCCGACGATCGTGGCGCTCTCGCCGTTGAGGCGCAGCGTGCTGCCGACGACGGCCGGGTCGGCCCCGAAGCGCCTGCGCCAGTAGCCCTCCGACAACACGACGACGTCAGGCGCGCCGGGCGCCCCGTCGGCCTCGACGAGCGTCCGCCCGACGAGCGGGGGCATGCCGAGAAGCGTGAAGAGATTGCCGGTCGCGTAGCCGACGGGAATCCGCTCGGGCTCGCCGAAGCCGTCGAGGTTCGCCTCGAAGCGGATGTAGCCGGCGAGGCCGGTGAAGGAGCGCGCCCGCTCGCGCCAGCTGAGCAGGTTGGCCGGGCCCACGACGTTGCGGTCGCGCCCGCGCTCGAGGTGGCTCTCCCAGACGAAGACGAGACGCTCCGGCTCGCTCATCGGCAGCGGCCGCACCAGCACGGCGTCCACCACGCTCCAGATCGCGGAAGCGGCCCCGATCCCGAGCGCGATCGTCGAGATGGCCACGACCGCGAAGCCGGGGCGGCCCCTGAGGCTGCGCAACGCGTGCCGGACGTCCTGAAGCAGCTCGCTCATCCCTGGTCACCTGTCCAAGTCCGATGGTGCTGAAAATCCAGCACTGCTCAGAACGTGCCAGGGCAGGCGAGGGTTCCTCGAGCGTTGCGCTACAGCTATTTGGCCCAGAGCTGGGCCAAAGTGCGGCCGTCTGGGTGTGCGGTGACGAACACAGGCGTCCCAGGAACGGGCACTTACGGCAGGCGAAGTGCCGGGTCTCCGATCAGGTTGAAGCCCTCGACCACGTTGGGGGCCGAGCGCGGGTTTGCCAGGAGCGCTTCGGCCTTGGACTGGCGCAGCAGCTCGCCCAGCCGGACGCCGGGACGCAGGTTCCGGTACACGGCTTCGACGAGCGGCTGCTGCGAGCCCGGCGAGCTGATGCCCGCGGGGCCGAAGCTTGCGAGCGCGCCGCCCTCCGGCAGCAGCAGCAGCGCCTCGTTGATCGAGGGGCCCCAGAAGTTCTGGTAGAACTGCGACAGGCAGGCCCACGCGAACAGCACCGTGGGCGGGCCGCCGCCCGCGACGCTCGCGGCCGTGTCGACCGAGAGCAGCTGCTCGTCGGCCCAGATCGTGGTGCCGCCGTGGCCGAAGTAGTGCGTGAGCGCGGCGCCGCTGCGCCAGCCCTCGCCGAGCGCCTGCCGCGCGGCCTCGGCCCCGGCGGTGGCGTCGGCGAACGGGAGCACGACGCTGCCCGCGGGCAGCGACGCGGCCACGGCGTCCGCGTCGCCGCGGAAGGGCGCGTCGTCCTCGGAGCTGTTGTCGGTGACGAACAGGTGGCGGCCCGCGGCGGCCGCGAGCGCCTTGCCCTGTCCGGCGATCTTGGCGACCATCACGTCGGCTTCCTCGAGCGTCTGCACGGGCAGCCGGCCGATCGCCACGTCGGGCGAGCCGTCGTCGTCAACGTCCGCGTACCGGTTCTCGGACGGAATCCGGCCGAACTCGCCGTCCCACGCGACGAGCGAGGGCACGAAGGCGACGGCGCCGGAGCCGACGTAGTCGTGGGTGTCGAAGCTGTCGTCGCCCACCAGCAGCACGTACCGCAGGCGGCCCTTGCTGCGGGCGTGCGCGTGCGCGACGAGCGCCTTGATCGCGCGCGCCTCCACCAGGCCCGCGGAGAAGTAGTCGTAAGCCTGATCGACGCCGACGATCTCGGTGCGCAGCCCCTCGGCCTGCTTGAGCGCGGCGAGCGCCGCCGCCTGCTCCGCGAAGCGCGGGTGCGTCACGATCAGGTAGTCGACGCCGCCGAAGCCCGGCAGCTCGCCCGTGTAGCTCGCGAGCGAGAGCACCGGCGCCTTGGCCGTCGGCGCGAGCGCCTCTACCTCGAGCTCGAGGTAGTCGATGTACGTCGTCCCCCACGGGTTCGGCTCGCCGGTGTCGGGCGCGCTCGCCGCGTAGCTCAGCGACAGCGCGTTGCCCGAGGCGAGGAGCGTCTCCGCCATCACGGTGCCCTCGAGCGTCGCGTTCTGCTTGCCCTGGAACACCAGCTCGCCCACCGGCTGGCCGTTGATGCGGGCGGAGACGCGGTGCTCGTCCTCGGAGAAGCCCACCAGCCGGACGCGCACGCGCACCGGGCCCGCGAGGCCGGACGGCAGCCCGGGGATGTCGAAGTCACCCGCCCTGGGATCCCACCACGCGTAGGGCCAGTCGCCCCACTCGGGGGCCAAGAGCTCCCACTGCCAGGGATCGTTGCCGAGCGGGATGGACGGGACGTAGATCGTGTTCCTCTCGACACGCACCGTGCCGGCCGGAGCGGGCGACGCCGAGCGCGTCAGCGGCACGCGCAGCGGCACGCCGCGGCCGCCCGAGGTCACGACGTAGGCGTTGCGCCCGGTGTAGTCGGTGCTGAGGCTCTGGCCTTCGAAGACGAGGGCCGGCGCGCCGTCCTCGCCCGGGCGGACCGAGGCGGGAACGGGCATGCCCTGGTTCCACACCTGGAACCGGCCGGCGGGCACGAGGCCGTTTTCACGCAGCGCCTGGAGGCTCACCTCGACCGGGCCCGCCTGCGCGATCTCGATCTTCACGCCGGAGGCGTCGGGACGCGGGCGGGACGGCTGCGGACGACGCCCGCCGCGGCGCTTCTCGGAGTCCTGGCGCATCAGGTGGCCCATCCAGCGGGTCGAGAGGGTCCGGATCGCTCCCCCGGGGACGCCCGCGCGGTCGAAGCGGCGCGCGGTGCGCTCGAAGGCGCGCGCGAGGCTCGCGTCCGCCGCCTCGAACGGTCCCATCATCCGCCGCTTGCCGGAGGTCTCGACCTCCTCGAAGACGATGTAGCGGCGGCTGACGGGCCCGGTCTCGACGCGGTACAGGATCGGCACCACCGAGTCGCGGAACGGCGAGGCGACGAAGCTCGCGTTGAGCGGGTGCAGCGTGCCGCGCACGGACGGCTCGTCTGTCTCGTACAGGTTGAAGCCGAGCGTGCCCTGCTGCATGAGCGTGCTGAACTCGACGATGCCGGCCGGGTCGACCTTGATGCCGCCGAGTCGCGCGCGCGTGGCGGCCGCCAGCAGCACCGTGCCGGTGACGTTGTCGCTCTCGTTCGTGGCTCGCGACGTCGCCGTCAGCGTGACGAAGTCGCGCGCGATGCGCTGGTTGACGTCGACCTGGCGGCGCAGCTCGTAGGCGAGCGTCGCTCCCGGCCCCAGCGCAAAGTCGGGCGTCAGCGGGTTGGCGCCGGCGCCGGCCACGTTGTAGGCGGGGTCGATCGTGTCCCAGTCGCCGTCGCCGTCCGTGTCGACCGCGATCGGGTTGTCCTCGGAGGGGATGCTGCCGATCACCCCGTCGCCGTCCTTGTCGATGTGCAGCGCCGTGGGGTGGTTGAGCCCGTCGAGGCCGAAGAGCGACGCGGCGCTGATCGCGAGCTCGATGCGGTCGGCCGCAGCGGCGTTCAGGTTGAAGATCGTCCCCGGATGGTTGGCGACGTCGCCGGGGTTGGCGACGCGCGTGCCGCCGCCCGCGAGGTCGTGGCTGCCCGCCGAGACCACGGTGGTGGTGTCGGTGGCGCCGTCGAAGACGTCGAGATTCGTGCGCCTGCGCGCCGTCAGGTGCGTGACGTCGCGCGTGTTGGCGGGCGTGCCGGCCGGCGCGTTCACCACCACGAACAGCAGCTGCGAGGCCCCGTGTGCGAGCTGGAGCGTGTTGTTGATGCGCTGGTCGATGCCCGGCGTGTAGACACCGTCGCCGTTGGCGTCCCAGTGGAAGCCCACGTTCCAGCCAAGGCTCGAGTCGGCCTGGAGGTCGAACGTCTCGGCGACGCCCGTATTGTTGATCACGCGATGGGCGTAGACCGCGTAGTTGCCCGCCGTGACGACGCCGCTGTTGTCGGGCTGGAGCTCCACCGGGCCGGTCGGGCTCACGTCGAGCACGCGGATCTCGTCGCGCACGTCGTTCCAGACGTTAGTGTTCGTGATCGAGGTCGCCACCAGCCGCGTGGTGCCCTCCGTGCCGAGCGGGGCGCTGCCCGGAACCGTGACCCGCAGGCGGTAGGTCACGGACCCGCCGGGGAGGACGGTCCCGGTGTTGACGGTGCAGCCGCAGTCCCAGGCGCCGTCGCCGTTCAGGTCCGCCGCGATCACGGCTCCAGTGGCGTCGTCCAGCAGCTGGACCGGCCAGCCGCGGTCGTTGGAGAACGTCAGGTTGTACGAATCGTTGAGCGCGCCGGTGTTGACCAGGTCGTGGGTGAAGGTCTGCGCCGTGCCGCGCAGCGCGAAGACGGCGTTGTTGGGCTCGAAGTCGACACTGAGCGCGACGAGGTTGTCGGTCACGCTCGCGGAGTTCGGCGTCGGGTTCTGCGTCGTGGTGACGGTCGCGGTGTTCGTGATCGCGGTGATCGAGGCCGGAAGCGGATGGTCGACCGTCACCGAGTACACGAAGGTGAGCGTCGCGTTCGCCGCGAGCGTGATTCCGTTCGCCCCCGCGCCGGCCCCCTGGATCACGTTCGACGGACCGGGCGCGGCCACCGGCTCGTAGCAGGTGGCGGCGGTGTTCGCACAGAGCCGGTCGACGGGCCGGACCTGCGAGAAGTCGATCCCCTGCAGCCAGGCCGCGAAACTGGGGGCCGGCCGGCGGCGCAGCACCTGGACGTTGGTGTCCGTGCTGTAGCGGGCATACGCCAGCGGCGACGGGTAGTTGTTGTCCTGCTCGTCGAGGCCGTTGTAGACGAGCGCCATTCGGTTGGCGGTCGCGGCGGTCAGAGTCACGTTTACGGGACTCGTGCCCCCGTTGCCCTCGGGCAAGAACTGGTGATGGACCGCGAGCTGCGAGTGTGTGAGTGCGTACACGTCGAAGTTCACGCCGTTGTTCGGCTCGTCGATTCCAGCGGCGATCAGGCTTACCGTCGGGCCCTGGGTCACGCCGTTGCCAATGGTGAGCGCCACGGCCTCCGCCGAGCTGCCCGTGTTGGCGTCGTTGGTGTACCCCGTTCCCCACACCCAGGTCTGAGCGGGCGCCACAGGCGAGATGGCGGCCGTGTTGTATTCGTTGGCAGCGTTGAGAGCGTCGCCGCCGTTGTTGCCGTTGACAATCTGCGTCCGCTGGACGGTCCAGGCGGCCCCCCACTGGACGACCATCACCGGGACCGTCGCTGTGGCGTCGTAAGGGTTGCCCGTCGCGCTCCGGCTCCAGCCGATGCCGTTCGTTCCGGATGGGGTGAGACGCACGTGGCAGGTATGGTGCTCGAGAACCGTGGCGTTGGTCGTGAGGCAGCCCGCTCCGTTGGCGCCGCCCAGGAGCATCATTGAGCCCGGAGGGCTGGCCCCCCAGGACCCGGCCCAGGAGGTGTCCGTCCCGCCGGTCCCGGTGGGTGCGCCAGCGGCTGGCAGGTTCAGGTTCTGGATGGTCAGAAGCTGGAAGCCGCTCGGGTCCGTCGCGCAGTTGGGGGCGATGCACTCCACGACCGTGACGACTCCCTGCCAGTCACCCGCGTCGGCGCCGCGATTGAGTCGGATCTCGCGCGCACCGACCGTCGCCAGGTCGCCGGTGCCGAACGGATCTGCCGTGAGCGCGACATAGTCGGCGGCCGGCGTCCGATCTGCGCTGCCGTTCTCGGATCCCTGCGCGATCACGAAATAGTTTGGCGCTAGGTCCTGGTCCAGCGCGAGCGTGCAGACCGTTGCCGCGAAATCCGTTCCGCCCTCGGAGCAGAGGTCCGTGCCGGCGCTGTCGAGGTAGTACTCGGTGACGCGGATCGCCGGCGACGAAGCGGAAACGCCCGCGGTCCCCGGCACGAGTGTCGTTCCCGGCGGCAGGAAGTCCTCGAGGTTCACGTTGGTCTGGGCGATGGCGGTCGTGTTCGTGACCGTGACCGTGTAGTCCACGCGCTGGCCCGGGTAAACGGTGCCGCCCGCGCTCGAGCGCTTCGCGATCGCGACGGGCGGCTGGCGATAGCCGACCGGCCCGGTCGCTATCGTGCCGGTCGCCGGCGCGGTCACGTTCTGGGGATCGTTCGCCGTCGTGAGCGCCGCCTGTGCCGGGAAGTCCGGGTCGGTCTCGTCCACGTTGGCGTTGGTCAGTCCGGGCGGCACCGCCGCCGACCAGTTGCCGTTCGCGTCGGTCGTGACGATCTGGACGTTGCCGTTGACGTCCGTTATCCGCACGTTCACGTTCGCGATGTTGGTGTCCGCGCCGTCCTGCGTGCCGGACACGCCGAAGTTGTCCAGGAAGACGTGCCCCGTGACGGTCACGGTCCCGACGATCGGGATCGTGATCAGGTTCGTGTCGCGCGGAGGCAGCTCGGTCGTGCTCACCGTGGCCTGGTTGTTCACGAACTGACCGGCGGTCCCGGGGTCGATCCGGACCTGGAAGCGGAAGTCGATGTCCTCGCTGGGGCCGAGAGTGGCAAGCACGAACAGCGGCCGCGTCGCGGTGATCGCACCACCGCCGGCGGGCGACGCCGTGCCGGCCGGGACCGTGTAGTTGAACGTGGTTGCCGTGGGCACGCCGGTGACCACGTACGACCCGTTGTACGCGGCCACCGTCGCCCCCGCGACCTCGACGAGCTGGCCGACCGAGAGCCCGTGGGCGGCGGCCGAATTGGCGGTGGCGGTACCGGCCGCCTGCGTGATCCCGCTGAGCGCGATCGCAGTCGGCAGCGTGCCCGGGTCGAGGTCGCCCGCGTCGGTCAGCGACGAATAGGCACTCGAGTTGAGGCTGTAAGCCATCGAGCCCGCGACGTAGCTGGTGTTTGCCGGGATCGAGTCATCGATGCGCACGTTCGTGGCGCTGCCGGTGCCCGTGTTGCGCGCGCGCACGTGGAAGGTGATGACCTGGTTCGGGAAGGCCACCACGGCCGGACCGGAGGCCGTGATCGTCCCGATGGCCGGGGTCGCCGGAGTGCCCGCAACGATATAGGTGAACGTGGTCGCCCCGGTCACCGTGATGGCGCGGCTGCCGTTGTAGGCGGCCGGGCTCGCGCCCGCGATCGTGATCACCTCGCCCGTGATCCAGCCGTGCGGGACCGACGTCGTCACGGTCGCCGTCGAGCCTGAGCGTGTCAGGCTCGAGACCGAGCGGACCGTCTGCGGCTCCGACGATTTCGAGATCTCGAGCGCGGGCCCGACGACCCGGGGGTTGGCCTCGTTCGAGAGGAAGTACGGCGTCTGGAGGCTCTCGTAGCCGCCGCGGTTCGGGATGTAGGTGCCATCGCCGATGCCCGGATTGATGCGCACCTGGAAGCTGAGCCGATACGGGCCCGTGGCCGTCCCGGAAGAGTTCGCCGCCGGGGTGGCCGCCATCGTGTACGTAAAGGTATTGGCGCCTGTAACCGTGATGAGGAAGGTGCCGTTGTACGGGGCGCCCGCGCCGGCGATCGTGACGGGCACGCCGGACGCCCAGTTGTGCGCGACCGGTGTCGTGGCCGTGGCGACGTTGCCGCTGAAGCTGAGCGTCGTGCCCGCGACGGCGATCCCGGCGCCGGCCCCGAGCGTGACGCCGCCCGCGCCGCCCCAGCGGATCGAGTTGGAAGCGGCCTGATACGCGCCGAGGCCGGCGAACGGTCCCTCTGCGGTGATGCTGCCGGCGAAGGTGGTGTCCGCGGGCACGGCGTCCGTGACGATGACGTTGTTCTCGGCCGCCGCCCCGAGGTTGCGCACGTACAGCGTGTAGGTGATCAGGTCGCCGGGCTGAGGCGAGCCGTCGTCGGCCGAAGCCTTGATCAAGGTCGCGTCCGTCTGCACCACGTCCACGGTGTCGGTGGGGTTGAACTGGCTGCCGCCGTAGGTTGCGCCGGCGCGCGCTTCGTTCGTCAGCAGGCGCGGCGTTCCCCCGGGGGCGGGCGGCAGGTTGACCTGGTAGCGGATCGTGACCGTCTCGTTGGCGGTCATCGAGTACGGCGTCGGCGGGGTACGGCTCAAGTCCCAGGCCAAACGCACGCGTGTCTGCCCGTTCACCACCACCGTGTCGATCGTCGGGTTGGCCGGGCTCTGGAAGAGATCCGGGTAGGTGATGAGCGTGCTGCCGGCGACGTAGGCGTTGTCCGCCAGCACCACCTGCGAAGGAAGCAGGTCGAACGCCTGCACGACCGTCAGCGGGCCGAAGTCGAACGAGCGCAGCGTCACGGTGTAGGTCACGACACCGCCCGCCGTCAGGACCGTGGTCCGATCCGAGTCCTTGTCTAGCGTGAAGACGGGGTCGAGGAAGCCCTGCAACGCCGGATAGATGCCGTAGCCGGTGTCGGGCGTCTCGTCGCCGCTCTCGCCCTGCTCGTGGTCCTGACCATAGACCAGCGAGACGGGCTTGTTGGCACGCACCCGGGTGCCCGTGTTGGTCATGTCGACGTAGTCGTAGACACGCAGCGACTGAAGCGCGTCGATCTCGTAGACGCAGCGGCCCGCCGCGGGCGCCGTGCAGCCCGTGACGGGCAGATACACGCAGGCGGCGTCCGTGGGCGTCGTGTTCGCACTCGCGTCGGGGCAGCCGTCGCCGTTCGTGTCCACGAAGTTCGGCGAGCCGTTGCCGTTGAGGTCGATGCGCACGAAGGTGTTGTCCTGCGTGGCCGCCACCCAGATCGGCGCGCGGTTGTTGCTGTTGCAGGGCGGGTTGCCGCCTCCGTCGCAGCGCGTGGTCTCGCGGGTGCCGGGCGAGAAGGGCGAGGTGTAGCTCGTCGACAGGAAGCGCGTGGCGAGCCAGGCGTAGGACCAGTCCGTGATGACGTTCTGGTGGTCGTGTATCGTGACGCCCCAGAAGCGGCGGCTCGACGTCAGGCGCACCGTCGAGTTGGCGGGCACGCAGTTCGGCGCCGCCCGCCCCGTGGCCGCGCAGTAGTTGATCGTGCTGTTGGGGGGGATCGTCACGGTCCCGTTACCACCCGTGTCGATCCAGCTGATCACCACGTTGTTGTCGGGGTCGGGGTTGAACAGGTAGTGGTTCGTCGGCCGGTTGCTGTTGTCCGGCGCCGAGGCGGGGGCGGCCGGCGGATTCGGCACCGCGCCCGGATAGTCGCCGACGCTCGGGATCATGTAGTCCGTGCCGTGAAGCAGGTCCGGCAGCAGCGGCATGAAGTGGGTGGCGAAGGTCCCGTCGCCGGCCGCGAACATCAGGCCCGAGATCGGCTGGGAGGTCGACACCTTGGTGCCGGCGTTCAGCGCGATCGTCGGGTTCACGCTCAACGAGCGCGTCGGCCCGTCGATCTGCCCGGTCGTGCAGGGGCGCCGTGCCGCCGCGCTCGTCGTGTAGCAGGACGTGAAGTGCTCGCCCCGGTTGAGCGTGAGCGTGAGCGTGCCGCTGCCCGGGCTGTTGATCACGACGTTGGTGTTGTCCTCGAACGCGAGGATCTCGAGGGCTGCGTACTTGAACGGCTCGGTCACGGTGTCGTCGCCGGTCCACAGGTTCTCGCCGATCGGGATCGAGTACGACGTGGCGTTCTGGTACGCCTGCTTCGAGAGCACCTCGGTCGCGCCGCCGATGATCGTCATGTCGGTCGTGGCGCAGCCGGCCGAGCACTTCGGGTCCTGGTTGTGGACGAACGAGAGCGGGCCGCCGCTCGTCACGATGCGATCGCCGCCGTCGAAGCGGATTCTCAGGTTGAGAAGGAAATCGTCGGCGTTGCAGACGCCACCTGTGCAGCGCGGGTTGACGGGGACCGAGCAGCGGATCTGGTTCGCCGTCCCCGCCAGCGCACACCCGGCGCCGAGCCCGGGCAGCCCCTGGTTCGAGGCGAAGGTGATGTCCATGCCCTGCGTGATCAGATCCCCCGCGCAGGTCGAGGTCGTCCACTGGCATACGTCGCCGTTCGCCGCGTTGCCGTCGCCGAGGATCCATGTCGTCGCCTGAACCGGGCTGAGCAGGTTCGCTTCGAGGCCGTCCTCCCAGTGGTCGTAATAGATGCGCTGGCTGTTGGCGCTCGCCACGGCGCTCACGACGGAGTTCATCCCGTTCGCAGTCGTGTACGTGCCGCCGCCTTCGCCGAGCACGACGCGGTTCAGCAGGTTCCAGACCTGCTGCTCGTGGCCGAGGACGAAGTACTCCTGGTAGCCGGTCGGAATCTGCTGCGCCTGCGCGGGCAGCGCGCCGGCAAAGGCCAGCGCCGCGGTGACCACAATCCGCACCGGCGCGGACACTGCTGTCCAGAAGCACGCCATCATCGTCCGAGACTCAGACACCAGACGCCCCTCCAAGCGGGTTTATTCCCGCCCTGCCCCCACAGGGGCAAGAGCCGTGCCCGAGGTCGCGAGGCCGTTTGACGCTGGGGCCGCGGCCGGCGTAACGTGACGCCGGACACACCCAGACGCGACTACTCGGAGAGCACCGTCCTGGAGGTGGGATGCCCCAGCGCTACAAGCTGCGTCTCGGCGACGGCAGGGTTCTCGCGGTCGATTCGGAGGGCCTCGGCACCTGGGCCCACGACCGCAGGGCCATGGCCCAGGCCGTCGGGACGCAGCAGTGGCGGCCGCTGCAGGACGTGATGGCCGAGGAAGCCGCGGCGGCGCGGCTGGCGGCCGCTCTCGTGCCCCCCAAGCCGCGTCAATCGACTCCGTCGGCGCCCGAGACCGCTTCGGTGCCGGACGCCCCGTTCGAGCCGGGATCGCTGATCGGCGCGCCGGCAGAGCCGGTGACTTCCGCGGTCGAGCCGCCGCCGTTCGAACCGCCGTTCGAACCGCCGTTCGAGCCAGGATCGATGGTCGCCCCACCCGTCGAGTCCTCGAGCCCGCCTTTCGAGCTGCCGGCGCTAGGCGACCTGCCCCCCAGCCCGGCGCCGCCGAGCTCGTCGCCGTTCGGCCCGGCGAGCTTCGCGCCGCAGGAGTTCGAAACGCCCTCCGCTCCCGCGCCGCCGCCGACCACGCGCGAAGCGTTCGTCGAAGAGCCCGTCTCGCAGCGCTACTTCGACGCCGCGGCGGAGCCCGCGGCGGAGGAAGACGAGCCGGTCATCCGGATGAAACCGCTCGACGAGCCGCGGGAACGGGACGAGTTCCGCTCGGCGTGGTCCGAGGACGGCTCCGTCGTCGACGATGAAGACGGCGACGCGCGTCCGGGCGGCTTCGACGCGACGAGTCTCACCGTGCTCGAGAGGGTCGGCGGTTTCTTGAGCCGGATCCTGAGCCCGCTGGCGCCCATCGCCGACAGGCTGACGTCGCGTCGTCAGGCGAACGACGCCGAAGACCGCGAGGAGGCGGACGGCGCTGCCGACGAGCCGGACGAGCAGCCGGATGAAGAGCCGGACGACGAGCCGGAAGACCTCGAGCCCGCGGGCCCGACGCTCCTCCAGAGGCTCTCCGGGTGGGCAGGGGGCCTGCGCGAACGCTTCCGCCGGTCCGAGGCCGCGGACGACGACGAGGTCGACGAGGAAGAGGACGAAGAGGACGAGGACGAGAAGGACGAGGTCGAGCAGGACGACGACGCGGACGAGGACGACACCGAGGTTGCGGAACGCGAGGACCCGCCTTACGACCTCGCGCCGGCTCGGGCGCCCTCGCTTGCAGTGCCCGAGAGAATGGTCGTGCCCCCGAAGCCGGCGACCGAGCTTCCGGTGGTCCCGTTCAAGGCGAGCCCCGAGCCGCGACACCAGCCCGAGTTCGTCTACGGCGACGACGAGCCGTCGCGCTTCTGGGCGTTCCTCGCGCCCGTCTGGTCATGGCTGAAATTGATCGTGACCACCGGGGTGATCGTGGCGGCCGTCGCGTACGCGTGGATCGAGAGGAGCAAGTGGCTCCCGCGCGCGGCCGACCTGGGACAGAGCATGTTCAGCGAGATCGACCGACAGGTGCTCTCGCGCACGCGCCGCGAGGAGCGGCAGAAGGCGCTCGGCACGGCCGGCGAGAAGCTGCCCCAGCTCGCGCCCGCGACGATCGCACTCGTGTTCTCGCGCAACCCGATGGGTGTCGAGGAGGCGTCCGAGGTGTTCCAGATCGCGCGCGAGGCCGCGGAGCGCGGCGCGCCGACACTGCCGCCGGCCGAGGCCGAGGAGCTCAAGGCGCTCGACAGCGAGCTCATGGCCGGTCTCAGCCGCATGGAGCAGGAGCGTGTCCGCGAGTACGACCGGACCCGCGCCCGCCGCGTGATCTTCCCGTTCGAGAACCCGCACGTGATGGACCTCGTCGCCCGCGGAGCGCGCTCGCTGCCGGCGGAGCGTCGCGCGCGGCTGCAGGCGCTCCTGGAGAAGGCGGTCGCCGCGGGCCTCGCGCTGCCGCCGGTCGCCCCGACGGACGCCCCGCCCGGCTGAGCGGGGCCCGGTCGCGGGCTCACTCGCCGCGAAGCACGCGCGCCGGATCCAGGCGGGAGGCGCGGCGCGCCGGCCCAATAGCCGCGGCCGCGGCCACGGACAACAGCACGAGGCTCACCGCCAGAAGCGTCGCGGGATCGTGCGGCGACATCCCGTAAAGCAGGCCCGCGAGCGCGCGTCCCGTGGCGAGCGCGGCCAAAAGCCCGAGCGCGAGCCCGGCGCCGGCGAGCGCGAGGCTGCGCTTCAGCACCAGCGCCACGAGCGACGCGGGGCGCGCCCCGAGCGCGAGCCGCACGCCCAGCTCGCGCAGCTCTTCGCCGACCAGGCACGAGACCACACCGTAGAGGCCGAGCGCGGCCAGGAGCAGCGCGAGCCCGGCGAAGAGCGCGAGCACACGCGACGCGGCTCGCGGCGCCGCGAGCATGTCGCGGGCGAGCCCTTCGAGCAGCACGACTCGCGAAAGCGCCACGTCCCCGCGCAGCGCGCGGAGCTCCCGGCGCAACGCCGGAACGAGCGCGAGCGGGTCGCCGCTCGCGCGCACGATCAGCGACAGGCCCGACGGACCCATGCGAACGTCCTGGGCCAGCGGCCGGTGCAGCTCCGGCCGCGTGGCTTTCGCGACGTTCTCCTGCGGCGTGTCCGCCATGACGCCCACGATGGTCACCCACGTGCCGGCAGGCCCGTCGAGACCCGTCGCGATGCGCTGGCCAATCGGGTCTTCGTTCGGGAAGAGCTGCCGGGCGAGCGTCGCGTTGACCAGCGCCACGGCCGGAGCGCCAGCCGTATCGCGCGCGTCGAAGCCGCGGCCGCGCAGCACGGGAATGCCGAGCGCCGCGTGCCAGTCGGCGGATACGAGCCGCCAGCACGCGTCCGGCTGTGCGTTGGGCTCGACCGCGCGGCCGAAGACGCGCAGGCCCGCGCTCGTGCGCAGGCCCGTGAGCGGGAGCGCCTGGCCCACCGCCGCCGCTGCCACGCCCGGCAGCGCGCGCAGCCGGGCCTCGAGGCCCGAGGCGAATCCGCGCAGCGCGGGCGCGTCCTGGCCGAGAGCGCGCGGGAAGTCGAGCCGCGCCGTGAGCGCGCCCTGCGCCTCGAAGCCGAGCGGCGCCTGCTGAAGCCGCGAGAGGGTTCCGAGCAGCAGGCCCGCGCCGCTCACCAGCACCACCGCTAGCGCCACTTCGCCTATGACGACGAGCCCGCGCCAGCGGCGCGCGCCCGGACCAGCCCCGCTCGTGCGGCCGCTCGCGCGCAGCCCCGCGAGCGCGTCGGCGCGCGACGCGACCCGCGCGGGCACGGCGCTCACCAGCGCCAGGCTCGCGAGCGCAACGAGCGCCGAGCCGGCGAGGACGCTGCCCGAGAGCCGCAGCCCCTCGAGCGGCGGCAGGCTCGCCGGCCAGAGCGCCGCCATCAGCGGCCGGCTCGCCCACGCGAGCGCGAGCCCGGCGAGGCCGCCGAGCCCGGCGACGACGACCGCCTCGGCCACGAGCTGGCGCACGAGACGCGAGCGGCTGGCGCCGAGCGCGGCGCGCACCGCGAGCTCCTGCTGCCGTCCCGTGGCGCGCGCCAGCAGCAGGTTCGCCACGTTCGCGCACGCGACGAGCATGACGCAGGCGAGCGCCCCGGCGAGCAGCGCGAGCGCCGGACGCGCTCCGCCGCGGAGCGCGTCGTGGAGCCGCTCGACGCGCGCGCCCTGCCCGGAGTTCGCGTCGGGATACTCGCGCGCGAGCAGCGCCGCGACCGTGTCCATCTCCGCCTGCGCGGCCGCGAGCGGCGTGCCAGCCCGCAGCCGCCCGACGACTCCCAGGTAGCGCGAGTCGCGCAGCGTCCGCAGGTCCATGTTCACGGCGATCGGGATCTCCGGCAGGTCGTCCTTGGCCCGCAGCCACAGTTCCGCCTCGCGCGGAAAGCCGAAGCCGGGCGGCATGACGCCCACGACGCGCGCGAGCTCCTGGTCGAGCTGCAGCTCGCGCCCGACGACCGAGGCGTCGGCGCCGAAGCGCTCGCGCCAGAGCGCGTGCCCCAGAACCACCTCGCGGGGCCCGTCCTGCGCGGCTCCGAACGTCCGTCCCAGGGCGGCCTTCGCGCCGAGCAGCTCGAACAGGTTCGAGGAGGCGATCCCGGCGTCCACCCGGCTCGCGGCGTGGCTCTCGACGAGCGTGCGCCCGACGACCTCGTAGGCGGCGAGGCCCTCGAAGGAACGCGCGCGCTCGCGCCAGTCCAGGAAATTGGCCGGAGCCACCGCGCGGTGCGGCTGGCGCGCGTCGGTCTGGTGCACGAGCACCAGCCGGTCCGGGTCGGCGTAGGGCAGCGGCCGCAGCAGCAGGGCGTCGAGCGCCGTGAGCACTGCTGCGTTGCCGCCGATCCCGAGCGCGAGCGTCAACGAGGCAACGAGCGTGAAGCCCGGCGCGCACCTCAGCCGTCGCACAGCGTGCCGCAGATCCAGGAACAGCGAGTCCATCAGCCGAAGTCCTTCCACGAGGTAGGACGCCGCATCAAGGGATCGGTTGGGCAAGAAAGAAGAGAGGAAACGGCAAGAGGACGGCACGGGGGGGCAGTGGGGCGGAGAACGGACCAAAGGCCACCCGGGGGGTCAGGGGGGCGGAGAAACGGACCAGAAGCCACCCGGATCGGCATAGGGGCGCCGGGGTTACCCCCGGCGACCCCTGCCACACCACCCGGCGTGCGGGTCTCGCACCGGGCGGTTCGTGAAGTTGAGGTCACGCGCAGAGCCTCGGAAGGCCCA
>DATBSL010000273.1:0-17619 GCA_036559805.1 Vicinamibacteria bacterium
TGCTCGTACCAGGCGAGCGATTCGTCGAGGCCGCGCTCGATCGTGTGAGTGGGCTCGTAGCCGAGCAGGCGACGAGCCTTCCCGATGTCGGCGAGCGAGTGCAGCACGTCTCCTGTGCGAAACGCTCCGTGCTCCGGCTGCAGGGCCGCGAGACGCGGGTGCCGCGCCACGAGCCGGTCGCGCAACAGGACGAACAGCTCGGAGAGCGACGTGCGCTGCCCGGCGGCGACGTTGTAGGCCTGGTTGACCGACTCCTTCGACGCGACCGTTGCCGCGAGGACGTTGGCCTGCACCACGTTCGCCACGTGGCAGAAGTCGCGGCTCGTCTCGCCCGTGCCGTGGATCACCACCGTCTCGCCACGAATCATCGCGGCCACCCACTTGGGAATCACGGCGGCGTAGGCGCCCTCCGGGTCCTGGCGCGGCCCGAAGA
Organism: Vicinamibacteria bacterium; assembly: GCA_036559805.1. Classification (GTDB taxonomy): domain Bacteria; phylum Acidobacteriota; class Vicinamibacteria; order Fen-336; family Fen-336; genus DATBSL01. The sequence continues at coordinate 434 of DATBSL010000273.1, forward strand.
CGTTGAAGTAGCGCAGGCCGACCGTCTGCATCGCGTGCAGCTCGCCGTAGACGGATGCGTAGAGCTCGTCCGCGAGCTTCGTCACGGCGTAGGGAGAGAGCGGCCGGCCCAGCTCGGGCTCGAGCTTCGGCAGCGTGGGGCTGTCCCCGTAGACCGAGCTGCTCGAGGCGTAGACGAAACGCTTGACCCCCGCCTGGCGCGCGGCCTCGAGCAGCGCGAGATGCCCGGTGACGTTGGCGGCGTTCGACTCGAGCGGCGCCACGATCGAGCGCGGCACCGAGCCGAGCGCGGCCTGGTGCAGCACCGCGTCCACTCCGGCGACCGCGTCGCGGCACACGCTTTCCGAAGCCACGTCCCCCTCGACGAGCCGGAAGCGCGCGAAGCGGTCCGCTCCGACGCGCGAGCCCACCTCGTCGAGGTTGCGGCGCCGGCCCGTGGCGAAGTTGTCGAGGCCCGTGACGGTCTGGTCGAGCTCGAGCAGCGACTCGAGCAGCGTCGAGCCGATGAAGCCGGCGACGCCGGTCACGAGCCAGCGCCGGGGACGCGCTCGAAGCTCGAGTCGCGCCTCGTCGTAACGGGTCATTCGCGCTCCTGCATCGGGGTCCAGAAGGCTACCCGAGGTGGACGAATCTACCAAGCTCACGCGGATCGACCGCTCCGCATCGGCTCGAATCCAAAATGCGATCGACCACTGGCCATCCCGGCGCCCGATTGTTGCGCTTTTGAGACAAACGCGTGAAAATCGTTTGACTTAGCGGCCCGTGCGCCCGAGAATCCTTGCCTCAGGCGACTTGACGCTGCGTCGTCCCTCCGACTCCCTCCCGCGAGCGTGACGAGCAATGAGCAGGGCGCGAGCCCGGGCTTGGTAGGGGGAGGGGAATGTCCGAATCGGCGGTTCATGGCATCGTCCTGGCAGGCGCGTATCCAGCGGCGCACTCCGCGCTCGACGCGCTCGTTCCGCGGCCGCTGTTGCCGGTCGCGCAGCAGCCGCTCATCACATACGCGCTGCGCTGGTTGAGCGACAACGGGCTCGAGCGCGCCACCATCTGCGCCAACAGCGCGGCTCGCTCGATCCGGGCGCGGATCGACGCGGCCGCACTCGCGATGAGCCTCGAATACCGCGAGGACTGGAACCCGCGCGGGGCAGCCGGCTGCGTGCGCGACGCCGCTCTCAACCTCGGCTCGCACACTTTCGTGGTGGCGGACGGCACGGCCGTGCCCGTCGTGGAGATCGGCGAGCTGGTCGAGTCGCATCGCGCCTCGGAGGCCCTGCTCACGGTCGTCGTGGCCGCCGACCCGAACGGCAGGATGATGCCGGCGGGCGTCTACGTGTTCGACCGCCGCGCCTTCGACCACGTTCCGGCCGACGGGTTCCAGGACATCAAGGAGCGCCTGCTGCCCAAGCTCTACGCGGCCGGCGAGAACGTCGTCACCTACGTGACGCCGAGAGTCGCTCCCCGCGTCGTCAACACCGAAAGCTACCTGGCTCTCGACCACTGGGCCGTGGAGCGGCTGCGAGAGCAGCCAGCTCGCTCTCGCGGCTTCGCGGCTCGGGGCGATGCGTTCGTGCATGAGAGCGCGAGCGTCGATCCGAGCGCGCGCCTGCTGGGGCCCGTGCTCGTCGGAGCCGGCGCCTCGGTGGCCGCCGGCGCGACGCTGGTCGGACCGTTGAGCCTCGGCTCGGGCACGCGCGTGGGCCGTGGGGCCGTCGTGTCCCGCTCGGTGGCCTGGACGCGCTGCGACGTCGGAGCCGAAGCCGTGGTCGATCGGTGCCTGCTCGCCGATGGCGCACGGGTCCAGCCGGGCAAGCCCCTCTTCGCCACGGTGCAGACCCGCGAGCCGCTCGCGGGAGCGCGTGCGTCCGGCATCGCGATCTGGGACCCGATCGTCGCGGCCCTACGACCGGCGGCGGCCTCCGCCGACTCCCGTTAGAACGGCTCCAGGAGCCACCGCATCGTGTGGACCTTTCCCGTTCTGCTGGATTGTCGCCCGGGCTTCCTGCCGCGGGGCCACTTCGGCTCCCTGCTGCTCACCCCGCTGGGGAACGGCACCGTGCTCAGCCACCTGCGTGCCCGGCTGGCCTCGGTGACCGGGGCTCCTCCCGTGATCGCGACGCGCTTCGAGATCCAGCCGGAGTACGAAGCGGCGCTTCGCTCAGCGTGTCCGGACGTGGAGCGCGTGGTGACGCTGCCCGCCTTCGCCGAGCGCATGCACAGCTACGAGCCGTCGGACCGGCTCCTGCTCGCCGACCCCACCTGTTTCCCGCTCGACGCCCAGGATCCGGGCATCGCACGCTTGAACGAGGAGGACGACGACCCGGGCGGGGTGAAGCACCTGGTGGCGATTCAGCGCGGGGGCGACGGAACGAAGGAGTACCTGGACGCGGACGCTTCCGGACGCATCCGAGCCATTCAGCGCTACTACGACGCGGTGACCTGGCCGCTCGGGGGCGGCGTGGCGTGCTCGCTCGTGCCGGTGGCCAGCGTTCGCGTCTCCTACGAGCTGCCGCTCGCCTCGCTCACCCGCATGCGGCGCATCCTGGCGTCGGAGGGGGTTCCAAGCCGCGACATCCCGCTCGAACAGGGAGCCGTCAACCTGGCGACCGAGCGAGGACTGCTGGCCATGAACGAGCGGCTCGTCCTGGAGCTGGCCCGCTGGACGGTCGGCAGCGGCGGCGAGCGGTCGAGGCAGTGGAGGGGCACGGGAGTCCAGGTGCACCCTTCGGCGAACCTCGTGGGCGCGGTCGTGCTGCAGGACGGCGCGCGTGTCGGCGAGGGCGCCACGCTGATCGGGCCCGCGGTGATCGGACGCGACGCCGTCGTGGAGGCGCGCGCGACGGTAGCGCAGTCGGTCGTGGGCGCCGGCCAGGTGGTGGGCTCCGACATGACGCTGCGGCATCGCGTCTACCTCGGTGCGGAGGAGCCTGCCTCGGCGAACGCCGCCGAATCGGAGCCGCTGGCGTCGGAGATCTGGGAGACGCAGCCGCTCGGCATGGGATCCGGTGTCGCGCCTCGCTCGTTCTATCCGGTCGTCAAGCGCGCCTTCGACGCGACCGTGGCGGCAGTGGTGCTGCTGCTGCTGCTGCCGCTTGGCCTGCTAATGGCCGCCCTCGTGAAGCTCGAGTCGAATGGGCCCGTCTTCTTCGGACACATTCGAGAGGGGCTGGGCGGACGGGCCTTCCGCTGCTGGAAGTTCCGCACCATGTTCCAGGGCGCCGATCAGCAGCAGCGCAAGCTCGCGCAGCTGAATCAGATGGACGGCCCACAGTTCAAGGTTCAACGCGATCCGCGCCGGACGACGGCCGGCCGGTGGCTGACGGCGAGCAACGTGGATGAGCTGCCGCAGCTCTGGAACGTGCTCGTCGGTGAGATGAGCCTGGTCGGCCCCCGCCCCTCTCCGTTCCGCGAGAACCAGGTGTGCGTGCCGTGGCGGGAAGGCCGGCTTTCCGTGCGGCCGGGGATCACGGGGATGTGGCAGATCTGCCGCCACGACCGGGACAAGGGCGACTTCCATCAGTGGATCTACTACGACCTGCTCTACGTGCGTCACATGTCCCTCTTCCTGGACCTGAAGATCATGGTCCTGACGCTGGTCGCCTTCGCCAAGGGTGGCTACATTCCACTGTCGTGGCTGCTGTCGCCGCGTCAGTACGGCGAACGGCGAACGGCCCGACGCCCCCCCGACGAAACCGGCGTCGCCGACCGGATTCAGGGGGAGGCTTCAGAGGCTTCAGAGGCTTCGTGAGGAGCTCCCGTCGCCTCGGTCGTTCGCTTGCGAGGCACACACTGCTTCCGCCAGTGTGACTTCGGGCGTGCCCGCAGTGGTCGAAAAGTGTATCGCGCGTGGCGCCTACGGCTTTGTGGCAAGCTGAGCGAGCCGGAGGATGAGCAACGCACGCCACGCGCGGCGCCAGGTCACCTACATGCTCGAGGCGCCCCTGCGCCGCTACTGGCTCGTGGTGGCGCCGATCGTGATCCTCGGGATCGTGGCCGGTGCCGTCGCTCACGTGCTGCCGTCGCGCTATCGCGCATCGGCACTGATCCGCGCCGACTGGGAGGCGAGCGACACGGCCCGGCTCGAGGGGCGCGGCATCGACCTCGCCGAGCGTCGGCGTCAGGCGGTGGTCCAGCAGGTCACCGAGCGGAAGCTGCTCGAGGACGTGCTTCGCCAGGCGTCGCCGTACCCGGTCGCGACCGAAGCCGACGCCGTGCCCTACGCCCAGGTCGAGCGGCTGCGCGCCGAGCTGCTCGTCAGGCCCATGTCTTCGACCGCGTTCGTGATCGAGTTCACCCACGCCGTTCCCGCCACGGCCGCGCGCGTGCCCAACCTGGTGGCGCAGGCGCTCGACTCGGGATCGGCGTCTTCGGCCGCGCGCGCGCAGCTCGAGATGCGCGTCGCGGAGGCACGCGTGCTGCTGCGTGAAACAACCGAAGCCCTCGCGCTCCTGGACGCCGATCTCGGGCGGCGTGAGCCGTCGGCTGCGGCGCGCGCGAAGGCCGTCGCCGCGCACGATCAGGCGCAGCGGGCCTATCAAGCGTTGCTCGAAGAGCAGCAAGCCGCGATACGCGAGCCCCGCAGCCGCGGGCCGATGCTGCGCTTCGAGCGAGTGCGCGAGGCGGCCGTCCCCGAGCATCCGGAGTCGCCGAGCCGCCTGCTGTTCGTGCTCATGGGGCTCGTCAGCGGCCTCGCGATCGGGGTGCTGGCGGCGGTGGTGGCGGAGCAGCGCGACGCGAGCGTGAGGGGGCCCGAAGACCTGGCCGACGTCCTCCCGGTGCCGCTTCTGGCGACGCTGCCGCTCGTGCGCGTGCGTCGGTCGGGGAAGTCCCGAGTCCGAGTCGGCAAGGCGTCGTGAGCGTCGGGGCTCAGAGCTCCTTGCACGCCGCGGCGCCGGGAATGTCGGCGTAGTCGCCCTTCCAGGCGCGGTCGCGGATCACCCGGATCATCCGCAGCAGCTCGTCGACCTCCTCCTCGTCGTTGAAGATGCCGAAGCTCGGGCGGACCGCGCCGGGCAGCTCGACCTCCTCGCCCGCCACCAGCCGGCGCCGCAGCTCGCCCGTGTCGGTGAGCCCGAGCAGCCGGTGCAGGTAGGGGTGCGCGCAGAAGCAGCCGTTGCGCACGGCGATCGCCGCCTCGCGGTTCAGGATGCTGGCGGCGAGCTCGTGGGGGACGCCGTCGATCGTCAGCGAGAGCGCCCCGATGCGGTGGTCGGGCTCGGGGTCGCCCAGCACGCTCACGCCGTCGATCGCCGCGAGCCCCCGCATCGCCTGCCGCACGAGCTCGCGCTCGTGGGCGCGCACCGCATCCATCCCGGCATGCTCCAGGAAGCGCAGCGCCGCCGCGAGAGCGACCGCGCCCGCGATGTTCGGCGTGCCGCCTTCGTGCCGGTCCGGTGACTTCTTGTAGTACGCCTCGTCCTCCGTCACGTACACGACCGTGCCGCCGGAGGGGATGTACGGCGGCGCGTCGTCGAAGAGCTCGGTCGGCCCGAACAGGAAAGACGAGCCGAAGGGCGCGTAGGCCTTGTGCCCGGCTCCCGCGAAGAAGTCCAGGTGGCCGGGAGCGTCGTTCGGCCGCACGTCCACCGGCGCGTGGGCCAGGATCTGCGCGCCGTCGACGAGCACGCGCGCGCCGTGGGCGTGGGCCAGGCGCGCGATGCGGTCGAGGTCGGTCAGGTAGCCGGTGACGTTGGACGCGCCGGTCACCGCGACCAGCTTGACCTCGTGCTGGCGCAGCTTGGCCTCGAGGTCGTCGTAGTCGAGTGTGCCGTCCGGCTTGACGCCGAAGTGGACCACGTCTCCGCGCGAGCGGTGCGGCAGGTCGTTCGAGTGGTGCTCCATCAGCGACACGAGCGTCACGCCGGGGCGGTGCGCCAGCACGTGCGAGGCCAGGTCGAGCGCCTGCGTGGTGTTGCTGCACAGGATCACGGTGTTGCCAGCGCGGCTGCCGCCGATGAAGCGGAAGATGTCGTCCGAGACGTGTTCGAAGCGGTCGGTCGCCATCTCGGAGAGGTAGTGGCGCCCGCGGTGGACGTTGGCGTACGAGCACTCGAGGAAATCCTTGTACGTGTCGAGCACCGGCGTCGGCGGGTGCGTGCTGGCGCCGTGGTCCATGTAGATGAGCGGCTTGGGCTCGGCCGAGCCGAGCACCGAAAAGCGCTGCCGCGTGATCGGGAACTGCTCCCGGATCTTCCGTACGTCGAGCATGGACTCCCTAGTATATCGGGTGCCAGGTCGCGAATAGCGCCGAGAACAGCGACAGCAGCAGCGCCCCGCTCACGAGCAGCGCCTCGTGAACGCGTGGCGAGCGCACCAGGCTCCCGACCAGCATGAACACGGGGAAAAGCGTCGCCGCGTAGCGGCCGATCCCCTCGAGGGCGTTGCCGCTCAGCGGGACGTACAGGCTCGCGGCGACGTAGGCGCCGAGCGCGAGCCCGAGGCGAGCGAAGACACTGGGGATGAGCGCCACGAAGACGAGGGCGACGGCGCCGTGCACGAAGTAGTAGGGCGCCAGCGGGTGCGAGTAGAAGTAAGCGTAGAGGCCGAGGCGGTCGATTCCGTCCAGCATGCGCATCAGCTCCACCCAGGGACGGTTGCCGACGCTGTAGCCCCACTGCGATTGCGCGCGCAGCCAGCCGAACGGGTCGCCCGAGAGCCGCCACGCGAACGCGCAGTAGCCGGCGAATCCGAGCGCGACCGGGGACAGGAGCGCGATGCGCCGCGCGAGCTCGGGCGCGCGCGGGCGGCCGGCGAGCGCCACCAGCCCCAGCGGCACGGCGACCAGGATCCCGTTCGGTCGCGTGAGCGCCGCGAGCGCGCCGAAGGCGCCCGCCCAGCCCCAGCGCGAGGCGAACGCCGCGGCCACCGCCGACACGCTCGTGAGCAGGAACAGCGACTCGGTGTAGACCTGGGTGAAGAAGTAGGCGAACGGGAAGACGGCCACGTAGAGCACGGTCCGGCGCGCCGCCTCGCGTGCCCCCAGCCGACTCTCCGCGAAGCGGTGCAGCACCGCGAGGCCGAAGAGCAGGCAAAGGTAGGAGAGCGCCACGCCGGCGAGCCAGAGCGCGCGGTCGCCGCCGCCGAACGGCCACGCGAGCGCGCGCATCAGCAGCGGGTAGAGCGGGAAGAAGGCGAGGCTGCTCTGCCCGCTCGCGCTCCAGTAGTAGCCGCGCTGGGCGATGTCGAAGTACCAGCCCGAGTCCCAGGCGGCGAAGGTCTCCGCGAGGCGCTGCGCCTCGAACGGCATCGGGAACGGCCGCGGCCGCGCCGGCGGGAAGACGAGGCCGGCCAGGAAGCTCGTGCCCTTGGTGAGCACGTGTACGCTCAGCACGGCCACGAGCGAGTCGAAGAGAGCGGGCCCCCAGGGGCTCCGCGCGAGGAGCCGCGCCTGTGCCGCGCCCACGCGGGCGGCGGCGTCCGAAGCCAGTCGCGTGAGCCAGGACGGACGCGGGATCGCCGCGCGCACCGAGACGAGCAGCAGCAGGATCAGGGCCGGCTTCGAGAAGCGGCGCACGCTCACGATGCCGAGGTCGATTCCGCCGGCGAGCAGGTACACGAGCCCGACGGCGAGATACGCGACGATCAGGGCGTCGACGAGCGCCAGCGCACGCCCGGCGAGCCCGCGCTCGCGAGCTACGGCCGGTGCGCCGCTCGTTTCGTCATCGCTCATCCGTGGCTGCCCTGGAACCGCACAGGGTGCGCCGCTTTGGCTATTTCAAGGCCGCGAGCGCGGCGTCGTAGTTCGGGTCCTGGGCGATCTCGGGCACGAGCTCCGTGTAGATCACCTTGTCCTTCTCGTCCAGCACCACGACCGCGCGCGCGGCGAGGCCGATCAGCTTGCCGCTCGTGATCTCGACGCCGTAGTCGCGCAGGAACTGGCGGCTGCGGTAGGTCGAGCCCGTCACGACGTTGGCGAGCCCCTCGGTCGAGCAGAAGCGGCCGGCGGCGAACGGCAGGTCGCCCGAGACCACGATCACCGCGGTGTTCGGGAGCGTGCCGGCGGTCTCGTTGAACTTGCGCGCGGACGCGGCGCAGATCCCGGTGTCGAGGCTCACCACGATGTCGAGCACCTTGCGCTTGCCTGCGAAGTCCTCGAGCTTGACGTCGCCCAGGTCCTTGCCCACGAGCGTGAACGGCGGGGCGCTCTGGCCGACCGAGGGGAACGTGCCGGCGAGGTCGATCGGGTTGCCCTTGTGCGTGACTTTGGCCATTGCGGCGGATCTCCTTCTTGGAAAAGAGCGTGGCAGGAAGCCGAAGCCAGAAGCATATCCGAAGCCGGCACGACCGCATGCCTCTCGCGAGGCGGCCGATGTAACATCCCGCCGCGCGCGTTCTCGCGCCACGCCCGGAGGAGCCGATGACGTCCAGCTTCCGCCGTTCGCTCGCCGTTTCGATCCTCGTGCTCGTTGGCATGGGCTCGCCTGCGGCTTCCCAGTCGAAGAAGACGTCGTCCAGCGAGGCTTCCTCCGCCGCCCCGGCGCTCACGGCGGACCATCTCAAGGGCCTCGAACTCCGCAACATCGGGCCGGCGATCATGGGCGGTCGCATCGACGACTTCGCGGTCGTCGAGGGCAACCCCTCGACCTTCTACGTCGGCACCGCCTCCGGCGGGATCCTGAAGACGACGAACAACGGGACCACCTTCGAGGCCGTGTTCGACGCGGAGCTCGTCTCCTCGATCGGCGACCTGACGCTCGCGCCGTCCGATCCGCAGGTGCTCTACGTCGGGACCGGCGAGCCGAACAACCGCCAGTCCTCGTCCTGGGGCAATGGCGTGTACCGGACGCTCGACGGCGGCAAGACCTGGCAGCACCTGGGCCTCGCCGAGACCCACCACATCGGCCGCGTGCTGGTGCACCCGCGCGACCAAGACGTCGTCTACGTCGCGGCGCTCGGGCGCCTCTGGGGGCCGAACCGGGAGCGCGGCCTCTACAAGACGACGGACGGCGGCCGCAGCTGGACCAACACCAAGTTCGTCGACGAAGACACGGGCTTCGTGGACGTGGCGATGGACCCGCAGAGCCCCGACACGCTCTACGCCGCGTCCTACCAGCGCCGGCGCACGCCCATGGGCTACAACGGCGGCGGCCCCGGCAGCGGGCTCTGGAAGACGATCGACGGCGGAGCGAGCTGGACGAAGCTGACGAAGGGCCTGCCCGAGGGCGAGCTGGGGCGCATCGGCATCGCCGTCTACCAGCGCGAGCCGAACGTCGTCTACGCGCTCGTCGAGCATGCGAAGGAGGGCGGTACCTACCGCTCGGACGATCGCGGCCTGAGCTTCAGCAAGCTGTCCTCGACCAACCCGCGGCCGTCCTACTACAGCAAGCTCCGCATCGACCCCAACAGCGACCGCCGCATCTGGGTGATGGGCGCGCCGATGTTCACCTCGGAAGACGGCGGCCGCACGTTCAAGACCGACGTGGTCGACAAGATCCACGGCGACTACCACGCGATGTGGATCAACCCGGCGAACTCGGACCACATGCTCGTCGGCAGCGACGGCGGCATCCACCTGAGCTACGACCGCGGCCGCAGCTGGGACTTCGCGAACACGGTGCCGCTCGCGCAGTTCTACGAGGTGGCGCTCGACAACCAGCGGCCGTACCACGTCTACGGCGGGCTGCAGGACAACGGCAGCTGGTCGGCGCCGTCCCGCACGCTCTACCGGCAGGGCATCGCGAACGACGAGTGGGTGCGCGTCGGCGGCGGCGACGGCTTCTACACCGTGCCCGACCCGACCGACGCCGACATCGTCTACGTCGAGACCCAGGACGGCAACCTGCAGCGCCTGCACCGCGCGAGCGGGCAGCGCCGCCTGATCCGGCCGGAGCCAAAGGACAGCGGCGAGAGGTACCGCTTCAACTGGAACTCGCCCGTGCTCGTCTCGCCCCACGACGCGAAGACGATCTACTACGGCGGCAACCGGCTGTTCGGCTCGCGCGACCGCGGGGACAGCTGGACGATCGCCTCGCCCGACCTGACGAGCTCGGACAACGTGAAGCGCGACGCCACGCTCATCTTCGGCAAGACGGCAAAGGAGCTGCTGTCGCGCAACGACGGCGTCGTCCACGTCGGCACCATCACGACCATCGCCGAGTCCCCGCTCAAGCCGGGGGTGCTGTGGGCCGGCACAGACGACGGCAACCTGCACGTCTCCCGCGACGGCGGCGCGAGCTTCACGAGCGTCGCCGCCCGCGTGCCGGGCGTGCCCAAGGGCACCTACGTGAGCCGCGTCGAGGCGAGCCGCAGCGGGGAAGGCGCCGCGTACGTGGCGTTCGACGGCCACCGCGCGAACGACTTCGCGGCCTACCTGTTCTTCACCGCGGACTACGGGCAGACCTGGAAGAGCGTCGCCTCGAACCTTCCCGCCGGGGGGACGCTCAGCGTCGTCCGCGAGCACCCGAAGAACCCCGACGTGCTCTTCGCCGGCACCGAGCGCGGGCTGTGGGTGAGCTGGGACCGCGGCTCGTCCTGGACGGCGCTGCGCGGCAAGAACTTCCCGACCGTGCCTGTCGACGACCTGCAGATCCACGCGCGCGACGGCGACCTCGTGCTCGGGACGCACGGGCGCGGCGTGTGGATCCTCGACGACGCGGCCCCGCTCGTCGCGCTGCCGCAGGCGCGCGGCAAGGACCTGCACCTGTTCCCGGTTCCGCGTGCCACGGCGTGGCGGCTCTACGAGCACAAGGGCAACACCGGCCACAAGCTCTTCCTCGCGCCCAACCCGCCCGAGGGGGCGCTCGTCACGTACTGGATCGGCGCGAAGCCGGGCGACAAGGACGAGGTGACGCTCACGGTGAGCGACGCTTCGGGCGCCCTCGTCCGCGAGCTCAAGGGACCCAAGCCCTCGATCGGGATGAACCGCGCGAGCTGGGACCTGCGCCGCGAGCCGCCCGTCAAGCCCGAGGAAGGGGCGCCGCAGGGATTCGGCGGCCCGCCGCGCGGACCGCTGGTACTGCCTGGAACCTATACGCTGAAAGTCGCCGCGGGCGGCAAGGAAGCCAGCGAGACGGTCGTGGTCGAGGACGACCCGCGCATCGCGATCGGCGAGGCCGAGCGCCGCGAGTGGTACGACGCGCAGCTCGCGGCCGGCAGGGTGTGGACGAAGGCCGACGCCGCGGACAAGGCCGTGAAGTCGCTCAAGAAGCAGCTCGAGGAGCTGAAGGCCGCGCTCGAGAAGAAGAAGGACACCCCCGCGGCCGTCACGAAGGGCGTCCAGGAGCTCGTCGACAAGACGGCTCCGCTCGCGCGCAGGCTCAGCCTGGACACGCCGACGGGCTTCGCGGGCGCGCCGCTCGCCGAGGATCCGGAGCCGCTCCTGCCGCGCGCCCGCGCGCTCGGCTTCGGCCTCGCCGCCTTCGCCGGCCCGCCGACGGCGCAGCAGAAGATGGTGATCGAGCGGACGACGAGCGCCGTCGACGAAGTCGCCGCGGCGATCCAGTCGCTCCAGAGAACGGACGTCCCGGCGCTCAACAAGCTGATCTACGAGAGCGGCATCGGCAAGATCGACCCGGGTACGCTGGTTCCGTAGGGGCAGGAGGCGCGGCTCGAGCCGCGAAGACTGGACCTCTCGAGTGGCTCTCGCAGTCCTGGCGTTCGCCGCGCTCCTCGCCGCCCCGGGCGGGCGGCCGGCGGCGGCCCCCGCGGGCGACTGCGTCGGCCCCGCCCCCGAGGCCGTCCGTCCGGACTTCGAGGCCGAGGTGATCCGCCTCGTCAACCTGCGCCGACGGGGCGCGGGCCTCGCGCCGCTGAAGCAGGTCGAGTCGCTGTCGAGCCCGGCGCGCTGGTTCGCGCGCGACATGGCGAGCGACGACTACTTCGAGGGCCACGACAGCTACGATCGTCGGGGCGGCCGCCTCGTGCGTCGCTGCAGCTGGCGCACGCGCGTGCGCTCGTACGAGCCGAAGTGGTCGTCCCTGGCGGAAAACATCGCCGCCGGCCACGAGACCCCCGCCGAGGTGGTCGACGGCTGGCTGCACTCGCCCCGCCACAAGGCCAACCTGCTCGGCCGCGGCTACTGGGAGACGGGCGCCGGCTTCTGGGCAGGCGGCAGCCAGGGCTTCTACTGGGTGCAGGACTTCGGCCGGCGCCCGGGCGTCTTCCCGCTGGTGATCGACGACGAGGCGCCGCGAACGCAGGACCCGGAGGTGCGGCTGTACGTCTACGGGAAGTGGAAGGAGATGCGCCTACGCAACGACGACGGCGCGTTCACGCCCTGGCGCCGCTTCTCGAACGAGCTGATCTGGCGCCTCGGCGAGGCGGCGGGCACTCGGAGCGTCAGCGTCGAGCTGCGCTCCGGAACGCTGCGCGCGAGCGCGAGCGACACGATCGAGCTCGTCGCCGCGTCAGCAACAGCGGGGCCCCGACCGCGCGCCGGCCGGGGCGCGGAAGGTAGGATCGGGGAATGACCCAGAGCTCCGGACGCGAGTGGCTGCGCGAGATCGCGCGCCGCGCGATGCAGCAGCGCGGCTTCGAGCCCGACTTTCCGCCCGCCGTGCTCGCCGAGACGGCTGCCGTGACCCAGCCGGCGGCGCGCCCGACCTCTCCGCCCGCCGAAGACCTCCGCGCGCTGCCCTGGTTCTCGATCGACAACGACGACTCGCGCGACCTCGACCAGCTCTCGGTCGCCGAGGAGCAGGCCGGCGGGACGGTGCGGCTGCTGGTGGCGGTCGCGGACGTCGACGCGGCCGTGCCGCGCGGCAGCGCGATCGACGCGCGGGCGCGCACCAACACGACCTCCGTTTATACCCCGGCGCAAGTGTTTCCGATGCTCCCCGAGCGCCTGTCGACCGACCTCACGTCGCTCAACGAGGGCGAGGACCGCCTGGCCGTCGTCGTCGCGCTCACGGCGGCCAAGGACGGCAGCGTGGCCGGCTCCTCGCTCGTCCGGGCTCTGGTTCGAAACAAGGCCAAGCTGGCGTACGACTCGGTCGCGGCATGGCTCGACGGGAACGCGGCGCCGCCTGCGGCCGTGGCCGCGTCGCGCGAGCTCGAGCGCCAGCTGCGGCTGCAGGACGGCATCGCCGCGGCGATGAAGGAGCGCCGCCAGGAGCGCGGCGCGCTCGCGCTCGCCACGACCGAGTCGAAGGCTGTCTTCGACGGCGACCTGCTCGCCGACCTTCGGCCCGACGAGGCGAACCGCTCGAAGGAGATGATCCAGGACTTCATGATCGCGGCGAACACGGCGACCGTCGCCTTCCTCGACTCGCGCGGCTTCCCGTCGCTCAGGCGCGTGCTGCGCAGCCCCGAGCGCTGGGAGCGCATCCAGGCAGTCGCCCGCGAGGCCGGCGAGACGCTCCCGGACACGCCCGACGCGCGCGCGCTCCAGGCGTTCCTGCTGAAGCGGCGCGCCCAGGACCCCGAGCGCTTCCCGGACCTGTCGCTCTCGATCGTGAAGCTCCTGGGCTCGGGCGAATACGGAGTCGAGGTCCCCGGCCGAACGGCGGAAGGCCACTTCGGCCTCGCGGTCAAGGGCTACGCGCACTCGACGGCGCCGAACCGCCGCTACCCGGACCTGGTCACGCAGCGGCTGGTCAAGGCCGCGCTCGCGGGCGCTCCCTGCCCCTACCCGCTCGAGGAGCTCCAGGAGCTGGCCCGCCACTGCACGGAGCAGGAAGACGACGCGGTGAAGATCGAAAGGCGCGTCGTCAAGTCGGCGGCGGCGCTCCTGCTCGCGCCGCGGAAAGGCGATCTCTTCGAGGGCATCGTGACGGGGGCTTCCAGCAAGGGGACCTGGGTGCGCGTCTTCCGCCCCCCCGCGGAGGGGCGGGTGGTCCGCGGAGAGAAGGGCATGGACGTCGGCGAGCGCGTCACGGTGCGGCTCGTAGACGTCGACGTCGAGCGCGGGTTCATCGACTTCGCGAAGGCGTGAAGAGCAGGCTCTTGCAGGTGAGGGCTGCTTCGGCCTTCAGGAACTCGGAGACGTCGAGAGTCCGGACGGCGTAGCCGAGCGAAGCCACTCGCTCGATCGTGCGCGCGAAGCCGGAGTGTGCGACGAGCGTGCCGTCGACGCGCAGCACGTTGGCCGCGCCGGGCTCCTCGGGCGCGACGTCGACGAGATGGAAGCCCGCGAGCGGCGCGGGGTCGAGCCAGGCGCGATTCACGAGCAGCCGCTCGTCGTCGAGGGCCGTGACTGCGCTCTTGAGGTGCAGACAGCCCGTCACGGGTACCGTGACGACGCGGTAGCCAAGAGGCTCTGCCACTTCGGCGAGGCGAGCAATGCCGAATTCGTTGGTGCGCGCCGAGCGGCCGACGAACAGCGTGGCTCCGACCCGCAGCACGTCGCCGCCCTCGAGCGTCGCCGGCGGGGGAGTGGTCTCGATTCGGCGGTAGCGGGCGAGCGCCGCCTCGACCCCGGCGATCTCGCCGCGGCGCGATTCGGCGCCGGGCCGCGTCAGGAGCGCGACCTCGTCGAGGACGACGGCCACGTCCTCGACGAAGCAGCAGTCGGGAAATGCAGGGTCCGCGGGAAGCTCGACCACCTCGAGCCCGAGCGAGGCGAGGAGCGACGCGTACGCCGCGTGCTGTGCGACCGCCCGGCCGAGGTCTATAGGCTCGCGCTCCAGCCAGGTGAGCTCGCAGTCCGCGAGCGTGGATGGAACGCCCCGCATCAGCGCGACTTCGTGGCCGCTCACGGGCTGGAGCGTCCTGCCGCGACGGGAACCACGTACTCGCGCCGCGCGCGCACCTCCAGGCCCTTGCGCCGGACCGAGACCTTGAGGGTGTGGCGGCCCGGCCGCGCGACGCCTTCCGGCTGGTAGCTCAGAAGGTAGCGTGCGTTCGCGGCCTCGAGCACCTGCAGGAAGACCCGCTTCAGCCGGTGGAGGCTCGTCGACCAGTAGGCGCCTCCCGTGACGTCGGCGATCCTGTGCAGCAGGTAGACGTGGTCGGGCTCGGAGGTGTCGACGCGCGTCCGAGCCCCGCTCGGCGACAGGCTGAAGCGCGCGCCGGTCGCCTGGGTTCCCACGATGTAGAGGAGCGCCTTCGACTCGCGCGCCGCCTGCAGCACGTCGTCGTTCGCCAGCCAGCTCGCCGTGTCCTGGCCGTCGGTGAACAGGACGACGAGCGGTCGCCCGTCGCCCCAGCGGCGCTTGAGGCAGAGGTAGAGCGCGTCGAGCACGGACGTGGAGCCGCGCGCCTCGGCGCGCTCCAGGGCGTCGGTGACGGCGCTGCGCACGGTGGTCGGGCCCTGGCGCAGCTCGACCTCGTGGTTGAAGGTCACGAGGGCCGCCTCGTCGCGCGGCGCCATCCCGCCCAGGAACGCGCCGGCCGCGGCGCGCAGCCCTGCGAGCGGCGCGCCGGCGACGCTTCCCGAGAGATCGAGCGCGAGCACCGCCGTCGTGTGCATCGACTCGCGGTCGACGACCTCGACGCGCTGGCGGACGCCGTTGTCCGTGACCACGAAGTCGTCCGCGACCAGGTCCCGCACGGGCGCGTCCTTCCGAGTCACCGACACGTCGACGTACACGAGCTCGACCGTCGAGCGGAAAACGGGCGGCGCCTGCGCGAGCGAGAGCAGCACGAGCCCGGCCAGTCCCGCGCTCAACGAGCCAGTCTCCTCAGCTCTTCGCTCAGGCCCTGGAGCCGTCCCGGCTGGCCCGACTGGTAGTCCCACCAGGGATCCTCGGGCCCCGGCCCCGTGACAGCGCGCTCGAACGCCGCCTGCGCAGCGCTCGGGTCGCCCAGCCGGTCGAGCATCCGGCCCAGGGCCAGCTGGGCCGTTTGGGCTTGCGGCACCAGCTCCGCGGCGGCGCGGTACGCCGTGGCCGCCCCCTGGAGGTCGTCGAGCGCCTCGAGCGCCCGACCCTGGAAGAGCCGCGCGAGGTAGCGCCTGCCCGGATCGCTCGCCCGGACGGCGACGCGGTCCAGCTCGCGGAGAGCCTGCTCCCAACGCTCCTGGAGCAAGCGCACTCGCCCCAGCCGCAGCCGGGCCTCGGTGAGCTCCGGGTCGAGCCGGAGCGCGCTCTCGTAGTGCTCGACGGCCTGGGACAGGCTGGCGCCCGCGAGCGCGCCACTACCCCCGCTTTCGTTCGCGTAGCCGCCGGGCTGCATCCGGCGGCGGCCGGAGTCGGGCGACGGGTCGTATTGACGCAGCGCGGCGACCGTCTCGACCACGGCGCCCGCGGCGGTTTGCAGCTCCGCGTCGTCGCTCGCGACGTCCAACCCCTGCTGGAGCAGGTCGTGCGCGGGCTCGAGGGCACCCGAGAGCTGCAGCGCGATGCCGCCGACCAGGAAGAAGCAGCGCTCGAAGGGGCTGCCCCGCGTCGCTGACGGCCCCGATCGCACGAGACGAGCGGCGGCCTGCACCTCCCAGCGCCCGCGGCGGAAGTCCCCATCCTGAAAGTCGACGAGCGCCGCCTCGGTGAGGAGCGCCACGGCCGACTGCCGCTCGACGTTTCCCGTGAGGCCAATCCTCGCGAGGTACGCGACGAGCCGGTCGACTTCCCTTTCGACGGTCTCGCGGGCCATCAAGGTGACGGCGTCGACCGCCGGCTCGCGATCGCCGGCGCGGTAGTCCTTCGCGAGCTCGGAAAGGGAGCGTTCCGCGGCCGCCTGCGCTGCTGTGGGCAGCGCGATCGTCGCGAGCGTGAGCGTCAGCGTGCGGCTGCCGATCGACACCCCGATAGCCTATGCCGCACCGGGGCGCGGCCCAAGCGCGTCAGCGCGCGGTGGAGCTCTAGCCGGCGGCCGGGAGCCGTTGTCAGCGCGCGAGCGGGTCGGGCCGGCTGAGGTGGCGCTGGCTGAGCTTCCAGGCGTCGCCGTCCTTGGTCCAGACGTCCACCAGCGCAAACTCTCCACTATGATCGCGAGTCGGCCCCACGGTGGACATCCGCGTAGGCTGCAGGCGCACGACGGCTACCTTGCCGAAGACGCGCGCCGCGAGATGGCGGATCTCGAAGCCGGTCAAGGTGTAGTGCCCCGAGGTCTTCAGCCACTCGCCCCGGCTCAGCACCTGAGGGGGCCGCCCCTCGAGGAAGACGCTGAAGGCGAAGTCCTTCGCCAGCAGCTCTTCGAGCGCCGGAATGTCCTTCTGCTGGATTGCGGCCGAGACGCGCGTCTCCAGGAGCTGGAACGGCTCCTTCTCGGGGTCGACGGGTGCGGACGGCGCGGCCTGGAGCAGTACCGCCACGATGGCTGTGCCGAGGAACATGGGACCTCCTTACCGAACAGGGTTCGAGTGGCTACCGGCCG
>DATBSL010000274.1:0-23867 GCA_036559805.1 Vicinamibacteria bacterium
GCGCGGAGCGGCACGAGCCGGGTGACGATCGCACGGCTGGAGAGCGGGTCGGCGCAGGACGTCCGTGTCGGCACCGTTTCCAGCCTTTGCGAGGCGCTCGGTCTCGAGATCGTCGCGCTGCCGCCGCGGTCAGAGGCCGCACACGAGACGATCCTGGCGCGCGAGAAGGAGCGCGCGCGGCGGCTGGACCGCAGACTGGCCCACGCCGTCCTCGCCGCACGGCTGCTCGGCGCCTCGCGCGGTGACGCGAGCCGGCAGGTCAGGCGCGCTCGCGCGGTTGTCGACCGCTGGGAGCGCGACGGCCTCTGCAGCGATCACTACGTCTCGCGCTGGCGGTCGATGCTCGCAGGCCCGGTGCAACGCGTGGCGCGAGCCCTGTTGGAACCCGGGGAGTGGGCGGATGCGCTCTTCCAGAATACGCCCTGGTCGTTCGCCTTCGTCGCGCCACGGTGAGACGAGAGGACCTCGGACGACTCTTCGCCCGGGCGCGCGAGCTCTGCGGGGAAACCGACTACGTCGTTCTCGGAAGCCTGGCCGTGCTGGGCATTGCTGTCGACGTGCCGCCCCGCATGGCGGCGTCGCTGGACGTCGACGCGTACACCAAGAGCGATCCCGAGCGGATCTTCGACCTGTCCGAGGCGCTCGGGCAAGGCAGTGCCTTCGAGGCGGAACACGGCTACTACCTCGATCCGATCTCGCCCCGAGTGGCGACGCTTCCTTCGGGCTGGGAAGAGCGCCTGACGCGCATCGGACTGGGGCCCGAGCTGGCCGCCTGGTTCCTCGAGCCGAACGACGCAGCCGTGTCGAAGTACGCACGCATGGAGCCGCGTGACCGGGAGTGGATTCGCCCAGGGCTGCGGGCAGGAGTGCTCTCGATCGCCATTCTGGAGGCGCGCTTTGCCGAGACGCCGTTTCTCGACCAGGAGGAGTCCAGGCGCGCCCGCAAGGCGTTCGATGAGGATCGGCGCTGGCTTCGCAGTCCACGCGCGCGCCTGTTGTCGCGCCGCTAGCGGCGCGTGGCTGTCGCTGCGAGCGGTGCTAATCTCCGTCCCAACGTGGGCCTCACGGCCGGCTCCAGACTCGGCCCGTACGAGGTCGTCGGCCCGCTCGGCGCCGGCGGCATGGGCGTCGTGTACCGCGCGCGCGACACGAAGCTCAGCCGCGAGGTCGCGCTCAAGGTCCTGCCGGACTCCGTCACGCACGACCCGGTCCGCGCGGCGCGCTTCCGCCGCGAAGCTCAGGTGCTCGCGTCGCTCAACCACCCGAACATCGGGGGCATCCACGGTCTCGAGGAGGCGGAGGGCGTCAGCGCGCTCGTTCTCGAGCTCGTCGAAGGGCCGACGCTGGCCGAGCGCATCGCCCGCGGTCGAGTGCCGCTCGACGAGGCGCTTCGGCTGGCGGCACAGATCGCGCTGGCACTCGAAGCCGCGCACGGGCGCGGGATCATTCACCGGGACCTGAAGCCTTCGAACGTGAAGCTCCGGCCCGACGGGACGCTTAAGGTCCTCGACTTCGGGCTTGCGAAGTCCGTGGACGGGCACGAACCGGCGCCCATCGAATCGCAGTCGCCGACGCTGACGTCGCCCGTGGTCGTCACGCAGGGCGGCACGATCCTCGGCACGGCCGCCTACATGAGCCCGGAGCAGGCGCGCGGCCAGCCGGTCGACGAGCGGACCGACGTCTGGGCGTTCGGCTGCGTGCTGATGGAGATGCTCACCGGCAAGCTCGCGTTCCAGGGCGCGAACGTGTCGGACATGATCGCGAGCGTCCTGCGCGGCGAGCCGAGTTGGAGCGACCTACCTGCGGAGGCGGCGCCGGTCGTATCGGTGCTGCGCCGCTGCCTGGAGAAGGACCCCGCGCGGCGCTACCGCGACGCCGCGGACGTGATGCTCGTGCTGGAAGACGCCGTGAAGGCGTCGTCCGGCGGCACCGTGGCAGCCGCCCGGCCTCGGCGCCCCTGGCGCGTGCCGGTCGCGGCCACCGGCGGGTTGCTGGCGGGAGTGGCGCTCGTCGGCCTGGCCGGCCGCCCGGGGCCGCGTCCGGAGCCGGATCCGTCGCCGCTCAGGCGGTTCGAGCTGACGCCGCCCCAGGGGGCCCCGTTCCGGGCGAGCCGGGCCGGGTGGAACGTCGCGATCGCGCCGGATGCCTCGCGCGTGGTGTACACGTCGAAACCGCGGGGCGTTTCCGGGCTCGTCGTCCGCGAGCTCGATCGGCTGGACGCCCGATTCGTCGCCGGGTCCGAAGACGGGCTCGATCCCTTCCTGTCACCGGACGGCACGCAGATCGGCTTCACCACCTACACGGAGCTCAAGCGCGTGCCGGCCGCGGGCGGACCGGCCGAGACGATCTGTCCGCTGGACACCTACTTCAGCGGAGCCGCGTGGGGCCCGGACGATACGATCGTATTCACGCAGGGAGTCCTGGGCCTGTTCCGCGTCGCGGCGAAAGGCGGCCAGCCCGAGCGCCTCGCGGTTCCCGATATCGAGAAAGGCGAGAAAGGGTATTTCCGGCCGTCGCTGCTGCCCGACGGGCAAACGCTGCTCTACACGCTGATGTTCACGGACGGCGCAACGCGCATCGTGGCCCGTCGCCTCGGCGGCGGGGAGCCCGTCACGATCGTCCAGGACGGGTTCGGCCCGAGGTATCGTCCTTCCGGTCACCTGGTCTACGGCCAGGGAGACCGTCTGGTGGCGGTCCGGTTCGACGTCGGCACGCTGCGGACCGTCGGCCAGCCGGTCCAGCTCCAGAGCGGCGTCTTCAACAAGCCGGAGGCGGGCGTGACGAACTTCGTGAGCGCCAGCGACGGCACCAGCGTGTACGTGGCAGGGCACAGCAATCCCCCAAGCGGCCGCCTCGTGTGGCTCGACCGCGGCGGCAAGCGTGTTGCCTCGGTCGTGGCCGAGCCGCTCGAGGGGCCGCGGAACCTCCGGATCTCCCCCGATGGCCGACGCGCGGTCATGACCGTGGGGCCGATGGGACAGGGCGGCCAGCTCTGGATCTACGATCTCACCGGGTCGCGCCAGCCGTCGAAGCTGACGTTTCGCGACCACAACACCTTCGCGGCCTGGTCTCCCGACGGGAAGAAGCTCGCGTACGTGTCGCGAGTCGGGTCCACGACCCGCCTGCTTTCGCTGCCCGCGGACGCAAGCTCGACCGAGCCGGAGCCCATCGGTCCCGACGCTCAGGTGGGCCCGCCTCTCGAATGGTCGCCCGACCCGGCGCTCCTGCTGGTCCAGCAGATGCGGCCGCGGAAGCTCGCACTGATGAGCCTCCCCGATCGGACGAGCTCCCAGTGGCTGCAGACGCCATTCCGCGAGGCCGGCGCCCGCTTCTCGCCCGACGGGCGCTGGCTGGCGTACGCCGCGGACGTGACGGGCGCATGGGAAGTCTGGGTACGTCCCTACCCCGGTCCGGGCGAGCCCGTGCGCGTGTCGCCTGAGGGCGGCCGCAAGCCGACCTGGTCGCACGACGGCCGCGAGATCTTCTACGAGAACGGCGACAGGATGATGTCGGCGCGCGTGCTCTCCCTGGCGTCTGGCCTCGGCGTGGAGGTGCCGCGCGTGCTGTTCGAGGGCGGGTTCGCGCAGGAGGACGGCGAGATGGACCTGAACCTCCGCTTCGTGGACGTGGCGCCCGACGGCCGCTTCCTCGTGGTCGAGCGGACCCACGCCGACGCGACGGCGTCGATGGTCGTCGTCGAGAACTGGGACGACGAGCTGAAGCGCCTGCTGCCCGGGCCGCGCTAGTATCGCGTGCGGTGGTCGCGGCGCGCCTTCACGCGAGCGGGAGCGCTCGGCGCGCTGGGCGGCCTCGCCGCGCGGAGGCCCTTGGAAGCACAACCTGGTCCTTTCGAAGAGCCGTTGACGAGCCTGAGCCTGGCCGAGGCCTCGGCACTCGTGCGCGGCGGAAAGCTGTCGCCGACCGAGCTGACGCGCGCGTGCCTGGCCCGGATCGAGGCGCTCGACTCGAAGCTGAACGCGTTCATCACGGTCACGGCCGACGGCGCGCTGACGGCGGCGCGCCAGGCCGAGGCGGAGATCCGGCGCGGCGAGTGGCGCGGCCCGCTGCACGGCATCCCGATCGCGCTCAAGGACCTCGTCGACACGGAGGGCGTGCTCACGACGGCGGGGAGCCGCGTCTTCGCGGAGCGCGTGCCCGGGCAGGACGCGGAGATCGTCCGGCGACTCAAGGCCGCAGGCGCGGTGCTTCTCGGCAAGCTGAACATGCACGAGTTCGCCTACGGGGGCAGCACGGTCGTGAGTGCCTTCGGCGCGGTGCACAACCCGTGGGCTCTCGGGCGTTCGGCGGGCGGCTCGTCGGCCGGGTCGGCCGCGGCTGTGGCCGCCGGCCTTTGCTACGGCGCGATCGGGTCCGACACGGGCGGGTCGATCCGCCAGCCCGCGGCCTACTGCGGGATCGTCGGCCACAAGCCCTCGTTCGGCCTCGTGAGCACCCGCGGCGTCGTCCCGCTTGCCTGGTCGCTCGACCACGTCGGGCCGATGACGCGCCGCGTCCGCGATGCCGCGCAGATGCTGCAGGTGCTGGCCGGTCCCGACGGAGGCGGCCCGACCGTCCCGGCGACCGACTATGCGGGAGCGCTCGAACACGGGCGCGAGCCGAGCCCAGCCGCGCTGCGCGGGCTGCGTCTCGGCGTGCCGCGCGAGCTCTTCTGGCAGGATCTCGACCCGGACATCGAGGCTGCGACGCGTGCCGCACTGCAGGTGCTCGTCACGCTCGGCGGCCGCGAGAGCGACGTGACGCTCGAGGCCGGCAACGACGCGGCCATCGCCGTGCTGCGAGCCGAAGCGTACGCCTATCACCAGCCCTTGCTCGCCGTGGAGGCTGAGCGCTACCAGCCCGAGACGCTTCGGCGGATCCAGCGCGGCGCCGAAGTCACGGCGGCCGCCTACATCGTGGCGCAGCGTCAGATCGGCGGGCTGCGGCTCGCGGCTGGGCGCCTCTTCGAGTCGGTCGATCTGCTCGTGACCCCCACGACCCCCGTCTCGCCGCCCACCATCGCCGAGGTCGAGGCGAACATGGAGCACCTGCGAGCGCGGGAGCTGGCCATGCTTCGGAACACGCGGCCGTGGAACGCGCTCGGCCTGCCGACGATATCCGTGCCCTGCGGCTTCACGAAGGACGGCGTGCCGATCGGGCTGCAGATCAGCGGCGCCATCGGAGACGATTCGCGCGTGCTCGCGGCCGCTCACGCCTACGAGCAGGCGACGGACTGGCACCGGAAGCGTCCGCCCCTAGGCGTCTAGCCAGGAGACGGCCAAACCATGAGATGGCCTGGCCAGGAGACGCTAAGAGACGGAGGTCCTTAGCGGATGGCCCGCGTTTTCGTCACCGGCTCGACGGACGGGCTCGGTCTCATGGCCGCGCGGCTGCTCGCCGAAACGGGCCACACGGTCGTGCTGCACGCGCGCAACGCCGCGCGCGCGGCGGACGCGCGGCGCACTCTGCCGGGGTGCGAAGCGGTCGTAGTCGGCGACCTCGCGAGCCTTTCGGAAACGCGCGGCGTCGCCGAGCAGGTCAACCGGCTCGGCCGCTGCGACGCGGTGATCCACAACGCCGGCGTCGGCCTGCGCGAACGGCTGGAGCGCACCACGGAAGGGCTGCCGCACGTCTTCGCGATCAACGTCCTCGCACCCTACGTCCTGACAGCCCTCGTCGAACGGCCCAAGCGGCTCGTCTACTTGAGCTCGGGCATGCACCGTGGCGCCGACCACGGCCTCGGGGACATCGACTGGAGGAAGCGGCGCTGGGAGGGTTCCGCCGCCTATTCCGAGAGCAAGCTCCACGACGTGCTGCTCGCTTTCGCCGTGGCGAGGCGCTGGCCGGGCGTGCTGTCGAACGCGGTCAACCCGGGCTGGGTCGCCACGCGGATGGGCGGCCCCGCCGCGCCCGACGACATGGACGACGGTCGCCGCACGCAGGTCTGGCTCGCCGTGAGCGACGATCGGGGAGCGCTCGTGACCGGCCAGTACCTTCGCCACATGAAGCCGCAGCAGCCGGACCCGGCGGTTCACGACGCAACGCTGCAGGACGAGCTCGTCGAGCTGTGCCGCCGCTTCTCAGGCGTGGCGCTCGCCGACCGGTAGCCGACGTCACTCATGCCGGCGCTAAGAGAGCGCGGGTCGGGCCGCGCTCGGGCCCGGCGCCCTCCACGCGGGCGGATCTGGGGCGCCCGGTCGTTCTCGGTCGGTCCGGTACGCAGCCATCGCTTCGGGTCCGTAGTCGTGCTCGGCGAGGTAGAGATTGTGGGTTCGGCACATCAAGCGCACGTTCTCGAGCGTGTGGCCACCGCCGATGCCAAAGGGGTGAAGGTGGTGGTACTCGAGCCGGTGGCGCGCGGGGCAGCGACGACCCGCCTCGTCCACGTAACGACAGCGCCCCCCGTCGCGCTGGTGCACCGCGCGCCGGATCGCTGCCGGAATGTGGCGCGAGAGCCGTGGCTTGGATTGCGCGACGGTCTTCGTTTGACGAGAGCTGCCTCTCTTTGCGAAGCGCCGGGCCTCGAGCCGGTCGAGCTTCTCGCTCACGGCCCGATCGATGATCGCGCCCAGATCGCCATCGGGAACTTCCGAGCACAGCAGTGCCTGGAGCCGCTCCAGCTTGTCTTTGAGCTCGGCGCTCGCTGTGAACTGCACCTTGTAGCGGGACGGAGCCAGCGGCTCGACGACGTGCCGGGGGGAGCCGACTCCGCCAGGACCGAGTTCCATCCCGCCCGTCGACTCGCCTGGCCGTTCTTCCAGATTCGCGGTCCTGGCCTGCGAAACGAGTGGAGCCGCGCCCTCGCCGCTTTCCCGTGACGCCCCGACATCGGCCTGACCGGGCCCGATTCGATCAGCCGGCACCTCGTGCCCGAAAGCAACTGCGGCAATCCCTGCCGCGACGCCATGCTCGCCGGGCGCGGGGGCGACGGCCGGGGGCATCTCCCGGCGTGCGCCGTCTGGAAGCTTTCGCACGAGCGAAGGCACGTCGGGGCGGGGACAGATCTCGGCGATCAGCTCCAGGATCTGGCGCTTCGACCGATGCGTTGCGCGGCTCAGGAGCGCGTCCCGGTTCTCCGACGTCAGATGCGGCGCGAGCTTGGCGATGCCGCTGAGGTGCAGACGGCCGTCGGCGAGCATCGCGAGCAGGACCGGGTGACTACGCGCGGCTCGCGCTGTCGTGATCCGCAGGTAGGCCTCGGGCTCCGAGAGATGAAGGGCATGAATGCAGTACGAGAACATCGACGGCGAGGCCTCTCGTGCATAGAGGCGTCTGCGGTCCACCTCACCGATGTGAGCGACAAGATCGACCTCGGTGCGCCGGGAGTCGCGCAGGAGCTCGGCGAGGCGGCCAAGCAGCTCGTCGTCCGGGATCGTGCCGAGGGAGAGTGTGTGATTCATGAGTCGAGAGTAGGGCACACACTGGACAGGATAGGTCCAGGTTAGGAAGAGACACTGCGATGGGTGCGGCTCCGGTTCCTCGGGTCGGCACGCACGATTCGGCAGAGAGAAGACTCGGTCAGCGTCGCGCGCATGTGACGGCAGAGGTCGAGACACTTACGAGTGCGCGACTCACACCGGCGGCAAAGCTGGAAGGCTACGAACCCGTGCTCCAGAAGTGGATGCCGAGGGCCGAATTCCGCGTGCCCCCGAAACCGTTGGCCGCTTTGATGGCGTCGTGGCGCACGAGCGACGCGAGGGCGAAAAGGGCGCGCAAGGGAGAGCCAGGCTCGGGAAACTACAGACTGCTCCCTCACATCCCCTGTGTCGGCGAACAACTCCGTCCGGACGGAGTTCCGCGGGAGAGCCCGACGCAGGCGCGCCGGCTCACGGCGGCTGTCCCTGGTTGGGAGCCCGCGCAGGCCAACGTCGACGTTCTAGAAACCGTCCGGTTCGGTCTCGTGTCGACGGCCGACAGCGTGGCGTCGGCATCCTGCAGGCGGTTCTAACACCAACCCAGTATAGGAACGGTCTAGGCTGCCGTCTCGCGCGCGTTCGCGGCGCGCCACACGTACACGCACAAGCCCACGAACAGCGCGGCCGACACCGTCTGCGACACCGCCTCGTTGCCGTAGAACGGGCTCCGCAGCCAGTCTTCGGTGTAGCCGGGGACGAGCCGCAGCGCGGCGCCGAAGACGCCTCCGAGCGCGCCGCCGGCCATCAGGCCGGATGCGATCACGATGCCGCGTTCGCGAACGTGCGCGCCGCGCGTGCGGGCGCGCGCGTCGAGGAAGTGCGCCAGGAAGCCGCCGACGAGGGCCGGCGTGTTGAGCTCGAGCGGCAGGTACATGCCGAGCGCGAAGATCAGCGCCGGCACGCCGAGCATCTCCATGATCAGGGCGAGCACCGCGCCGGCGCCGAACAGGATGTAGGCCACCGGCTGCTGGCTCAGGAAGCCCTCGACGAGCGACTTCATGATCGAGGCCTGCGGCGCCGGCAGCACCACGCGCGGGTCGCCTGGCGCCGCCTCGCCGAACTGGAACGCGCGTGCCAGCATCGCGATCGTGAGCCCGGCGGCGAGTGCGCCCAGGGCCAGGCCGAGGAATTTCGTCTTCTGGAGCGTCGCGGGCGTCGAGCCGAGCCAGTAGCCGGCCTTGAGGTCGGTCACGAACTGGCCCGAGACGGCGAGCGCCGTGGCCACGACGCCCGCGATCGCCATCACGAAGAACATCCCGCTGGGGCCGGACACGCCGAAGCGCAGCAGCACCACGGAGGAGACGATCACTGTCAGCATCGTCATGCCCGAGATCGGGTTGCGTGCCGTGATCGCGATCGCGTTGGCGGCGACCGAGGTGAAGAAGAAGGAGAAGACGAGCGTCAGCAGGAGCCCGACCAGCACCACGCCGAAGCGCTGGCCCAGCGTCGAGTAGAAGACGGCCGCGGCGAGCGTCGAGACCAGAACACCGACGAGCAGCCTGACGACCGGCAAATCCCGGTCGGTGCGCTCGTCGGCGGGCGCCGCGCCCGAACGGAATGTGCGGACCGCCACCGCGAACGAGGCCCCGATGATGCGCAGCGACTTCAGGACGCCGAAGATCCCGGCGGTCGCGATCGCGCCCACGCCGACGAAGCGCACGTAGCCGCGGAAGATCTGCTCGGCCGACATCGTGGCGAGCGGCAGCGACGACGGGTAGACGCTCGCGCCCTCCGGCAGGTGCCGGCCGATCATCCAGATGAGCGGCACCAGCACCAGGTTCGAGAGGAAGCCGCCGGCGCACAGGATCAGCGAGGAGCGCAGGCCCATCACGTAGCCGAGCCCGAGGATGAAGGCGACCGCGTCGAACGAGAGCGCGACGCGCGCGCGCTCGGCCAGCGTCCGGACGGCCGGCACGAAGCGGAAGTCGACGAACTCGTGCCAGACGTGGAACGTCGTGGCGAGGAGGTCGTAGACGCCGGCGATGCCGGTCGCCTGCAGCAGCAGGCGGGCCTGCGAGCCGCCTTTCTCGCCGGTCACCAGCACCTCGGTGATCGCGGTCGCCTCGGGATACGGGAAGCGGCCGTGCGTCTCGCGCACGAAGTAGCGCCGCAGCGGGATCAGGAACAGCGCCCCGAGGCACGCGCCGGCCAGGCAGATGAACACCGTCTGGACCGGGTGCGGGTCGAGCTTCAGGATGTAGAGCGCCGGCAGCGTGAAGATCGCCCCGGCGGCGATCGCTCCCGAGGCGCCGCCGATGCCCGTGATGATCATGTTCTCGAGCAGGCTCGAGCGCCGCGCGTGGACACGCGCCAAGCCGATCGCGAGGATCGAGATCGGGATCGCCGCCTCCATCACCTGGCCGACCTTCAGGCCGGAGTAGGCCGAGGCCACGGTGAAGACGGCGCACAGCAGCAGGCCCCAGCCGATCGACCGCGGCGTGGCCTCGGGCAAGGTCGCCGCGGCCGGGACCACGGGACGGTACGCCTCGCCCGGAGCGAGCGGCTGGTAGGCGTTGGCCGGCAGCGACTTCGTGTCGGGGGCGTCCATCGTCGTTCTCCACCGCCCGTGGGGCGGCGCGGGGGATTGTATGCTCAGCGGCATGTCGGTCCCGACGGCTCCCCCGGACGCTCTCGTCTCGCTCGGCTCGGGTTTGCGGGCGACGACGGCGTTCTCGCTGGGTCGAGTCTTCCTGGGCCTCGCGGCGCTGGCGTCGGGCGTGCTGCAGCTCGTGGTCTCCGACTTCGTGCGCCTGGTCCCGAAAACGCCGGCGTGGGTCCACCAGCCCTTCCTGGCCTGGTTCGTGGGCGTCGTGCTCGTCGTGATCGGTCTCAGGATTCTCTCGGGGCGAATGGCGCGGGCGGCCGCGAGCGTCCTCGGCGTGCTGATCCTGCTCAACCTCTTCCTGCTGTACGCACCCCAGATGGTGGTGAACCCGGTCGTCGACCGGCCCTTCTTCCGCGGCTTCACGTGGACAAACCCGCTCAAGTCGCTGGCGCTCGTGGGCGGCGCGGCGATCCTCGCGAGGCGACTGTCGGGCGACGAGCGCCCGCTCGTGGCGCTCGTGCGCGGCTTCGCCCGGATCGAGGCCGCCTCGGGCGTTCTGCTGGCCGTCTTCCTGATCGTCTGCGGCGTGCAGCACTACGTCTACGCCGCCTTCGTCGACGGCATGGTACCCGCGTGGATCCCCCCGGGGCAGCGCTTCTGGACCTATGTGACCGGCGCGTCGCTCGTCGCCGGCGGCGCCGGCCTGCTCGTGCGTCCGGTCGCGCGGCTCGCCGCCAGCATGTCCGCGCTGATGATCTTCCTGTGGGTGCTGCTGCTCCACGTCCCGCGGGCGCTCGCCGGCCCGGAGCACGCGTTCGAAGCAGCCGGGATCTTCGAGGCGCTGGCGCTCAGCGGCGTCGCGCTGCTGGTGGCGGCGACACGCGACCCATGGGTCCGGGAATCGCACTGACCGCCGACGGCCGGCTGCTGTTCGCCGCCCGCGCGCTGCGCTCGTTCACGTTCGGCTGGCTCTCGGTGATCCTGGCCTTGTATCTCGCCGGGCGCGGCTTCTCGGCCACGGCGATCGGCGCCGTCTTCACCGCGACCATGGTCGAGGACGCGCTCCTGACGATGACGCTCTCGACGCTCGCGGGTCGCGTGGGCGCCGCCCGGCTGATGGCGATGACCGCGCCGCTCATCGCGCTCGGCGGCTTCCTGCTGGCCACGGCCGAGAGCCCGCTGCTGCTCGTCGTGGGCGCCGTGCTCGGCACGCTCAGCCCCAACGGGCAGGACGCGGGCCCGTTCTCGCCGCTCGAGCACTCGCTGCTGCCGGGTGCGCTCCGAGGCGGGACGCCCGTGCGCGCCTTCGCCTGGTACAACCTGGTGGCGTTCGCCAGCGCGGCCGCGGGCGCCATGGCTGCCGGCCTCGCGCTCGGCGCGGCGCGACGCGCGGGAGCTCACGAGCTCGACGCGCAGCGCGCGATGCTCGTGGCCTACGGCGTCGCGGGCCTGGTGCTCACCGCGCTCTACGTATGGCTGGCGGCGCGCCACGGGCCTCCGCCGAAGACGCCCGAGCGCGCCGGCGCGTCACTCGGCCTGGGGCGCTCGCGCGGGATCGTGCTGCAGCTCGCGGGACTTCAGGGCCTCGACGCTCTCGCGGGCGGGTTCATCATGCAGAGCCTCGTGGCCTACTGGCTGACGCTGCGCTACGACGCGCCGCCCGAGGCGCTGGGCGCGCTCTTCTTCGGGACGAACCTGCTCTCGGCGCTCTCGTTCCTGGCCGCGGCGCGGGTGGCCGAGCGCTTCGGCCTGCTCAATACCATGGTGTTCAGCCACCTGCCGTCGAACCTGTTGCTGCTGCTGGTCCCGTTCATGCCGACTTTCGGCGGCGCCGCGATCGTGCTGCTGGCGCGGCACCTGCTGTCGCAGATGGACGTGCCGACGCGGCAGGCGTATGCGGTCGCGCTGGTCGCGCCGGAGGAGCGCGCCGCGGCCGCAGGATTCACTGTCAGTGTCCGGTCGCTGTCGCAGGCCGTGGCGCCCGCCTTCGCGGGGGCGACGATGGCGGCGGCCGCTACGCCGCTGCCGTTCCTTCTTGCGGGCGGGCTCAAGATCGCCTACGACCTGCTGCTGTACTTCCGCTTCCGCGGTGTGCCGCTGCCCGAGCAGAAGCCGCAGGCGGCGTCGTGAGGCGTCCGTCGCGCTTCGGACGGGTCGGCCTCGGCATCGTGCTCGCATCGGCCGTAAGGGTGGGGGCCGGTGACGACGACTCATCGCGCCGCCTCGTCGCAGTGACGGCGCGCGGCGACCTGGCGGCTGTGCGTGCGCTCCTCCAGAGCGGCGCCGACCCGGACCGTGGCGACGCCTCGGGCTGGACCGCGCTCCATCAGGCCGCGAGGAGAGGCGACACGGCGGTCGCCCGCGTGCTCCTCGAGGGCGGCGCCACCCCGGACTTGCGCGCGCGCGAAGGCGGCACGCCGCTGGACGTCGCGGAGACCTCCGGGAAGCCCGAGCTCGCGCGCGTGCTGCGCTCGGCCGGGGCGCGCGGGTCGGGCAAGTCGATAGGCGACACGGTCTGCGTGCGGCCGTGGGCGGGCGAGGGCTACTGCGCCTCGGTGCTGGACCGCGACGCCACCCGCTTCGAGCTGCGGCTCGTCGCGTGGGTGGGCTGCGAGCGCGGCTGCGCGGCGGCGGCGTGCTCGGGCGGGAAGCCCGTGGGCGCGGGCGGCCTGGGGCCGGGCGATCGGCTGTGGGTTCCGGCTTCGTGCCTGACGCACACGGGGGTCCGGTGACGGCGGCACGCTGCGCGCTCGTCGCCGTGGCGGGGCTGCTCGCGTTTGTGGCCGGGTGCGGCGGCGGCTCGAGCCCGACGGCGCCGCCGAGCCCGACGCCGGGCGCCGGGGCTCGCTTCGAGTACGGCGGCATCACGCACGTCTCGTGGTGGCACGACGAGTACGGCTATCCGGCCGCCGCCGACTCGCGCCGCGCGCTCGCGGCGACGGGGGCGGGCTGGAGCGGGCTGCTCGCCACCTGGTACATGCCGCACCGGACCTCGAACGAGATCCGCCCGCTCCCCGACCGCTCGAACGCGGACGACGTCGTGCGGCGCGCGATCGACGAGCTGCACGGGCTCGGGCTCAAGGTGATGCTCAAGCCGCACGTGGACGTCGAGGACGGAACCTGGCGCGCGCAGATCGCGCCGTCCGACCCGGGGCTCTGGTTCGAGAGCTATGCGGCCTTCCTCGACCACTACACGGCGCTCGCGGCCGAGCAGCGCGTCGAGATGCTGGTCGTCGGCACCGAGCTGGCCTCGATGTCGGGAAGCCGCTACGCGGCGGAGTGGTCGACGCTCGTCGCGCGGGCGCGCGCGCGCTACCCGGGGCTCCTGACCTACGCCGCGAACGGCGTCGAGCCCGGCGACGAGTTCACGAGCGTCTCCTTCTGGCCGCTCCTCGACGTGCTCGGCGTCGACGCCTACGCGCCGCTCACCGACAAGGCCAACCCGTCGCGCGCCGAGCTGCAAGCCGCGTGGCGCCGCAACCGCAGCGGCCACGACATGCTGGCGGCGTTCTCGAACCTGCAGCGAGCCCACGCCAGGCCGCTCATCTTCACCGAGGTCGGCTATCGCAGCGGCGACGGAGCGAACCGCGCCCCGTGGGACTGGGGCACGAGCCTGGCCGCCGATCCGGCCGAGCAAGCCGACTGCTACGCGGCGTTCCACGAGGTGTGGAGCCGCGAGGGGGCGTGGATGAAGGGCGCCTTCTGGTGGGCGTGGGACGTGAGCGCGCCGGGCGCGGGCGACACGGGCTACAACCCGCGCGGCAAGCCGGCCGAGGCGGTGCTGCGCGAGTGGCAGCGCTCCGCGGACGGGCTAGCGGAACTCGAACAGCTCCGGCAGGATCTTCCCGCTCGCGCCCTGGACGAAGTGGTGGAAGGCGCCGCGGTTTTCCGGCGGCTCGACGTTCACGAGCCAGGCCTGGCCGCCCGCGCCGCGCGCGTCGAGCACGAGGCCCGCGGCGGGGTAGACGGCGCCCGACGTGCCGACGGCGAGGAACGCCAGCGTGCCGCGTCGAGCCTCGTCGATGAACCCGGCGATCCGGCGCAGCACGAACGGGTCGATCATCTCGCCGAACCAGACGACGGCGGGGCGCAGGCGGCCGCCACAGGCGTCGCAGCGCGGCACGGCGGCGCGCAGGCTCGTGTCGGCGAACTCCGCGAGGTCGCAGTCGAAGCAGCGCGTCCGAAACAGGCTGCCGTGGATCTCGACCACGCGCTGGCTGCCCGCGCGCTGGTGCAGGCCGTCGATGTTCTGCGTCACGAGCAGGAAGCGGTCGCCCATGCGCTCCTCGACCGCGGCGAGCGCCGCGTGCCCCGGGTTCGGGCGCACGGAGCCGGCCTTCTGGCGGCGCTCGGAGTAGAAGCGCCAGACCAGCTGCGCGTCGGCCTCGAACCCCGAAGGCGTCGCGACCGCCTCGATCGAGTGGTTCTCCCAGAGCCCGTTCGCGTCGCGAAACGTCGGCACGCCGCTCTCGGCGGAAACGCCCGCGCCGGTGAGCACCAGCAGCCGCGTCTTCGAGTCGATCGGCAGCGCCACACCGGAATCGTAGCGCTCAACCGGGAGCCCGATATACTCGGATGGGAGCTGGCGCGTGAAGACTGACGAGCTCGGCGCACCCGAGCACCCCGTCGTGGTCAAGCTGCGAGATGAGCTCGCCACGGTGCGTCACGAGCTCGACGACCTGAGGCAGTACCTCCCCGACGCCCTCGTCGAGGGCGACCTCGCCAGCGAGCGCGTCACCTTCATGAACCGGCTCGCGTGCCTGGTGTTCCGCCGCTCGCCGGAAGAGGCGACCGGGCTCCACGGGCGCGACCTCTTCGCCGAGGGCGAATTCGAGCGCGCGCAGCTCCTGATGCGCGAGATGCTCGAGCGCGGCTACGCGCAGGGGGGCGTCTACGAGCGCAGCGGGCGACAGGACCTGCGCGAGTTCCTGATGCGCCGCGGCGACGGGACCAGCTTTCCGGCCGAGATCCAGAGCTCGCTGATCGTGGACCAGGCCGGACGGGCCACCGGCGTCCGCACGCTGGTTCGCGACATCACGGCGCGCAAGGAGCTGGAGACGCTGCTCGAGGAGATGAGCGTGCGCGACCCGCTCACCGGCTGCTACAACCGACGCTACCTCGAGCGCCGCCGCGCGGACCTCGAGCGGCCGGGCGCGCACTGGGTCTGCCTGCTCTTCGACCTGACCGACTTCAAGTCGATCAACGACACCTACGGGCACGACGAGGGCGACCGCGTGCTGCAGGCGTTCGCGCACTTCCTCACGCGCCACCACCGCAGCGAGGACATCCTGGTGCGGCTCGGCGGCGACGAGTTCGCGCTCTTCATCCGCGCCGCCAGCGAGGACGAGGGCCACGCCATCTCGCAGCGCGTCGTGGAGGGGGCGATGCGCGACAGCCCGGCGGCCTTCAGCCTCGGAACCGCGCTACGCCGTCCCGGCGAGAACGTCTCGACGCTCCTGTCGCGCGCCGACCACGTGCTCTACGCCTCGAAGGGCCGCAGCCTGAAGCTGAAGCGCCGGATCGCCGACGCCGGGGAGGAAACCGACCCGCGCTGACGCGGGCGCGACGTCAGGCCGCGCTCGTCGAGCGCGCAGCTCGAGGCGCTGCGGCCGGCTGGCTGTCCCAATCGGCGTGGGGCGGGCGGTTCTTCACGAACCACTCCCAGACGATCTCGCGGTAGCTGTGGGTCTTCAGGCCCAGCTGCGCGTAGAGCGGGCGCAGGTTCAGGTGGAGCTTGCGCAGGTTGTAGAACGGCACGCTCGGGAAGTAGTGGTGCTCCGCGTGGTAGTTCGAGAAGACGAACAGGAAGTCCCAGAGCCGGCTCGGCGCCATCACCGTCGACCACTTGAGCGGGTGGGTGGGGTCGATGTCGTAGTGCTGGCCGAGGCGGTTGAGCGTGAACGCCACCGGGAACACCAGGAAGTACGGCACCGCCCAAACGCGCAGGACCGCGCCCCAGCCGCCGAACACGCCGAGCGTCACGGCGATGCCCGTCTGCAGCAGCACGGTCGCCGCACGCTCGAGCCCGATCCGCCGCCGCAGCCCGGCGGGGTACGAGCGGGACTCGCTCGCGGCCGCCCGGAAGTAGAGCGGGATGAGCGCGGGCGTGCAGTAGAGCAGCTTGAACCAGCGCGCGTTGCGCTTCGGGGACAGCCAGTGCCGCTTCGGGTCGTCTTCCCACGAGCCCAGGTTGTCGTGGTGGTCGAGGTGCCAGCGGGTGAACTGGCTGGCCGAGATGCCGCTGGTGCTGGCGTACAGCAGCCCGAGCGCGCGATTCCAGCCGTCGCGGCGGCGGTCGAATACGGAGTTGTGCACGACCTCGTGCAAGAGCGTCGTCATGTTGAAGAACGTGAAGCCCTGCAGCACGGCGATCGGCAGCCACAGCCACGGGCTGGTCAGGTGCCAGAGCGCATAGCTGCAGGCACCGATGATCGCGAACTGGCGCGCGGCGTAGGCCAGGTGGCGCGGCCCGCTGCGCGCGTGGAGGGCCTTGAGCTCCGCGTGGGGGACGGCCTCGCGCAGCTGGCCCTTGAAGGCGTCGACGGCCTTCCAGTAGTGATGCGACTTCACTCGACCATCATAGCAGGGGGGCCCCGCAAGGCCGTGAAAAACAAGGCCAACGGGCCTATCGCGGCCCTTCTACTCGTTGGCCAGCGACTGGATGTCGTTCAGGATGCCGGCCGCCGTGACCTCCGGCCCGGCCCCCGGACCCGCGACGACCAGCGGTTCGGCATGGTAGCGCCGCGTGGTGAACGACAGGAGGTTGCGGGTGCCCGAAAGCGAGCCGAATGCGGAGGCGCGCGGGACGGCCTTGAGGCCGGCCCGAACGCCGCGCCCGGTCGCGACCACGACGTAGCGGAGCACCTGGCCGCGAGCGGCCTCGGCCGCGACGAGGTCGCGCCACGCGGCGTCGGCTTCGGGCAGCCGCTTCAGGAAGACGTCGAGGGGCAGCCGCGCGTGCGGCTGCGAGACCAGGCTCTCCGCGCGAGGCGCGAGTCCCGAGAAGCCGAGCAGGCGCGCGAGGATGAGCCCCTTGCGCAGCGCGTCCGCGCCCGAGAGGTCCTCGCGGGGATCGGGCTCGGCGTAGCCCAGCCTCACCGCCTCGAGCACGGCCGACGAGAAGGGCGTGCCCGCCTCGAGCGACGAGAGCACGAAGCCGAGCGTTCCGCTGACGCAGCCCTCGACGCGCCGCACGCGGTCGCCGCTCTCGACCAGCTTGCGGAACGTGTCGATCACGGGCAGGCCCGCGCCCACCGTCGCCTCGTAGCGCAGTCGCCGGCCGGCCGCGCTCGCGGCGCCCAGCAGGCGACCGTACGTCGCGGCGGGGCCGGCGAGCGGCTTCTTGTTGGCGAGCACCAGGTCGAAGCCCTGCTCGATGGCCGTGAGCAGCAGGTCGCCGGTCTCCTCGGCCGTGAGGTCCACGAGCACCGGCCGCGACACCGCGTGCGCCGCGATCTCGTGGAGCGCCTCGCGCGCCGTCGCGCCGCGGCCCCCCAGCTTCGCGAGCAGGGCACCACGGTCCTTGCCCGCCGCCAGCTTCAGCAGGCGCGCGCGCCCGATCCCGCGCGGGTCGAACACGTAGCCCGAGCGGTCGAGCGCCGCGACGATGCGGATCCGCCCGTCGCGCGAGCGCCCCGCCATCGTGGCGAGCGCGCGGCCCACGCGGCCGAAGCCGAGCAGCACGACGTCGGTGCGCCGGCTGGCGGGACGGCCGCCGCCGATCTTGGCGAGCTGGAACTCCGCGTGGACGCGGCGTGCGGCATCGCGCGCCTGCTCCTCCTCGACGACGAAGGAGATGTTGAGCTCGGAGGAGCCCTGCGCGATAGCGATCACGTTGATGCGGCCCGCCGCCAGCGCCGAGAAGACGCGCGCCGCGACGCCGGGTGTCCCGGCCATGCCGCGGCCGACGACGGCGATCACGGCCAGGCCGCTCCTCGCGTTGACGCCGTCCACGAGCCCCGCGGCGAGCTCGTGCGCGAACGCCGCCTCGAGCGCGGCCTTGGCCCGCGCCGCCTCGACCGCCGGCAGCGTGAACCCGATCGAGCTCTCGGAGGAGGACTGGAAGATCGTCGAGACCGAGAGCCCCGTCGCGTGGATCGCGCCGAACGTGCGCGCGGCCATGCCGGGAACGCCCATCAGGCCCTTGCCCGCGACGGTGACGAGGGCCTGCTCGCGGATCGTGGCGAGCGCCTTCACCGGGTAGGAGGCGAGCGTGCGGCGCATCGAGACCTCGGTGCCCGGCCGCTCCGGGTGCGCGAAGGCGCGCACCTGGAGCACGATGCTGCTGCCGGCGAGGGGGATCAGCGCGCGCGGGTGCAGCACCTTGGCGCCGAAGTAGGCGACCTCGGCCGCCTCGCGCTGGTCGAGCTGCGGCAGCAGGCGCGCGTCGGGCACGGCGCGCGGGTCGGCGGTCAGGATGCCGGCCACGTCCTTCCACAGCACCACGCGGGCGGCGCCCAGCGAGCGCGCGACGAGCGTTGCCGTCAGGTCGGAGCCGCCGCGCCCGAGCGTCGCGACGGTGCCGTCGGGCGCCTGTCCGATGAAGCCGGGCACGACCGGAGTGATCCCGCGCTTCAGCAGCGGCTTGAGCAGCTTCTGGGTCAGCCGCCGCGTCGCCTGGAGGTCGGGCGCGGCGGCGCCGTGCCGCGCGTCGGTCGCGACGAAGCTCGCCGAGTCGACGCGCTGGGCGCGCCGGCCGGCAGCCGAGAGCGCCGCGGCGAAGACGGCGCTCGCCGCGCGCTCGCCGCGCGCCACGAGCGTGTCGCTCGCGCGCGCCGACAGGTCGGCGAGCGCGGCCATCGCGTGGGCGATCTCCTGGTACTCGCGCGCCTGAGCGTCGGCCGAGGCGATGAGCGCCTTCCTGCCCGCCCCGCGCACGAGCGCGCGCGCGAGCTCGGCGTGGCGGCGCCGGAACGCCGCGGCGACGGCGGTCGCGGCCTCGGGCCGCCCGGCCACCGCGCGGCGCGCGCCGTCGAGCAGCGCGTCCGTCACGCCGGCGAGCGCGGAGACGACGACCACGAGCGGGCCGCGGTGCGCGCGCACGAGCGAGACGGCGTGGCGCACGGCCGCGGCGTCGGCGAGCGAGGCACCGCCGAACTTCCAGACCTCGAGCGGTGGTCGCCTGCGCGCGCGCGTCTTCGCCATCTCCAGCCCTCATCGGTCCCATTCGCCCCGGCGGGGAGCGCGTGGGACCGTCGAACACCGGATTGTAGCGAAGGGCGCGCGCCGCGCTACTTCCGGCGGGCCGCTATCCGCCGGCGATCGCGGGCACGACCTTGAGCTCGTCGCCGTCGGCGAGCGGCGTCGCGAGGCCCGCGCGCGTGCGCACGTCCTCGCCGTTGAGATAGAGGTTGACGAAGCTGCGCAGCGTGCCGTCCTCGGCCAGGAGCTGCGGGCGCAGCTCGGGCGCCTCGGCCACGAGCGCGTCGAGCGCCGATTGGACCGTCGTCGCGCTCACGGCCACCTCGTTCCGCCCGCCCGCGTAGGGCCGCAGCGGGGTGGGGATGCGAACCCGAACGCTCATGCGCCTCCTTTCAGGGACCGACTTGGAGCTCGACCTGGCGGAACGGCGCCTCCGGTCCCGGCACGTCCCACGCCGTCAGGTCTCGAGGCTCACCACGCTCGACCGCGATCACGAGCGTGAGCAGGCCGGGCCAGGCGTACTGGCGGTCGGTCGCCGACGGGCGCGCCGGGTGGTCGGGGTGGCTGTGCCAGAAGCCGAGCAGCCTGAGCCCGCGCGCTTCGGCGCCCTCCTCCGCGGCGAGGTAGTCGAGCGGGGCCACCGTGAAGCGCGTGCGCGGGCTCGCCGACTCGCGATTCGCGAGCGGCAGCGTCTCGCTCACCTCGCCCTCCGCGGGCCCGACGAGCGCGCCGCAGCCTTCGTGCGGATAGGCGCGCGCCGCCTCGCGGCGGATCGCCGCCTCCGCCTGCGCGGCGAGGCGAACCGGACGTCCGGCGTCAAGGCTCACGGGTCCTCCCAGAAGCGGTCCGCCAGGTAGCGCTCGCCACCGTCGGGCAGCACGACGGCGACCGTGCTCGCGGCCATCTCGCGCGCGACGCGCAGCGCCGCGGCCACCGCCGCCCCACCGGAAGGGCCGGCGAGCAGCCCCTCCTCGCGGGCCAGGCGCCGCGTCATCGCGTGCGCGTCCTCCGTCTTGACCGCGACCTTCTGATCCGCCAGCCCCGGGTCGTAGATCGCCGGGACCAGCGCGCTCGCCATGTGCTTCAGGCCTTCGAGGCCGTGGAACGGGGCGTCGGGCTCCATTGAGACGAGGCGCGTGCCCGGGCTCGCGCGGCGCAGGAAGCGCGCCACGCCCACGAAGGTGCCGCTCGTGCCGAGGCCGGCCACGAACAGGTCGAGGTGCAGCCCGCCGAGCTGTTGGAGGATCTCGGGGCCGGTCGTCCGCTCGTGCGCGGCCGGGTTCTCCGGGTTCGAGTACTGGTCGGCGTAGAAGAAGCGCCCCGGCCGCTCCGCGAGCAGCGCGCGGGCGCGGTGGATGGCTCCGTCCGAGCCCTCTAGCGGGTCGGTCTCGATCACCTCGCAGCCGTAGGCGCGCAGGATGCGCAGCCGCTCGGGGCTGGCCGAGGCCGGGACGCAGAGCGTGACCCCGAAGCCGAGCGCGGCGCCGAACATCGCATACGCGATTCCGGTGTTGCCGCTCGTCGAGTCCAGCAGGCGTCGCGCCGGCAGCTCGCCCGCACGCAGCGCCGCGACCACGATCGCACGCGCGGCGCGGTCCTTCACGCTGCCGCCGGGGTTGGCGCTCTCGAGCTTCGCGAAGACTCGCGGCCCGGCTGCTCCTGGAATCCGCTGCAGCTCGACGAGCGGAGTGCTCCCGACGCGCTCGAGCAAGGGGTGCTCGAGGGCGCCCATGCCGATCAACGTAGTCAACGCATCCACCTCTGTCAATCCAAGACGATGGGTATGCGGCTGCGTTCCGCCGTCGGCCCAGCGCGGCAAAGTGGGAACGTAACCCCGTGTTCAGCCGACCCACCGCGTTTCACCTCAGTGCTACGACGACCTTGCCTCTTGCGTGTCCTGTTTCGACATAGGCCATGGCCTCCTTGGTCGATGCGAAGGGGAAGACCCGATCCACGACCGGGCGGATGACTCCTTCATCCATGAGGGACGTGATCTCGGTCAACTGGCCGCCGCTCGCTCTCATGAAGAGGAACGAGTATTTCGCCTGGCGGCGGTTTGCTTTCGCTGTAATCCCGTAGCTCAAGGCGCCCAGGATCATTCTCAAGACCCATGACGCGTCGATGCTTCGCGCAAACGCTGCATCGGGTGGGCCCGAGATGGAAATGAGCTGTCCACCGGGTTTCAGCACTCGCAGGGACTTCTCGAGCGTCACCTTGTCCAGGCTATGCAACACAACGTCGTAGTCATGGAGCACGTGTGCGAAGTCTTCTTTCTTGTAATCGATCACGATGTCGGCCCCGAGGCTTCTGACCAGATCCAGGTTGGCCGTGCTCGTGGTCGTTGCCACCGTCGCGCCGACGTGCTTCGCCAGCTGAATGGCAAGTGTGCCCACACCACCCGAGCCCGCGTGGATGAGAATTTTCTGTCCTCGTTTCAGGCTCGCTCTTTCGATCAGCGCCTGCCAGGCGGTCAAGCCGACCAGGGGTATGGAAGCCGCTTTTTCCATCGTGAGTGCTTTGGGCTTGATCGCCACGTCCTCTTCTTTGATTGCAATGAATTCCGCAAATGCACCGATTCGCCCGTCGGCCGGCCGCGCATAGACCTGGTCGCCGGGCTTGAATCGACGCACTCGTGATCCGACCCGGACCACGACCCCGGCCACGTCATGGCCCAAGATGAGCGGCAGGCGATACCGCAGAATGAGCTTGAACTCGCCGCTTCTGATTTTGGAATCCAGAAGGTTTACGCCAGCGGCGTGAATCTGGACCAGGACGTCGTCATCCCGGAGTTCCGGGTCTGGCATCTCGCCAGCTCGCAGACGGTCAGCGCTTCCGTAACGATCGAGGATGAATGCCTTCATTGAATTTCTCTCTCGACGGCCGGGACCCCTGAGACCTGCCGCTCGAGCCCCTTCGGATCCGCGAAGAAGGCCGGCCCGGCCCCCTGACTCATCTTGTCGGGAAAGATTTCCTCGTCGCCCGCGACGATGCCCGCGACAATCGCCTGCGCCGCGTCCGCCGGCGAGGCCTTCTCGAGCGTCAGCGCCTCGCCCATCTTGGTGTCGATCGGGCCGGGATACACGCCAAACACCTGCGTGTTCTGCCCCCGCAGCATCGCGCGCGTGACCTGAGTCAGCGAGTGCGTCGCGGCCTTCGAGGCGCTGTACGCCGCGAGAATCGGGAAGCTGACGAACGAGGCCACCGAGTTGAGGTTGGCGATGGCGCCTCCGCCGTTCTTCGCGAGCACCGGCGCGAAGGCCTGCGTGACCGCGAAGGTACCGAAGAAGTTCACTTCCATCTCCTGTCGCCCGCCCTCGATCCATTTCGGATCCGTGAATTCACCACCGAAGAAGCCGACGATGCCCGCGTTGTTGACCAGCAGGTCCACGTCCACGGCAGTCGCGGCGGCGGCGGCGATCTGCGCGGCGTTGGTGATATCGAGTTGCAGCGGCGTAACGCGGGAGCCGTGGCGGGCCACGAGCGGGCCGAGGGCCGAGATGCTGCGGGCGGCGGCGTAAACCCTTCTTACACCGGCCGCGACGAGGGCGTCCACGATGGCTTCGCCGATGCCGCGGTTGGCGCCGGTGACGAGTGCGGTCTTGCCAGAAACTGCGTAACCCATGTCGAGACTCCTTGACGGCATCGCAACGCGCGAGACGGATAGGGACCAGCTGCAGGAAATCTAGAACAGACCGTTCTGTCTATTCATGCGGTTGACAATAGACCGATCTGTCTATATTGTCAAGGGGTGCCGCAGAAGCCCAGGAAACGGGCGAAAACCTCCGAGGTCGGCGTTCGTGACCGGCTCCTCGACGCCGCCGATCGCCTGTTCTACCGGGAAGGCGTGCGGGCCGTGGGTATCGACCGCGTCCTGGCGGAGGCCGACGCGGCAAAGGCGTCGCTCTATCAACACTTCGGCTGCAAGGACCAGCTCGTGGCGTCGTACCTCGAGCGCCGAACCGGGGACGCTCGCGCGAGCATCGAGGCGTACCTGGCCGACACGCCGCCGTCACAACGCGGGCTCAAGTTTTTCGACTGGGTGGTGGAGTGGGCGGAGTCGAAGGACTTCCGGGGTTGCCCGTTGCAGCATACGGTGAGCGAGCTCATCGATCCGGCGCACCCGGCGCGCGCCATTGCTCACGGTCAGCGGGAGTGGTTCACGGAGCGTTTCCGCGAGTGGACGACGGCGGCGGGAGTGAAGGACGCGAAGG
The DNA here is from genome assembly GCA_036559805.1 of Vicinamibacteria bacterium. Classification (GTDB taxonomy): domain Bacteria; phylum Acidobacteriota; class Vicinamibacteria; order Fen-336; family Fen-336; genus DATBSL01. The sequence continues at coordinate 23,310 of DATBSL010000274.1, forward strand.
CGACGGCTCGCGCTCTTGTCGTGCTGTTCGACGGCGCCGTCGCGGGGTCCGAGGTTGACGGGCCGCAGCGGGCAAGCGACGCTCGCTGGATGGCCAAGAAGTTGTTGGCCGGCTGAACGCGCGCGCTCTCCTCGCTTCTACGAACGACGTGCGTTGAACTGCGGAACGCGCCCCCTTCTTCCTGCATGACGCGTTCCCCCTTTGAAACAGCGGCCCCGTTGCCGCAATAATCCGGCACCCACGGCCGAGGCGAATCTCCAGGGAGGTGACGCGTGACACAGGGCATCGAGCTGGGCGGGATCGACTACGTCATCCTGGGCGTCTACTTCCTGTTCGTGCTCGGGATCGGCTTCGCCCTCAAACGCCACACGAAGACGAGCGAGGATTTCTTCCTCTCCGGCCGCTCGATCCCGGCCTGGATCGCGGGGCTCGCGTTCCTGTCCGCGAACCTCGGCGCACAGGAGATGATCGGGATGGCCGCGTCGGGCGCCAAGTACGGCATCGCCACCAGCCACTTCTACTGGGTCGGCGCGATCCCGGCGATGGTGTTCGTCGGCG
>DATBSL010000275.1:0-5195 GCA_036559805.1 Vicinamibacteria bacterium
CTGCGCCGCGAGGCGGCCGCGTCCGTGCCCGACCCCGCCGCCCACGACCTGGGCGAGCCGCAGCTTCCCGCCGCCGACGGCGTCGAAGTCCCGTTCGGAGAAGAGCTGCTGCGCGACTGCCTCGCCGAGTTCCCGCACGTGCGGCTCACCGTGACCGGCACCTGCATGGAGCCGGCGCTCGCGCACGGCGAGCGGGTGCACCTGGTGAGCGCCGCGCGCCGCCGCCCGCGCGTGGGAGACGTCGTGCTCGCGCGCCAGCAGGAAGGCCTGCGCCTCCACCGGCTGGTGTTCGGGCCTCCGCTCGCGCCCGGATGGCTGCGCTGGCGCACCAAGGCGGACCGCGGCCTGCTGCTCGACCCGCCGCTCGCGGCGGAGGACGTGCTGGCCTCGATCGTCCGCGTCGAGGGCCGCCCGGGCGCCCGCCCGCGCCGCACGCTGCAGGCGCTCGTCTCGCTCGGGCGCGGGCTCGTGGCGCGTGCCACGAGCGCCGGGCGGCTCCGCGCCGAGGCCGTCCCGTGAGCCGCAGCGCGGAGACCCGGCTCGGCGAGTCCTGGACGCGCTCGCCGCGCATGGTGGGGCGGAGGATCGGCAGCGAGTACGTGCTCGTGCCGCTCGCGGACCGCGGGGCCGATCTCGACTCGATCCTGAACCTCAACACGGTGGCGGCCTTCGTCTGGGAGCAGCTCGACGGCGCCAGAAGCGGCAGCGACGTGGTCGCGGCCGTCGTCGAGCGCTTCGAGGTGGAGCGCCCGCGCGCGGAGCGAGACTACCTCGAGCTCATCGACACGCTCGTCTCGGTGGGCGCCGTGCATCCAGCCGGGCGGCGCGCGCGTGGGCGCGGGTGAGGGGCCCGGCGCATCCCTCGCCCGCACGCCTCGCGGCGATGCTCGCCTACCAGCAGAAGCTCCTCGGAGACACGCGCCGCAACCGCGCGTTTCACCGGGGGCTCGCCGCGCGCGTGCGGCCGGGAGCGAGTGTCCTCGACCTCGGCGCCGGCAGCGGCGTCTGGGCGGTCGCCGCGGCCCGGCTCGGGGCGCGCCGCGTAGTGGCAGTCGAGCGCGAGGCGGTGCTCGTGCCCGTGATCGAGGCGCTCGCGCGCGAGGCGGGCGTCGCGGACCGGGTCGAGGTCGTGCGTGGGGACGCGCGCCGCGTCCGGCTCCGCCGCGAGTTCGACGTCGTGGTGGGCGAGCTCGTGGGCAACGATGCCTTCGAGGAGGGGCTCGTCCCGATCTTCGAGCGGGCACGCACGCGCTTCCTGCGTCCGGGCGGTGCCTTGGTGCCGGAGTGGGTGTCGCTCGTGGCCGCGCCGGTGCGGGCGCCGCTCCGGCTCGGACTGACGCCGCGTCTTCTTCCCGCGGCGAGCGTCGCGGAGCTCACCGCCCATATCCCGCGTAACCTCGACGCGCGCGAGCTGCACCCGCTTGCGCCGGGACAGGAGCTCTTCCGGATCGACCTGCACCGCGCCCGTGCGCTGGACCCGCTGCCCACGGCACGCGCGCGGTTTCGCGTGCGCGACGGAGCCCAGGTGGGGGGCATCGCGGTGTGGGTCGTGATGGGGCTCGCTCCGCGCGTGCGGCTCTCGACCCGCTCGGGAACCCACTGGCTTCCGACGCTCCTGCCGCTCGAGCCCCAGCCGCGGGGCCCGGGTGTGCTCGACGTGGAGATCGACTGGAACTCGGCCCGGCGGCGCTGGTCGACGCGCTTCTCGGGCGCGTCCGGGCGCGGCAGCTCCGCCTCCTACTCGCCGCTCTTCGCGTGGGGCGTCGTGCGCGCGGCGCTCGTCGGGCGTCGTTGACAGGGCTTCCACGCGGGGGCTAGGCTCGTTCTCGCGCACATGACACACGCAGCGAGCCGGACACCGGCGGCCGCGCCGCGCGAGGAGCGCCAGGTGCTCACGGAGTACCTCGTGCGCCAGGGGCTCAAGCGCAGCGCCCAGCGCGAGGCGATCCTCGAGGCGTTCCTGAAGGCGGGGCAGCACGTGTCGGTCGAGGACCTGCTGCGCATCGTGAAGCGCCGCGACCCGCAGGTGGGCCGCACCACGATCTACCGCACGCTGAAGCTGTTCCAGGAAGCCGGGCTCGCGAGCGAGCTCCTGCTCGGCGGCGAGGCGCGCTTCGAGCCGCTCTGGAACCGCGCGCACCACGACCACTTCTTCTGTGCGTCGTGCGGCGAGATCTTCGAGTTCCAGAGCCCGGAGATCGAGCGGCTGCAGGACGAGATCGCCGAGGGCATCGGCTTCACGATCGAGGGGCACCGCCACAACATCTTCGGGCGCTGCCGCAAGTGCTCGCAGAAAGCCAAGCCCTCCCCGTCCCGCGCACGCTAGGCCCGCGCCGGTGAAGCTCGAGCGCCTCGAGCTTAGGCGCGTGAGCCTCGCGCTGCGCGCGCCGTTCGAGACGTCCTTCGGGCGCACCGAGACGAAGCAGTTCCTGCTCGTCTCGGCGAGCGCCGACGGGCAGACCGGCCACGCCGAGTGCGTGGCCGACGTGGATCCCTACTACCTGCCTGAGACCAACGCCACGGTGCTCTCGGTGCTGCGCGACTTCCTGGCGCCCATCGCCTTCGCGCGCGAGATTGCCCACCCCTCCGAGCTGCGGGCGGCGTTTTCGCGCGTGCGCGGCCACGAGATGGCGAAGGCCGTGCTCGAGATGGCGGTCCACGAGCTGTGGGCTCGTCGCGAGGGGGCGCCGCTGTGGCGGGTGCTGGGCGGGCGCGGCGGCGAGATCGAGGCCGGGGTGTCGATCGGCCTGCAGCGGGACGACGCGGCGCTCGTCGACGCGGTCGCGCGCGAGGTCGAGGCCGGCTACCGTCGCGTCAAGGTCAAGATCAAGCCGGGCCGCGACATAGCACCGGTCGAGGCGCTGCGGCAGCGCTTCCCGGAGCTGCCGCTGATGGTCGACGCCAACAGCGCCTACACGCTCGCGGACGCGGACGCGCTTCAGGCGCTAGACCGCTTCTCGCTGACGATGATCGAGCAGCCGCTCGCCTGGGACGACATCGTCGATCACGCCACGCTGCAGAAGCGGCTCGCGACGCCCGTCTGCCTCGACGAGTCGATCCGCGGGCCCGACGACGCGCGCCGCGCGCTCGAGCTCGGCGCCTGTCGCGTCGTGAACATCAAGGTGGGGCGCGTGGGCGGCTTCGCGGCGGCGCGGGCGGTCCACGACACGTGCCGCGCGCGCGGCGTGCCGGTCTGGTGCGGCGGCATGCTCGAGTCGGGCATCGGCCGGCTGGCGAACGTCCATCTCCAGACGCTGCCCGGCTTCACGCTGCCCGGCGACACGTCGGCGAGCGCCCGCTACTTCGAGGAGGACCTCGTCGACCCGCCCGTCGTCGTCTCGGCGCGCGGGACGATCGAGGTGCCGGACGGCCCCGGAATCGGCCACGAGATCGTCTGGCCGCGCGTCGAGCGGGCCACCGACTTCCACGAGACCTGGCGCCGGCCGTGAGCCGTCAGTCGGCCCCGCGCTCCAGCAGGGCCAGCACGGCGCCCACCAGGTAGAGGCTGCCCGCGACGACGACTGGCGTCCCGCGGCCGTGCGCCCGCGCCAGGCGCCGCGCGAGCCGCAGCGCGCGTGCGACGCTCGGCTCGCGGTGCGCGCCGCGCGCGAGCGCTCCCGCGCGGCGCGCGAGCGTGCCCGGCGACGCGGCGCGCGCGATCCGCGGGGTCGTCAGCACGACGGCGGCGGCGAGCGGAAAGAGCGCCTGCGCCAGGCCGCGCACGTCCTTGTCCGACATCGCTCCGAACACGAGCACGAACGGCGGGCCTGGCGCGAGATGCGCGGCGAGCGCGCGCGCTCCGGCCGGGTTGTGCGCCCCGTCGAGGACGAGCGTGGGCTGGCCCGGGATCCGCTGGAGCCTTCCCGGCCAGCGCGTGGCCGCGACGGCGCTCGCCGCACGCGAGAGGTCGACGGGGAGCCCCGCGCGCTTCGCCTCCTCGAGCAGGCGCAGCGCCACGACCAGGTTGGCGCGCTGGTGCGCTCCCGGCAGCGGCAGAAGCCCGGTGTAGCCGGCGCTCGGCGTCCGGATCGAGACGGTCTCGCGCGCGCCGGCAGCCGCCGGCCGGCCGGCCTCGACGCGCGAGTCGCGGCTCGCCTCGACGAGGCGCGCGCCGCGCGCGCGGGCCTCGCGCCGCACGGCGGCACGAGCTTCGCGGCCGAGCGGACCCACGACCGTCGTGCGGCCCGCGCGCAGCACGCCGGCCTTCTCGCGCGCGATCGCCGCGAGGCTCTTCCCCAGGTACACCTCGTGGTCGAGGTCGACGCTGACGATCGCCGAGGCGAGCGGCTCCGCCACGTTGGTCGCGTCGAGCCGGCCGCCGAGCCCGACCTCGAGCACCGCCACGTCCACGCGCTGCCGCCTGAAATGCGCGAACGCCGCGGCCGTCAGCACCTCGAAGAAGGTGGGGTGAGTCTCGAGCACGCCGCGGCGCACGAGCGCCGCCGCCGCGTCGCGCACGTCGCGCACCGCGCGCGTGAAGTCGCGCTCGCCGATGGCGTGGCCGTTCACCGCGATCCGCTCGTTGAGCCGCACGAGGTGCGGCGACGTGTAGCGCCCCGCGCGCAGCCCCGACGCGCGCAGCACCGAGTCGCAGTAGGCCGCGACCGAGCCCTTGCCGTTCGTGCCGGCGATCAGCAGCGAGGGATACGCGCGCTCGGGGTGGCCCATCTCCGCCACGAGGGCGCGCGTCGTCTCGAGCCCGAACTTGATTCCGAAACGGACCCGCTGGGCGAGGTACAGCCCAGCGACGCGGTGAGCCGGGAGACGAACCATCGCGGGAGGATAACGGACAACGACAACGGCGACGGACAACGGATTCGCCGCACCAGCTCGTGCCCGCGTGGTTCTCAGCCTAAACCGGAAGCAACCCGGGGGTCCTAGGGGGGCGGAGCCCCCCTAGATCAAGAACGCAAGCGTGAACGCGCCCCTACCACCATCCCCCCTGAAGAGCCCGTGGTTGGAGAGCGACGAGCTGGAGAGCGACGAACCAGAACAACGGACAACGGAACCGGGCCAACAGCACGGCTCAAAAATCCTTCGAAGAGCCCATCGCCAGCCGGGGGGCTCTTCGAAGGATGGAATGTGTGGAAAAGTGGAAGAAAATGTGGAAGACTTCTAGGCCGCTGTGTTCAAAGGGACTTATCGGCATCGAATCGACGGCAAGGGGCGGCTGCCGATCCCCGCGGCGTTCCGGC
>DATBSL010000276.1:0-26720 GCA_036559805.1 Vicinamibacteria bacterium
GAGCGCCATCGTGTACGCGCGCGGCTCGTCCTTCTTCGCCGCAAAGGCGCAGAAGTCGCAGGTGGCGACGCACACGTTCGTGTGGTTGATGTGGGTGTTCCACACGAAGTAGGCGGCGTCGCCGTGCCGCTGCTCGCGGACGTGGTTGGCGAGCTGGCCCAGCCCGAGCAGGTCGTGGGTCTTGTAGAGCGCGACCCCGTCCTCGAAGCCGAGCCTGTGGCCCGCCAGGACCTTCTCGCGAACGCTCTCGAGGCTCGTGTCGCGCAGGCGCGCGGGACCGACCAGGGTGGCCATCAACCTCTCCGGGGAGCGCCCGTCCCGAAAGGAGGAGCCGGGCACGCCGGCCCACGTAAAGGCCGGTCGAAATGGGAGATTATCATAGGCCGCGCAGGGTTCGCGCCCGCCCCCGGATCCATGTCCACGGGCATGTGTTTCTTCCGGTTGGGCCGTGGCGATGCCGTCATGCGCTCGCGGGAGCCGGGCGTGTTTCCTCGCGCGAGATCCGTCGTCCCTTGATCGCAGCCTTCCCGTAGTCGAGCTCGGCGAGGTAGCGGTTGTGGGCTGGGCACAGCAGGCTGATGTTCTCGGGGCTGTGATCGCCTCCCATGCCGTAGGGGCGTCGGTGATGGAACTCGAGCCCGTGCCGCTCGGAGCAGCGTCGGTCCTGCTCGTCGACGAAGCGGCAGCGCTCGCCGTCGCGCGCGCCCACCGCGCGGCGCACGGCTGCCGGGATGTGGCGCGATGGCTTCGAGCCGTGGCTGTCCGAGGCCGTCTTGCGAGGAGTGGCCTGACGGGGAGTGGCCGTCTTGGCGAAGCGCCTGGTTTCGAGCCGTTCGAGCTTCTCGGCGACGGCTCGCTGGATGATCGCGGCGATGTCGCCGTCGGGGACTTCGGAGCGCATGAGGGCCGCAAGCCGCTCGAGCTGGCCGTGCAGCTCGGCGCTGGCGGTGAACTGGACCTTGTAGCGCCCAGGCGAAAGCGGCTCGACGACCGCCCGGCGTGAAGCGGTAGACGTCGAGGAACCAGCTGTTCCCGGGACGAGTTGAGGCGCCCTTGACGCTGCAACCGGTCCCGGGACGAGTTCAGACGCCGCCAACGCGGCAGCTGTCCCCGGGACGAGCTCGAGAGTCCGGGCGAAGCCCAGATCCCCACTGTCGGCGGCTCTTGGCGATGCCGCCGGTCTCGGCCCTGGAAGCTTCCGCATCACGGAAGGAACGTCCGGCCGCGGCGCAAGCTCGGCGACGAGCTGCTCGATTTGGCGCTTGGACTTGTGCGTCGCCCGCTCGAGGACCGCGTCGCGGTTCTCCGCGGTCAGCAGGGGAACCAGCAGGGCCATGCCGCTCATGTGGATCCGGCCGTCGCGGAGCATTGCGAGGAGCACGGCGTGCTTGCGGGCGGCCCGAGCGACGGTGATGCGCCGATAGGCCTCGGCCTCGGAGAGGTGGAGCGCCTGCATGCAGTAGACGAACATCGAGGGGAAGGCGCTTCGGGCGTAGAGCTTTCGCTCGTCGACCTCGCCGATGTGGGCGACGAGGTCGGCTTCGACGCGGTGAGATTGAGCGACGAGCTCGTGGAGCCGGTGGAGCAACTCGTCGTCGGGGATGGAGTGGAGCACGAGTTCGGAGTGCATGAAAACAATATACGCAGGGGTTTCGGCGCCTCGCAGGAGGACGAACGGCTGCAACAACGCGCGAATCTCGTCGCGCGCGGATAGCTGCGCGATTGCGCCGCGCGTGGAGGGCTCAGTTGCGTGACACGGGGCATCACACGATGCGTCGCTTGGCGCGCGCAAAGTCGCTCCTGAAAGTTGTCAAGGGGTCGCTAAAAAAAAGATGCACCGGGCTTGCAGGAGACCGCTAGAGCCCGAGACCCGGGACTACAACCTTCCCTGCGCCAGAACCCGCTTTCACACCAAGCTGCCGGCGCGTGAATCTTCTCTGCGCGCGAATCTTCTTAGCGTGAGTCTCTGCGCGAGAATCTTCTCTGCGCGCGAATCCGCCTGTCAGCGACTCCGCCTGTCCTCGAACCTTCTTGAGTCCCAGAAGACGGATCTCGATCCACTCGACACTCACGTACGCCCGGAGCGCTGAAAGCCTCGGCCGGGCTAAACCCGCGGTGGCGCATCCGCTGTGCTGGCGTCACTGAGCTTTCCAGCCGGGGGGCTTCGCCCCCCCGGGGCCTCCCGCTAACGTCCCGTTGCAGCGCGTTGAGAGCCCGACCATGCCTTGTAGCCCGCCGTCTCGCGCACCAGCTCCGCCACCTCGGGCAGGAACGCCTCCGCGAGGCGGTCGATCCCCTCGGGAGTGAGGTGGCAGACGTCGATGAAGACGGAAGGATCCGAAAGCCGCTCGTGAACCAGCGCGTGCGGCACGTGGTAGCGGTTGACGAAACGGACGAAGAGCTCGTTGTACCGGCGCACCACGCGGGCCCAGGTTGCGTAGGAGTGCAGCGGGAAGCGCCTGAACCAGAACTCGGCATTGAAGTCCAGGTGCTTTCGGAACTCGCCGCGGGCTCTCTCCGGGTCGGGCCCGGCGAACGAGCCCACCAGGCACGCGACGCCCCGCTCGCGGCAGGCGCGATCCGTGTCGCCGAGCGTCGTAAACGTCTCCTCGAGGAAGGGGTCGAGCTCTTCGACGGGGAACGGGACGAGCCGCTGGACGAGCAGGCTCTGGTAGTAGCGCCCCCGGCCGGGGTGGGCGTTCGCGAAGTGCGGCAGGGCGCGCCAGGAGATGTCGTTGACTCCCGGGTACTGCACGATCACGTCCGGCTCGTAGCCGAAGACTCGCGGCAGGCGCGCGTGCCAGTAATCTGTCGTCGCCGAGCTGACGCCGAGGTTCAGGACCTCGAGCGGCAGGCCCGGAAAGAGCTCGCGCAGCTTTCGCTCGAGCAGCGCCGGGTACGTCTCGTCGTTGGTGCGCCCCGCGACGGTCGTCGAGCCGCCGATGCAGATGATCCGCACCATCCCCTCCGGCTTCGGAACCTCGAACTCGTGGGTGCGATAGCCCTCTGAGCTCATCTCGACCACGAAGCGCTCGCCGCCTATCACGACGTCGAGCTTGGCGCCCGGCAGGTATTCCTGCCAGCGCTCCTGCCACAGCGAGTGGTTGCCGGCGTTCAACTCCATGCCGTTGGCGAAGAAGACGTTCGTGGCGCGGAAGCGCTCGGACGCGGCCACGGCGGCGCGACGCTCCAGGCGCAGCCACAGCTCGCCCGCGAGCCCGAGCACGACCACCGCCGCGAACGCGAGCCATGCCGCGGCCAGCACGCGGACGAGCAAGCGCCGGCGCGGCGCGGCGGCCGTCACGGGCCCGGCGGGCTCGCCCGTAGCGCGCGCGTCACGAAGCCGAGGCCGGCGAGGTAGACGAGCGCGGCGACGAGCAGGGCCTGGTCGAAGCCCCAGACCATCGCGAGCGCGATGGCGCCCACGGAGCCCAGCACCGACGCCGCGCCGTTGACGCCCCAGGCCCACGGGACGAGCTCGGGCGCGCGCCGGGCGAGCAGGCGGATGCCGCTGGGCATCGGCACGCCGAGCGCGAGGCCGAGCGGCGCCAGCGCCAGGACCGTGATCGGCACGCGCCACGACGCGCCCAGGTGCACGAGGGCGTAGAAAAGCGGCGAGAGCGCCAGCACCGAGGCCACGATCAGCCCCACGACGAGCAGCAGCAGCTTCGGCATCGCCGCCGGGAGCGACGCTTCCGGTATGCGCCCGCTCAGCAGGCTGCCCAGCCCGCTGAAGAAGAGCAGCGAGAAGAGCACGACGGTGAGCGCGTACGCCGGGTGTCCCAGGAACAGCACGCTCTTCTGCAGCAGCACCACCTCGACCACGATGAAGCCCACTCCGAGCGCGGCGAAGTACAACAGGAAGGCGAGCCGGCCGCGCCGCGGCGTGGCCCGGAGCCTCCGCCGCACCAGGACGAGCGGCCCCAGGATGAAGGCCGCCACGACCAGCGAGGTGATGCCCACGAGGCCGAACAGCACCACGGTGCCGAGGTTGGTGCGGCGCCATTCCCCGAACGCCCAGCGCCGCGAGACGAGCTTCTCGAGGCGCACCGACTGGAAGAAGAAGGGACTGTTGTCGTGCGGCGGCTCGATGTTGCTCGGAAAGCTCCGCGCAAGCGCTTTCGCGTCGGCCGCGGTGATCAGCCGTGTCAGGTCGTTCGCTGGCCGCGTGCGCGGCGTGTAGAGCAGCTCGAGCCCGAGCCGCCGGGCGAAGCCTTCGACCTGCTCCACTTCCTCCGCCGTGAACGGGCTCTTCTTCAGCAGCACCGTGGCCATCGTGAGCGGCATCCCCTCGTCCGGGCCGCGGACGACGACGAAGTGGCCCGCGGGATCCGCCGCTCCGCGCCGCGCCAGCACCTCGCGGCCCAGCGTGAGCAGGCGCAGCAGCTGGTCGGGCGGGGCCTGGTACCAGCGCGTCATGCTCAGCACGCCGTCGGGCGCCAGCCGCTCGAGGTAATCGGAGAAGGCCTCGACCGTGTACAGGTTGTTTTCGCTGAGCGCGAAGGCTCCCGCCGCGGTCGCCGCCCAGGTGTCGACCATGGTGGCCACGACCAGGTCGTACGACTCGCGCGAGCGGCGCAGGAAGCTGCGTCCGTCGTCCACGAACAGCCGGACTCCGGGCTGCTGGTAGAGCCGCCCCGAGAAGCCGAGGAACGGCTCGGAGCTCATCACGTCGCGCGCCACGAGGGGATTCAGCTCGACGGCGCTCACGTCGCTCGCTCCGTTCAGCCGCGCGATGATCACGTCCACGCCGCCGCCGGGCCCGATGATCAGCACCTTGCCGCGGCCGCCCACCTGGTACGCGAGCCCCTCGATTCGGTCGCGCAGCGCCGCGTGGCGCCGGTTGTCGCTGCCGTCGCGGTAGATCACCGTCGCCGCGTCGGAGTCGATGAAGATGAGCTGGCGGTCCGCGTCTTCGGGCTGGACCACCGTCACGCGCGAGAACGAGTTCCAGCGCGAGAACAGCAGCCCCTGCTCGCTGAGCCCCTTCGACTCGCGCAGCGCGAGCCAGGAGCTGGCGCGGTTCACCGGCACGAGCGCGATCGCGATCGCGAGGAGCGGCAGCAGGAAACGCTCACGGCTCAGCAGCAGCCCGCCGAGGAGCGCGAGCACGGCGACCACCAGCACGGTGTCGATCGCACCGAGCAATCCGAGCAGCGGCACCAGCAGCAGGCAGCCGGCGGCGGCGCCGGCGAGGTCGTAGAGGTAGAGGCGGCTGATCTGCGCGGCCCAGGCGCTGATCGCGAGCGTGACGACGCAGCCCGAGAAGAAGAACGGCAGCGCGGCCGCCCCGTAGATCCACGCGAGCGACGCCAGCGTCCCGAGGCCCGGCGCCGCGGGGTTGAGCGGATGGGACAGGATCACCGCGAGCGCCAGGACGGTCGTCGCCGCGAAGAGCGCGCAGAAGAGGGCGACGAGCCGCGAGAAGGGGTCAGGTCTTGGATCTTGACGTTCGCCCAGGCTCGCGGCCAGACCCTCGAGTCGAGGTCGCAGCACGTAGAGAAAGACGCCGCTGGCGCCGGACCCGAAGAGCGCGAGCGAGATGGCCAGGAAGGCGAAGTGGTAGAACATCGTGGCCGAGAAGAGCCGCGTGAGCGTGAGCTCGAGAACCAGCGTGGCGAGGCTCACCAGGGCAAGGCCCAGGAATCGGACGGACAGTCTCGCGCTCAAGGGAACGGCGATTTTACGCTAGCCTTGGCGCCACGGTGCGCTCCTCCACGAGGGCCGGGCTCGGCGCGGCGGGCGCCCTCGCCCTGCTCGGCGCCGCCTGGCTGTCACCGCGCGCGATCCCCTACAACATGGACGAGTTCGTCCACTACCACGCGCTCGGCTGCGCGACGGCCACGCACGCGCGCGAGCTCCCTACGATCCGCGACGGCTGCGGCTACTTCGACCTGCGTCTGCCCGGGACCCGCGCTCCCCTGCCGCTGCGCTCGTACCTCTACATCGGCAGCTTTCCGGCGCTGCCGTTCTACCCGTTCTGGAGGCTCGTCGCCGACCCCGTGGCGGTGAGGCTTCTGGGAGCCGCTTGCTTCCTGCTCGCCACGCTGCTGGCCGCTCGCCTCCTGGGCGTGGCGACGTCTGCGATGGTGACGGCCGGCCTCGTCTTTCCCGTCTGGCTGGTGACCTTCGTCGTCGACGAAGGCCCGGTGGGCGTGTCGGCGGTGCTGCTGCTTTTCGCTCTGCTCGCGATCCGCCGCGCGCTCGCTGCCTCGCGCGCGCGCGGATCCGCGGCATGGGCTGCGGCCGCGGGCCTCGCGCTCTTCCTGGGGCTGTGGACGAAGCTCGTCTTCGCGTGGTGGCTCCCGGTCGTCGCGCTCTTCGTCTTCGAGGAAGCGCGCCGCCGGGGCCTCTCGGCGCCCGCCCTCGCGCGGCAGCGCCTGCCGGCCCTCCTGACCGGCGCCGCTCTCCTCGCCGTCCCGACCGCCCTGCTGCTCGCGAGCGTCGACCGCGACGGGCGGCGCTACGCCGCGGCGCTCCGACAGGGCGGGCTCTCGACCGAGCCGGAGGACGTGGAGGCGGTGGCGGTGCGGCTCTCGGCGTACGTCACGGACGGGTCGCTCGCCGCCCCGCGCAACCTCCTGCTGCCCTCGTCCGGCCTCGACGCGGTGCCGCTGCTGCTGAGCCTGGCCGTGCTGGCCCTCGCCGCGCGACGCTCGCCAAGACGGCGCGAGATCGCGACCTGGGGGCTCGGCGCGGCGCTGACCTTCGCGTTCGTCGCGGCGAGCGGCTACAGCCGCTGGCCCCACCACTTCGCGTTTCCGCTGCTGCCGCTTGTGCTGGCGCTGGCGCTGGCGCTCGACGGCCTCGGCGCGCGCGGGCGGCTCGCTGCAGCCGTGATCGCGGCCGTGTACTGGGCGTCGCTCGGAGCGCGGCTGCCCGCGGCGCGGGCGCCGTTCGAGTCGTCGGCCGACAAGGACCGCCTGCTCGCGTTCGTGCGCGAGCGCGGCCTCGACCGCGCGACGCTGCAGGTCCACGCGAGCTGGGGCACGTACTACATCGCCCAGCTCTTCGGCGACCCGGCCCGGATGCTCGTCTACTCGCGCCGGGTGATGGACGATCCCGATCGCCTGCGACAGATGGCCGACCTGGCCCGCGAGAAGGGCCGCCCCCTGCTGCTCGTGAGCTCGCGCCGCTGGGACCGGCTGCACACGCCCGCGGTGGAGGCATCGTTCGGACGCCCCCGCCACACGTGGCAGTTCGGTTCCTGGCGGGCGGTGGAGTACGGCCACCCGCCGGGGAATTGACGAAAACACCTACCCCTCGCTGCTCGAGGGGCGTACACTGAAAAGGTGAGATTCGCGGGAGCGCTGCTGCTCACGGCGATCCTGGCCGCGCCAGCTGCGGCGGAGGTGGCTGTGCGCGTGCTGCCCGGAGCACCCGGCGCTACGCCGAGCGTCGAGCTCACGGCTCGCGCAGCGCCGCTCTCCGAGGTGCTCGACCGCCTCTCCCGCCAGATCGGGATGAAGGTGGTCTACGAAGGGGCCTCGCCGCGCCAGCTCGTCACGGTGAGCCTCCAGGGTCGCTCGCCCGCCGATACCGTGCTCGCCCTGCTGGAAGGAACCGGCGTGAACTTCGCGCTCGTCGCCTCGGGCTCGCGCGTGGAGACGCTGCTGGTCGCCGGCAGCGCCCCGCAGGCGGCTTCCGCCTCCAGCCCCACCACGAGCGCGGCTGCCAGCGCCGCGGGCCGCCCAACCTCCTTGCGCCGGCCGGTGGCTCCGCCCCGTCCCGATGAGCTCGAGGAGGACGCCGAGGACCTCGAAGAGGACGAGGGCCTCGACGAGCCCGCGACGGCCGGGGCTCCGGAAGGGGCGCCACAGCCGGCGGTCGGCGCCGTAGGCGCGCCGGTCGACCCGAACGCACCGGTCCAGGGCGCTCCCCAGGGCCCACCGCAGGGCTTCGCCCCGTCGTCTCCGTTCCCGGTGTCTCCATTCGCGCCGCAGGCGACGACTCCCTACATGCCCCAGCCCGTAGCACCGCTGCCTCCGGGCGTTCCGGGCGGACCGGCGAACCCGCCGGCGCAGCAGCCGCAGCAGCAACCTCAGCAGCCGCCGGAGACGACCGGGCAGCCGCCGCCCGACTAGCTCAGGGACGCGTGACCGTGCCGCCGCCGGGCGGCCTCGCACCGCCCGTGCGCAGGCTGCCGCCGGCGGGCCCCGCCGGGCCGCGGCCCACGATGCGAGGCTGGCCGGCAACGAACAGCCATTCGTGGTAGTGCGTGCGGTTGTTGAAGACGCGCAGGCTCTTGTCGGTGCTCGTGCTCGCCACGCCCAGGAAGCCGCCGACCGTCTGACCGGGCTGCGAGAACGCCGAGGGCCGCGTGGTCGTGGTCGTCGTGGTGGTGGGGCTGGCGCCCGGCTGCCGCGACGGGGCGCCCGGGGCACCGGGCATGCCGGGCAGGAGCGCGTCGCCCGGACGCAGCATCTTCCAGCTGCCGTGCTTCGTCATGGGGTCCTTGTAGGCCTTGCGCAGGAACTTGCCCTGGACCAGGGCCTCCAGGGACGGCGGCGGCGCGTTGCCGTTGCGCCGCTGGTAGCGCGCGATCGCATCGGCGATCTGCCCGCCGCGGAACAGCAGCTCCTCCTCGGCGTCGTTCTTCATCACGTAGCGCCAGGAGGGCATCGCGGCGCCCAGCAGGATCATCATCACCGCCACCGCGGCGAGCAGCGCCACGAGCGAGTAGCCGGCCTCGCCGCGCCGCGAGCTCACGGCGCCTTCTTCGCGCGGTACGCCGCGAGCACGCGCCGCACGTAGGCGCGCGTCTCGCGGTAGGGCGGGACGCCGCCGTGGCGCGCGACGGCGCCCTGGCCGGCGTTGTAGGCCGCGAGCGCGCGCGTCAGGTCGCCGCCGTAGAGCCGGACCAGCCCCTCCAGGTGGCGCACTCCCGCGTCCACGTTCTGCTCCGGGTCGAAGGCGTCCCGCACGCCGAGCGACGCCGCCGTTCGGGGCATGAGCTGCATCAGGCCCTGGGCGCCCTTCGGCGAGACGGCCTCGGGCCGGAAGCCCGACTCGACCGACACGACCGCCAGCACCAGGCCGGGGTCGAGGCCGTGTCGACGCGCCGACTCCTCGATCAAGCGCGAGAGCTCCGCCCCCGCCGCCGGGCTCAGCACCTCCTCCAGCACCTCGTCCGGCACGAACCCGCGCACCGCCTGCGGCGGCAGGTGCACTTCCCCGCCGCCTTTCAGGACCAGCGCCAAGAGCTCGCCCTCGGCGCGGTGGCCGTCGAGCTTCAGCGTCTGCCCGCTCGCGAGCAGCGCGATCTCCGCGCGCGCGAGCGGCGCTCCCGCCGCGAGCGCGCCTAGAGCGAAGGCGAAAGAGAGGCGCAGGAGCACGCGAGCCTCATTCGATGAACACGGTGGCGGTCCCCGTGATGTTGTTCGCCGTCGTGGCGTTGATGGTGACGGTTTTTTGTCCGAGGCCGAAGATGGCCTGCGTCCGCAGCGTGTCGGTCACCTGGCCGTTGGAGTTCGTATAGAGGAATGCGCCGCCGCTGTCGAGGGTCTCCTCGAGCACGTCGCCGGTGCCGGGGGCCAGCGACAAGGACACGGGCACGTTCTGCACCGGGTTGCCGCGCTGGTCGAATACCGTCGCGACCACGCGACAGTTGCGCGGGGAGACGATCCGCTGCGGGTCGCAGGTGACGTTGACGAGCGCCGGCAGCGCGCTGCCGACGGTGAGGCCCGGATCGGCAAGCGTGGCCGTCGCCTGGCCCGAGATCGCCGTCACGGTGGCGGTACCCGAACGCGCGTCGGACACGAAGTTGACGGCGGCCACGCCCCGGACGGTCTTTCCGACCGGGTCGATGCGCCCGAGGTTCGTGAAGAAGAGCACCTCGGTGCCGTCCGGGACCAGCGTGCCGGCCGGCTCGGTCACCACCGCGGTGACGACGGCGATCCCGCCGTTCGCGATCACGAACGGAGGGTTGACCTGCAGGAAGAGCGTCGAGCCGTTGGGCGCCGTGAGCGGCGCCGCCTCGCAACCGGCGAGCGCGATGGCCGCGACGGCGGCCGCCGCGAGTCTGAGCTTGGACATCCGTTCCCTCCGTGCGCCCGTGCTCATGGCGCCACCGCCAGTCGACCCGGGGCGGGAGGCGTGAGGGGCGTGCTGCCCGACGGCTGGACGAGCGTGAGCGACTCGACGACCAGGGCGCCCGAGCCCGGCTTCAGGCCGCGCAGCGTGAGCGCGGCGACGGCGCCCGAGCCCGTGACTGCGGTGGCCCGGGTGAAGCGTACGCGCGCGCGGCCCGACTCGAGCGCGCGCTCGGCCGCGACCGGCACGCCCTCGAGGCTCAAGAGCGAGCCCGGGGCGGCCTCCGTCACCTCGGCGAGCGCCGCGTCCCACGTCACGGTCAGGTCGACGCCCAGGACGTCGCGCGCTCCCACGACCACGATCGCGACGGCCCCGGTCTGTGCTACCTGCAGCACGACCTCGGGCGGGCTCAGGATCACGCCCGAAACGGCCGGCGTCTCGGGGCCGGCGCTGGACGGCGTCACCGCGGGGGCGGGCGCCGGCAGGATCGGCTGGCTCGGCGGGGCGGGCTCGGGCGTGGGCAGGGACGGCGGAGCCGCCGACAGGGGCCGCTGCGACGACGGCGGCGCCGTGCCCGGCTGTGGCGCGGGCGCGGCCGCGGGGGGCGGCTCGGGCTCGGGCCCGAAAACCGATCCGCGCACGCCCTCGACCCTCGGCACCTCCTGCGTCCCGACGCGCAGCGGCACCATGTCTTCCTCGGTCACCTTGGGCGCCCGCACGATCCGCGGCGTGATCGAGATCAGCACCTCCGACTCGTCGACCTGGCGCTGCTGCGCGCCGAACAGCTTCCCGATCACGGGTATGTTGTTTATGCCGAGCGCGCCGGAGAACGAGCGGGCGTCGCGGCCCTGCAGCAGCCCGCCGATCAGCCCGGTCTCGCCGTCGCGCAGGCGCAGCGTGCTGATCACATTGCGCGTCAGGAACGTCGGTACGAGGATCGGGTTTTCCGTGCTGCCCACGTTGCGGTCATCGCCCAGCAGGCTGAACTCCGCCGTCATCTGCAGCGTGATGTCGCCACTGGCAGCCACGCGGGGCTCGAGCGTCAGGTTCACGCCCACGTTGCGGTACTGGAAGCTGGTCGCCGGCAGGTAGCCCGTGGTGCCGCCGGTGCCGACCGTGTAGCTCGTCACGGGGATCGGCACCTCCGTGCCGATCTTGAGCTCGGCCTTCTTGCCCTCGGCCGCGCGCAGGCGCGGCGAGGCCAGGATCCGCACGTTCGAGTCGGTCTCGATGAAGCGCGCGAACACCGTGGACGGCAGGCTGACGATCCAGTCGGACTGGTTGAGCGACGACAGCAGGTGGGCGCGGATGTTGAGCAGGCCGGCGGTGATCTCGTTCTCGGCGCCGGTGGGCGACAGCGTGGCGGCGACGGTGTAGTTCGAGAGGTCGATGCCCCAGCGTTTGACGTTGTTGCGGTTCACCTCGAGGATGCGCACCTCGACCACGATCTCGCCGCGAGCCTTGTCGTTGGCGTCGATGATGCGCTCGGCCATCGCGAGCTGATCGACGGTTCCGAGCACCGTGATCGCTCCGAGCCCCAGGTTTGGCGCCACCGTCTGCACCTTGGCGAGCGTCTTAATCAGGTTGACCGTGTCGTTGATCTCGGCGTTCTGCACGTAGAACGTGCGCAGCAGCAGCTCGTCGTAGGAGGTCCGCTTCTGGCGCGACTCGGGCACGATGATGATCGTGTTCTGGTCGAGCACCTTGTAGAAGAGCCGGTTCACGAACGTTATGCGGTCGAGCGCCTCCTGGAAGCTGATGCCGCTCAGGTTCACCGAGGTGTTCGCCTTGTCGCGAAAGCCCTCGTCGAACAGCACGTTCACTCCCGCGATGCGCCCGAGGCTCTCAAGGATCTTCTGCAGGCTGCCGCTCTCGAACTTCATCGTGATCGGCACCGGGCTGCGCGGGGACAGGACCGGAAGCGGCACGCGCGCCGCGGCCTGCGCGCGCGCCTTGGTCTGCTCGAAGGCGGCCCGCTCCTCCTGCTCCGCCTGCCGCTTGCGGATCCGGTCGCGCAGGATCTTGAGGTCGTCCGCGGCCGAGCGGTTGGCGGGGTCGTACTTGGCCGCGATCTCGAGCTCCTCCACGGCCTTCTCGAAATCGCTCGCGGCGATGTGCTCGCGCGCCTTGTCGTAATGCAAGCGGCTCGCCTGGATGCGCGCGTTCTCGAGCGCGATCTTGTAGCCGATGTTGTCCTTGTCCTTCTCGAGCGCTTTCGTGTAGCGCGCCACCGCGAGGTCCCAGTCGCCGTTCGCCGACGCGTCCTCCCCCTGCCGGTAGGCCCAGTGCGCCGCGCAGCCCGAACCGAGCGCGAGCGCGACCAGCGCCAGCGCCAGCAGCGTCCGCTTCGGGACTCTCGTCATGCCGCCTCCCAGCCCCATCACCACTCGTTGTACGGCGTGCCCGCAAGCGACAGGGCCTCTGAAGCGCTCTTGACGTCGTAGACGCCCGGCGTCTCGCTCGGGTTGTCGGGATCGGGCTCCTGGAAGACGGCCGTCCAGTCCGCGCCCTGCGTTATCGGGTCCTCGGGCAGCTTGCGCAGGTACTTTTCCTCCACGAGCACCTCGAGCGTCGCAGGGTACTGTCCCTTGTCGACGTAGTACTGGTCGATCACGTCCCGGAGCCGGAACAGGTTCTCGCGCAGCACGGCCTCCTTCGACTGGATGATCGCCACGCGGTAGTTCGGCAGCGCGATCGCCGCGAGGATCCCCACGAGTGCGATCACCGTAATCATCTCGAGCAGCGTGAAGCCGCGAGCGGCTTGCGGCTCACCAGGTGTTGTAGGTCGTTCCATCCAGCGCCTTTGCCGTGCTCTTCGAGTAGACGTCGTAGACGTTCTCCCCGCACCACGACGTGCTGTCGGGATCGTCCTGGTAGCAGCGCATGCCCCACTCGTCCGTGCCCGCGATCGGGTCCCGCGGAATCCGGCGCAGGAACTTGAGCTTGCGCTCGGAGGAGGCCCCGACGCGGGTCACCCCCTTGACCAGCGTCTCGAGGTCGGGCGGATAGCCCTCGCTTCCGACCTTGACCTCGGTCCCGCCGATCAGGCCCTGGTCGACCGCCTGCTTGTATCGGTCGATGCCTTTCTCCCGCAGCTCGCGCAGGGCGCGCCGCAGCTCCAGCTCGCGCTGCCGCTTCACGGCGACGCGGCCGAGCGGCAGCACTGCCGAGGCGAGGATCAGCACGATCGCGGACACCGCCACGAGCTCGAGGTACGTGACCCCGCGCGAGCGCCTAGCGTGCACGCGGCCGCTCCTTCCGCGCGCCCGGGACTTCGCGCAGGTACGCGCTCAGCTCCACCTGCAGCGCGCCGCCCGACTCGGAGTCGGCGCGCAGCGACACGCGATCGACGGTCAGGAAGCGCGGCGTGCGCTCGACCCCGCGCAGGAAGCCCACGAGCTGCCCGTACGAGCCCTCGAGCGGCAGCGCCACTGCCACGCGCTCGAGCGGGGCGTTGTCGACGCTCTCGCGCCGCAGCGTGCGCGAGGTCGGCTGCAGCCCCGGCTCCCGCGCCAGCTCCTCGATCTCCGCGAGCGCGGGCAGCAGGTCCTGCTTCTCGCTGCCGGCGAGCGTCGCGTAGAAGCGCTCGAGGTCCGCGCGGTTCGCGCGGATAGCCTCGGCCCGGCCACGAAAGGCGAGCGCACGCGCTCGCTCGCGCTCCAGCTCGCTGCGCGCGTCGGCGGCCCGCGCGGCGGCGCTCTTCTGGCGCAGCGAGCGCGGCAGCGTCCATGCGGCGAGGACGCCCGCGTTCAGCACCAGCAGCACCACGAACGCCGGCAGCAGCCGCGCGCGCCAGAAGGGCTGCGTCACGGCCGTGCTCCCGGCTTTGGCGCGTAGCGGACCGTGCACGAGATGTCGACGCCGTCCTGGACCTCGGTCCAACCGTTCAGGAACGCCCCCTCGAAGTCGGCGTGGCCCTGCAGCGACGAGAGCAGCGCCAGCGCGTCCTCGCTGCGACGGCCGACGGCGCTCAGCATGAGCTCGGTGCCCGAGCCCGTCTTCGAAGCGGGCTGGACCGCCACCAGCCGCACGCCCGCGGGCAGCGCCTGCTCGAGCGCGGCAAAGAGGCCCGTCCACGAGAACGCGCGCCTGTCCACGAGCGCCTTCACAACCGCCCACTCCGCGAGCGTGTCGGCGGGAGCGTTCAGCTCGCGCGTGGCCGCGGACTCGGCGCGCAGGCGCTCGGCCTCGGCCTCGAGCGACTGGAGCTCGCTCGAGACGTCGCGCGCCCGCCCGGGCAGCAGCTCCCAGGCCACCTGGGCCTGGCGCGCCGTGGCGCCGAGAAGCGCGAGCGTGCCGATGCTCAGCAGCAGCGTCGGCAGCCGCTCGTTGCGGAACGGCTCGCGCGCCAGGTTCAGCGGCGGCTTCACGCCACCCTCCGCAGCACGCAGGCGGCCGCGCCGGCGACGGCCTGCGCCGCCTCGCCGTCCCCGGAGTCCCCGAGCGCCTCCCACGGCCGCACCAGCCGGGGGAAGACGCCCGTCGCCGAGGCGATCGCCTCGCTCGCCTCCGCTGGATCGAGCGCGGCCGAGCGCAGCGCGACGTCGTCGAAGCCGCGCCCGCCGAGCTGCTCGCGGTGGAAGCGCAGCGTCTGCTCCGCGTGCCGCGCGACGGCTTCCTTGCCGTCCTCGCGCGGCAGCGTGCGCAGCAGGATCGGGCGCGTGCCGCGCCGGACCTGGAACGACACGTAGCCGTGGTCCCAGTTCACGAGCAGCTGCTCGGCGCCGTCGTCCGCGGCCTCGCCGAGCGAGGCCAGCGCCAGGCCGGCGGGCTCGACGAGCCCCGGGTGCAGGCCCAGCGACGAGAGCGCCTCCTCGTACGAGCGCACCACCTCGTCGCGCGCGACCGCCACCAGCAGCTCGTCCGGAGAGACGGCGCGCCACGCGAGCCGCGCGCTGCGCACGTCGAAGTCGGCGGGCAGCGCCTTGTTCAGCCGGAAGCGCACCGTCTCCTCGGCCTCGCCGCGCCGGCCACGCAGCCCCTTCAGCCCCTCGGAGGGCAAGAGCGTCAGGCGCACCGCCGGGTCGGGGATCACGAGCGACACCGGCCCGCCGGAGAGGGCACCCGCCCGCTCGAGCGCCGTGCGCAGCGCCGCGCGCAGCGCGTCGGGATCGAGCACGTTGGGCTGGCTCAGCGACGCCTCGATCACGCCGGGCGCGAGCTCCACCGCGGCGGCCGCCGCGAGGCCCAGCCGCGTCCCGTCGCGGCCGAGGCGGACCACGGCCACCGCGCGCGGGCGCAGCTCGACCGCGACGAGCGGCAGCGGCGGCTCGAGAAGCGTGCGCGACAGCCAGGCCGAGGCGCGTCGCAGCGGCGCCGCGGAGCCCCGGACGGCGCTCACGCGACCTCCACGAAGGTGACCTTGTTGATCTCCTGGAGCGTCGTGCGCCCGGCGAGCGCCTTGTTGAGCGCCGACTCGCGCAGGAAGATCATGCCCTCGTCGCGCGCCGCGCGCTTGATGTCGGCGCTCGAGCGGCGCTGCAGGATCAGCTCGCGGATCGTGTCGGTCACGTCGAGAAGCTCGCAGATCGCCGTGCGGCCCTTGAAGCCGGTGCCGCCGCACTCCATGCAGCCGGCGCCTTCGTAGAACGGCACCTCCGCGTAGAGCTGCGCGTCGAGCCCCGACTCGACCAAGAGCTCGGGCGAGGCCCGCAGCTCGCGCTTGCAGTGGCCGCAGATCGTGCGCACCAGCCGCTGCGCCTGCACGCAGTTGAGCGCCGAGACGAAGTTGTAGGGCTCGATCTTCATGTTCAGGAAGCGGCCCAGCACGTCGATCACGTTGTTGGCGTGGACGGTGGTGAAGACCAGGTGGCCGGTGAGCGCCGACTGGATCGCGATGTCGGCGGTCTCGGGGTCGCGGATCTCCCCCACCATCACCTTGTCGGGGTCGTGACGCAGGATCGAGCGCAGCCCGCGCGCGAAGGTGAGGCCCTTCTTCTCGTTCACCGGAATCTGCGTGATGCCCTTGAGCTGGTACTCGACCGGATCCTCGATCGTGATGATCTTGTCCTCTTCGGTGCGGATCTCCGAGAGCGCGGCGTAGAGCGTCGTGGTCTTGCCCGAGCCGGTGGGCCCCGTCACCAGCACCATCCCGTACGGCTCGCGGATGAAGCGGCGGAAGTGCGCGAGCTCCTTGTCGTCGAAGCCGAGCACGTCGAGCCGCAGCGAGGCAAACTGCTTCGAGAGGCTCTCCTTGTCGAGGATGCGGATCACGCAGTCCTCGCCGTGCACCGACGGCATCACCGAAACGCGGAAGTCGATCGAGCGGCCCTGGATCTTGACGCGGAAGCGGCCGTCCTGCGGCACGCGCTTCTCGGCGATGTCGAGCTCGGACATCACCTTGATGCGGCTGATGATGCTCGCGTGGTGCTCCTTGGCGATCGGCTTCATCGCCGGCTGCAGCACGCCGTCGATGCGGTACTTGATCACGACCTCCGTGTCGCGCGTCTCGACGTGGATGTCCGAGGCGCGCCGGTTGAGCGCGTCGAACACGGTCGAGTCGACGAGCCGGATGATCGGCGACTGGTCGGCCTGGATCTTGTCGATCGACAGCACCTCGTCGCCGTTGTCCTCCTCGCGGACCAGCTGGATCTTGAACGACTCGGAGGCCTGCTCCAGCACGCGCTGCGTGCCCTGGCTGCGCTTGAGCGCCTCCTGGATCGCCGAGGGCGTGCCGACCGCGGGCTGGACCTGCGTCTGCAGCACAAGGCTCAGCTCGTCGACCACCGGCAGCGCGGTCGGGTCCGCCATCACCAGCACCAGCCTGTCGCCCTCGCGGCGGTACGGCAGGAACGCGTAGCGGAACATGAGCTCGACCGGGACGGACTTCAGCAGCTCCGGATCGGGCGCGAAGGAGGCGACGTCGACGTACTCGAGCCCGTAGCGCTGCGCGAGCGAGCGCGCCTGCTCCTCCTCCGACGAGGCGAGCGCCCAGCTCGCGTCGGGAGCGGGACCGCTCACCTGGGCCCTCCCTGGACCGCCGAGATCGCCTGGAACATGGGCAGGTAGAAGGCCAGCAGCATCGCCGCCACCACGACCGCCATCAGCACCAGCAGCACGGGCTCGACCAGCGACAGCACCGTCGCCATGCGCGTGTCGAGCTCCTCGTCGTAGAAGTCGGCGACCGCGGTCAGCATGTCGCCGAGCCCCCCGGTCTGCTCGCCCACCTTCACCATCTCGAGCGGCAACGCCTCGAGCATGCCGGTCGACTCGAGGGCGGTCGTCAGGCTGGCGCCCTCGCGGATCCGGCCCGCGGCGCCGCCTATGGCCTGCGCCATCGCGCGGTTGCCGACAGACGAGGCCGCCACCTCGAGGGCGTTCACGAGCGGCAGGCCGCCCGCGAGCAGCGTCGAAAGCGTGCGCATCAGCTGGCTGGTCGCGTACATCCGCATCAGGCCGCCGAAGTACGGCAGACGGAGCAGCGCCCGGTCGATGGAGATCCCGGAGCCCTCCCTTCTGACCCAGTACAAGGCAGCCAGCGCCAGCATTCCAAAGCCCAGCCCGATCCAGAACAGGTTGGCGCGCAGCGCCGTGGCCACCGCGAGCAGGATCCGGGTCGGCAGCGGCAGCTCCGCTCCCAGCCCCTCGTAGAAGCTCTGGAAGTTCGGGATCACGAACACCAGCATCACCACCACGAGCCCCGCCATCATCGAGATCAGCACGGCCGGGTAGACGGCGGCCGAGATCGCCTTCTTGCGGAGCGACTGGTTGAGGCGCAGGTGCTGCGAGAAGCGGCGCAGCACCGAGTCGAGGTTCCCGGAGCGCTCGCCCGCGACGAGGCTCGCGGAGAAGATCGGCGGGTAGAGCTCAGCCTCCTGGCGGAACGCGTCCGACAGCGCCGTGCCCGACTTCACCTTCTCGCGCACGCTCGCGAGCGACTGGCGCAGCAGCGGGTCCCTCTGGCGCTCGAGCATCACGTCGAGCGACTGGAGCAGCGGCAGGCCGGCCTTGAGCAGCGCCGCGAGCTCCTGCGAGAAGATCAGCAGCAGCCCGGGATCGACCCTCCGCCTGCGGACTCCCAGGGCGCGCAGCGAAAGGCCGCGCCTCAGCGAGAGGAGATAAAGGCCCTGCTGCTCGAGCTCGCTCCGCAGCGCCCGCTCGGAAGGCGCTTCGAACCTGCGCTCGACCACCTCCCCCGACGGTGTGCCGACCCTGCAGACGTACTCCATTCGGGATTCCAAGACTCTAACAGGAACGGCCCTATCCAACAAGGTCTGAAGGACTTAGCTACGAGGAGACACGCCACAAGCACCCCGGCGTCCCGGGGGGTCCTAGGCCGGGGGGTCCTAGGGGGGCGAAGCCCCCCTAGACCAAGAACGCAAGCGTGGACTCCCCCCCTTCCGGGATCGAGATTGGAGAGTAACGAGGCCACGGACCGCCAGGAAGAAACTCGAGAAACGACAACGGACAACAAAACAACGGACAAAGAACAACGGACAAGGACAACGGACAACGAAGAACGGACAGATCGAACGACAACCAGCCAGGGACCATCAAAAACGCGCGGACTTCGTCCGCGCGTGTCAGGGATCGATGAACTTGTAGCCCATTCCGTGGATGGTCAGTATGTAGCGGGGCTCGCTGCCGCTGTCTCCGATCTTGGCGCGGAGCTTGGCGATGTGGGTGTCGACCGTGCGGGTCGAAGGGTAGCTCTCGTAGCCCCAGACGTCCTCGAGCAGCTGGTCGCGGCTCACGGTCTCGCCCTTGCGCTCGATCAGGTAGCGCAAGAGCTCGAACTCGCGCGGGCTGAGCTCGAGCGCTTCGCCGGACTTCGTCGCCTTGTAGGCCTCGAAGTCGAGGTCGAGGTCGGAGAACGTGTAGTGCGACAGCCGCTTCGCCTTGCCGTCGGTGCGCCGCAGCACGGCCTTGACGCGCGCGAGCAGCTCGCGGATCGAGAACGGCTTGGTGACGTAGTCGTCGGCGCCGAGCTCGAGGCCCACGACCTTGTCGATCTCCTGGCCGCGGGCGGTCAGCATCAGGATCGGCCCTTCGTAGCCCTCGCCGCGCAGCGTCTTGCACACCTCGAGGCCCGACAGCTTCGGCAGCATCACGTCGAGCACGATCAGGTCGGGCTTCCACGAGCGCGCCTGCTCGAGCCCCGCCTGGCCGTCGACGGCCGTCGTCACCTCGTAGCCCTCGAACTCGAAGTTGTCCTTCAGCCCGGCCACCATGTCCGGCTCGTCCTCGACGATCAGGATCTTGCTCATGACTGCCCTTCGACCTCGCGGGTGTCCATCGTACCTTGCTCCGGCTCGGGCTCGGCGGCCGCCCTGGTCTCGCCCGGCACCGGCAGCGAGAGCGTGAAGGTGCTGCCCTCTCCGGGCGTGCTCACGACCTCGACGAGGCCGCCGTGGGCCTCGGCGATGTGCTGGACGAGTGCCAACCCGAGCCCGCTGCCTTTCGTGGTGTGCACCAGGCTCGTCTCGACGCGGTAGAACTTCTCGAAGATCCGGCGCTGCTCGGAGCGTGGGATGCCCATGCCGCGGTCGCTCACCGCGAGCCGCACACGGCCGGCCTCGTGGGTCACGCTCACCGCGACAACCTTCTGCTCGGGGCTGTACTTGATCGCGTTGTTGAGCAGGTTGATGAGCGCCTGCGACATGGCCTCGGGGTCGAGCTCGAGCGGCGGCAGGTCGTCCTGCACCTCGAGCGTCAGCGTGAAGCCGAGCTTCTCGATCGCGAAGCGGTACGACTCGACGACGTCGCGCACCACGGCGCCGATGTCGCTCGGCACCAGCCGGTACTCCTTGCGGCCGGCCTCGATGCGCGAGAAGTCGAGGATGTTGTTGATCAGCTGGGTGAGGCGGCGGCTCTCCTTGCCGATCACGCGGTAGTACTCGCCCTTGCGCTCCTCGCTCGGCACGCGCGCGAGCTCGAGCGTCTCGGCGTACAGCCGGATGAGAGCCAGCGGCGTCTTGAGCTCGTGGCTGACGTTGGCGACGAAGTCGCTCTTGAGCCGCGACAGCCGCAGCTCGCGGCGCACGTTCGTCCAGACGAGGCCGAGACCCGCCAGCAGCATCACGTCGATGAAGCCGATCAGGGCCGTCTTCGCGACCGCCAGCCGGCGCACCTCCTGCTCGATCGAGCGGTCGCGGTAGCGCAGCTGCAGCCTCACCCCCTCGAAGGACGGCGCGGCCATCACGCGCTCGACTTCGAAGCGCTCGCCGCTCGCCGTGGAGGCGTTCTCGTAGAGCAGCTCCCCCGACGGCTCGCTGACCCGGATCACCCAGGCGTCGCCGGGGTTCGTGAAGCCGGTCTCGAAGAACTCCTGCACCAGCTGCCGGTGCGCGTAGTCGCAGGAGAAGCGGAAGCGCACGACGCCCAGCTCCTCGCCGCCCGCGGTGGTGAGCGGCACCGCGTCCTCCTCGTCGTCGTCCTTCGCGGGGCGGCTCGACTTGCCGGAGAGCGCGGCACGGAGCGCCCGCACCTCGGCCCCCGCCCGGTCCTGCGAATCGCGCGGCCCTTTGGTGTGCGACCACGCCTCGAGCCGCAGCGAGTCGAAGCTCACGTGCGCCAGGCCGGCCTTCCCGAGCGCCTCGCGCACAGCCTCCTGCCGCCCCTCGAGCAGCAGCTCGGGGTCGACCGCCCGCGCGGCCTCGAGCGCGCGCCGGCGCGTCGCCTGCTCGAGGTCCTCCTCGACGTAGTAGAGAAGCTGCTCGGCCTGCCGCAGCAGGCTGAGCTTCAGGTTCTCGGCCTGCTTCGGGACCGCGTTGAAGGAGAGCACGCTGAGCGCGATCGACGGCAGCAGCACCGCGCCGACGAAGATCGACACGATGCGACCGCGTGAATCGGAGACAGCGGCCAGCCGCCTGGAAATGTCGGCCATGCTGTGTTTCCAATCTACCACCGGCGCACGCGGTTCCGCGCCTCGCGTGCTCCCGCATGCCTGCCGCGCGGTTAAAGGATGTGTCGCGTTCCGGCATACCATTCCTGCGTGGCGAAGCAGGACTCGGCCGAGCGCGTGCTCGCGACCAACCGCAAGGCGTTTTTCCACTACGAGGTACTCGAGCGCGCGGAGGCCGGCATCGTGCTCGTCGGCACCGAGGTCAAGTCGATCCGCGCCGGCGGGCTCGAGTTCAAGGACGCGCACGTCCATCCGCGCGGCGGGGAGTTGCTGCTCGTCGGCTGTCGGATCGCGCCCTACAGCCACGGCAACCTGATGAACCACACGCCCGACCGCGACCGCAAGCTGCTGCTCCACAAGCGCGAGATCGAGAAGCTGACGGGCCGCGTGGTCGAGCGCGGCCTGACGCTCTTGCCGCTGCGCGCTTACTTCAAGAACGGCCGCGTCAAGCTCGAGATCGGCCTCGCCCGCGGCAAGCGCGCCCACGACAAGCGCGAGTCGATCAAGAAGAAGGACCAGGAGCGCGAAGCGCGCCAGGCCATGAGCCGGCGGGATCGCTAGACGGCCGAGGCGTCAGTAGAGCAGAAGGCCCCCGTCGACTCCCACGACCGCCCCGTTGATGAACGACGCGAGGTCCGAGGCGAGGAACAGGTAGACGGCCGCGACCTCTTCCGGCTTGCCGAGGCGGCGCGCGGGAATCCGGGCCAGGGTCGTCTCGAGCTCGGCGGGCGGGACGCTGCGCACCGTTTCGCCTTCGATGAGGCCGGGAGCCACGGCATTCGCCGTGATCCCGCGCGGTCCGAGCTCGCGCGCCCAGGTTCGCGTCATCCCGACGATCCCGGCCTTGGCCGCCGCGTAGGCCGTGAGGCCCTGCGCCCCGAGCTGCGTCGACACGGACGCCGCCGAGAGGATGCGCCCCCGGCCGGCGCGCAGCATGTGCGGGACCGCCGCCCGCGCGCAGACCATCGCCGCGCGCAGGTTGATGTCGAGCGTCTCCTGGAAGTCGTCGTCCGTCAG
Organism: Vicinamibacteria bacterium; assembly: GCA_036559805.1. Classification (GTDB taxonomy): domain Bacteria; phylum Acidobacteriota; class Vicinamibacteria; order Fen-336; family Fen-336; genus DATBSL01. Next base: position 21,893 of record DATBSL010000276.1, read on the forward strand.
CTCCTCGAGCGACGCCTCGCGGAGCGCGCCGGCGTTGTTCACCAGCACGTCGAGCCGGCCCCACTCGTCGGCGACGCGGTCGAGGGTGCGCTCGACCGCGAAGGCGTCCGTGACGTCGTTCGTGAACGCGAGCGCCTCGCCTCCGCTGAGCGCGATCAGCTCGGCCGTCTGCGTCACGCCCGCGGCGTCGCGGTCCACTAGCGCCACCTGGGCGCCGGCCTGGGCCAGCAGGCGCGCCGTGGCGGAGCCGATGCCCCGGCCGGCGCCCGTCACGACCGCCACGCGTCCCGCAAGCGACAGCACGTCCTGGGTTTCCGGCATGGGGCGACAAACCTAGTACACTCCTCCCGGCCCTCGCAAGGAGGCATCGATGATCGCCCTTCAGGTCCTCGCCCTGCTGGCCGTACAGGCCCAGGCCCCCGTACCCGAAGCGGTGGCGCTCAAGAAGTCCTGCGACAAGAACGCCGCCGCGGATTGCCACAAGCTCGCCGGGCTGCATGCGCGCGGCGAGGGCGTCCCGCGCGACGCCGAGAAGGCGGCCGGGTTCCTGAAGAAGGCCTGCGAGCTGAACCACGCGCCCGCCTGCCTCGACTACGCCGCGGCGATTCGCGCCGGCGACGGGACGAAGCGCGAGCCGCTCAAGGCCGTGCCGCTCTACGAGAAAGCCTGCGACGGGGGCGTCATCGAGGCCTGCGCCCAGCTCGCCGGGATGTTCACCGCCGGCAGGGAGGTCGAGAAACACCTCGGACGCGCCGCCGAGCTCCACGGCCGCGCCTGCGACGGCGGCATCGGCCCGTCCTGCGCCGTGCTCGCCGGCATGTACGACGAGGGCTCCCCGATGCCGAAGGACGCGGCCAAGGCGGCCGCGCTCTACGACAAGGGCTGCACGGCCGGAGACGCCACGAGCTGCGGCAGGCTGGCCGGGATGCTGCGCGACGGCCGCGGCGTCGCCCGCGATCCCGTCCGGGCCGTCACGCTCGCGCGCAAGAGCTGCGACGCCGGCGCGACGGCGGCCTGCATCGCGCTGGCGCTCGCGCTCCAGACCGGCGACGGTGTCGCCGCAGACCCGAAGCAGGCGCTCGAGCTGTTCACGAAGGCGTGCGACGCCGGCGAGCCCCGCGGCTGCCTGGGGCTCGGCGAGCGGGTCCGGGACGGGGCGGGAATTCCGCGCGACCTGCCCGGCGCCGTAGGGCTGTTTCGAAAGGCCTGCGACGGGAAGGTCGGGGCAGGCTGCTACGAGCTCGCGCTGCTCCTGGCGCGCGGCCAGGGGGCGACGGCCGACCTCGCGCAAGCGACGTCGCTATTGCGTGACGCCTGCACCTCCGGCGACGCCCGCGGCTGCGTCACGCTCGGCCAGTTCTTCCAGTCGGGCCGCGGCGTCCGGCGCGACCTGAACACGGCCGCAAAGCTGTTCGACGAGGCGTGCCAGAAGGGCTCGCTCGCGGGCTGCAGCGCCCACGCCGCGATGCTCGAGTCGGGCGAGATCATCGGCCGCGACATGGCGCGCGCCCGCACGCTCTACGACAAGACCTGCGCCGGAGGGTTTGCGGCCGACTGCTACGCCCTCGGCCGCCTGGTGAAAGCCGACCTCAACGGCCGCAAGCCGGCGTTCGACCTCTTCTCGAAAGGCTGCGCCGGCAACATCGCCGCGGCATGCCACGAGGTCGCACAGGCCTGGGACACTGGCAGGGAGCCGATGAAGGCGCTGCCCTTCTACCAGAAGGCCTGCACCGGAGGCGTCGCCGCCGCCTGCGACCGCGCCAAAAAGCTACAGCCGTAAGGGGGGTCTGGGGGACGAAGTCCCCCCCAGCCTCTTACTGCCCCGCGTCGTCCGCCGAGGGCCCGTAGATCGACGGCACCTTGCCGCCCATCGCGCGCAGGTAGGTGGTGAGCTGCCCGCGGTGGTGGATCGAGTCGCACAGGAAGCCCCACACGAACTGCTCGTAGGTGTCTTCCCAGCCCGCCCCTTCCCCGAACAGGAACTTGCCCTTTTTCGCCCAGCCCGCCTCGTCGAGCTTCTTCAGGCGCTCGTCGACGGCGCTCGAGTTCTTCTCGAACGCGGCAAGGATCGGCGCGAGATCGGTCGGGGCCTTGGTGTCTTTCCAGTCGACGGTGCCAGTGTCGAGCAGGCTCACGAGCGCGCCCTCAGACATCGCCAAAAGCCACGCTAGCTCGAGCGCCGTCCGCGACTTGGGATCCGGCTTGTAGTCGCGCTTCCCATCCGGAATCGCCTTCAGCACCTTCACGAACTTCGGCATCTCGCGCTCGCGCAGCTGCCGGCACAGGTCCAGACTGTTCATGGCATCTCCTCCGTTAGTCTCCGCCGCCCTACGCCCCCGTCGTTCGGCGCCCCACACCATAGGCAAACAAAAAGCGAAAGTCAACGAGGAATACGACTCGCATCCCTAGCGCGCCTTGCGCAGCGTCAGGTTGACCCGGTGACGGCCGGTCAGCGGGTGGACGCCAGCCGGGAGCGGGAGCACTCCGTGGAAGCGCAGCCGCGACGGGCCTCCCCACACGACGACGTCGCCGTGAGCCAGGTCGATCCGGAGCGGCCGATCGGCGCGGCGCTCCCCGCCGAACAGAAAGGTCGCAGGCAGCCCCAGCGAGACCGACACGATCGGCGCCGTGAAGTCGCGCTCGTCGCGGTCCTGGTGCAGCGTCAAGCGCGCTCCCGGATCGTAGCGATTGACGAGGCACGCGTCCGGCACGAAGTCGGGGAAGCCCGCGCGCGCCGCCGCGTGCGCCGCGACGTCGCGAAACGCCTCGGGCATCGCCGGCCAGGGCCGGCCGGTCTGCGGGTCGTCGGAGGAGTAGCGGTAGCCCGCGCGGTCGCTGATCCAGCCGGCGTCTCCGCAGTTGGTCATCGCCACCGACATGCGCCGGCCGCCCGGCGTCAGCATGTGCCGGAACGCCGCGAGCGACGCGACCGCGTCGACCGCGGCCAGCAGGGCGTCCTCGCACGAGCGCGCGAAGCCTTTGAGCACGACCGCCCCGGGCGCGAGCGGGACATCGCGCGGATCGGCGTCGAACAGCCCGGGCTGCATGACGGACGTTGACGCTAGCGGCCGGGGGTCGAGCCGCCCGCGGCGCGCCGCGTGACGAGGGACTGCCAGCGCTGCTTCAAAGCACCGCCCAGCGCACCCATCGGCGGCCGCACGCGGCCCACGAGCGCGCGCCAGCGCGGCGAGATGGTCAAGTCCTCGATCAGCGTGTAGAAGACCGGCGTCGCCACGAGCGTGAGCAGCAGCGACAGCGTCTGGCCGCCGATCACGACGATCGCGATCGAGCGGCGCTCCTCGGCGCCGGGGCCGGTGCCGAGCGCGAGCGGCAGCATGCCGGCGACGAGCGCGAAGGTCGTCATCAGGATCGGGCGCAGCCGGTCGCGGTTGCCCTGCATCACCGCCGCGTCGCGCGAGAGACCGTGGAGCCGGCGCAGGTTGTTCATGTGGTCGATCTGCAGGATCGAGTTCTTCTTCACGATCCCGAACAGCACCAGGACGCCGAGCGCCGAGTAAAGGTTGAGCGTGTCGGCGGTGGCCCAGAGCGAGAAGAGCGCGAACGGCACCGACAGCGGCAGCGAGATCAGGATCGTGAGCGGGTCGACGAGGCTCTCGAACTGCGACGCCAGGATCATGTACATGAACGCGATCGACAGCAGGAACGCGAGCGCGAACTCGGCGAAGGTGCGCTCCATCTCGCGGCCGCGGCCGAGCACGGTCACCGAGTAGGCGGCCGGCAGGTTCATGTCGGCGAGCGCCTTCCGGAGCGCCACCACGCGGTCGCCGAGCGCGTAGCCGGGGCCGACGCCGGCGAAGAAGCGCACGGTCCGCTGCCGGTCGAGCCTTTCGATGCGCGAGGCCGCTTGCCCCTCTTCGATCTTCACCACGTTGTCGAGGCGCACCAGGTCGCCCGCCTGCGACGGCACGTAGAGCCGCGCGATCGTCTCCGCGTCGCTCCGGTACTGGCGATCGAGCCGCAGCTGCACGTCGTAGTCCTCGTTGGTCGTCGGGTCGAGGTAGCGGCTGACGCGGTCGTCGCCGCCCACCATGATCCGCAGCGACGTGGCGACGTCGGTCGTGTCGACGCCGAGGTCGGCCGCGCGGTCGCGGTCGACGTGGATCCGCAGCTCGGGCTTGTCGAGCTGCAGGCCCACGTCGCCGTCCACGACGCCCGGGATCTCGCCCGAGCGCGTCAGGTCGCGCAGCTTCTCGATCGAGCGCACGAGCGTGACGATGTCCGGGCCGCGCAGCGCGATCACGATCTCGGTGCGCCCGCCGCCGATGTTGAACGACGTGATGTTGCGCACCGACGTCCGCAAGTGCGGGAACTTGCGCAGCCGCGTGCGAATCTCCTGCATCACGTCGCGCTGGCTGTAGTTGCCGTAGAACGCCCGCCACGGCGTGCCGTTCGCGAGCTCGTGGCCGATGCGGCCGAAGCCGAACACGCGCTCCTCGTGGGGTGCTATCCGCACGAACAGCTCCCCCTGGTTGACGCCGCCCACGAAGCCGCCGCCGCCCGAGGTGAGAATGCTCGTCACGCCGCGCACGGCCTTGACCTCACCCTCGACCGCCCGCATCGCTTCGTCCATCGCGCTGAGGCTCGTCCCCTCGGGCCCGTTGACGTTGATCTCGAACTCGGCCTCGTCCACGTTGCCGGGAATGAACTCCTGGCGGACGAACGGGAAGATCGCGAGCGTCGACAGCGCGACGCCTGTTGCGAACAGGGCCACCCGCTTGCGGTGGTCCATGCTCCAGCGCAGCAGGCGCGCGTAGCGGTCGTCGATCCAGTGATAGAAGCCACGCCGCGAGCCGGCTTCCTCGCCCGC
>DATBSL010000277.1:0-19321 GCA_036559805.1 Vicinamibacteria bacterium
AAGGGTGTCGCGTTCACCGAGCCCCGCAGCATCCGGCTCGGCATCCGCTGGACGTTCTAAGCTCGCTCTAGCTTCGACGAAGCGCGGGGGCCCCGTTCGCGGGGCCCCCGTTCTTTTTCCTATACTGCCCTGATGCCCCGAGTCTCCCGACGCGCGCTGACGATCGTGCTCGTCGGCGCGTCCGCGCTCGCCGCCGCGGTGCTGTGGCTGACCCCGCGGGGCGGGCCTCGTTCGGGAGGGGCGGCCGTGCCGCCGGGAGCCGCGACAGTCCCGGAGATCGCCGGGGCCAGCACGAGCGCCCCGCCCGTCATCTTCGTCGGCCTCGACGGAGCCGACTGGGAGCTGCTCGACCGGCTGGTCGCGGACGGATCGATGCCCGAGCTCGCGCGGCTGCTGCGCGAGGGAGCGAGCGGCGTCCTGGAGACGCAGCACCCGCCGCTCTCGCCGCTCGTGTGGACCAGCATGATGACCGGCCTCTCGCCGCTCGACCACACGATCCTCGACTTCACGCGCTTCAACCCGGCGACGGGCACCAAGGAGCCGATCACCAGCGACGAGCGCCGCGAGCCCGCCGTCTGGAACATGGCGTCCTGGGCGGGACGGCGCGTGCTGAGCGTGGGCTTGTGGGCCACCTACCCGGCGGAGCCGGTCAACGGCACGCTCGTGTCGGACCGGCTCTTCAGCTTCCTCTACAAAGAGGACCAGCCGCCGCCTGGCATCGTCTACCCGCTGGCCGCGGAGGAGGCAGCGCGCGCGATCCTGCGCAAGGCCGAAAGCGAGATCGACCTCGCCGAGCTGCGCGAGTACCTGCCCTGGCTCGACGACAAAGAGTACGCGACGCGCCGCGACGCCGCCGAGCCCTACGCGCACCCCGTGAGCGCGCTGCGGCGGATCCTGGTCGAGACCCGCGTCTACGACGCGATAGCCACCGAGGCGCTCCGCCGCGACAAGCCGGACCTCGCGATCCTGTACGTGCAAGGCACCGACAGCATCGGGCACGTCTTCGCACCCTTCGCGCCGCCGCGACAGCCCGAGGTGTCGCCCGAGGAGTTCGAGCGCTACCAGGGCGTGCCCGTCCGCTACTTCCGCTACGTGGATGAGTTGCTCGGTCGATACCGAGCGCTCGCCGACACGTCGGGCGCCGTGCTGATGCTCGCCTCCGACCACGGCTTCACCTGGGGTGAGGGCCGCCCGACGCGTCTGTCGAGCTTCGCGCACGCCACGGCCGCCAAGTGGCATCGTAAGTCGGGCATGTACCTGCTCCGCGGCCCGGGCGTGGCGGCGTCCAACTCGACCGCGCACCCTCACAAGGGGACCGTGGCGCAGGTGGCCGCGACGCTGCTCGCGCTCTCCGGGCTTCCGCCGGGCAAGCGGCTCGCCTGGCCCCCGCTGCCACCGCTCCCCGAGCCGGACGCGGCTCGGGTGGACTACCACACACCCTACCGCCGGCCCACAGCCGTGGCCGCGGCGGCCCCCGCCGGCGCCGACGCCGAGGCGATCGAGAAGCTGCGCGCGCTCGGGTACATCGGCGCTGGCGAGACAGCCTCGGCTCCCGAGGCCGCCCGCCGTTCCGGCTCCACGCGCACCGCCGGCTCGTACAACAACGAGGCGCTGCTGCTGCAGGCCGACGGCAAGCGGGAGCGCGCGGTCGCTGCGTTCGAGAAGGCGCTCGAGATCGACCCCAACCTCGCCTCCGCGGCGTGGAACCTGAGCGACCTGCTGCACGGCGAGAAGCGCGAACTCGACCGCTCGGACGCGCTGCTCGTCACCGCGTTCGCCCACGGGTTGCCCGACGGCACGAAGCTGCTGGTGGGCCGAGCGATCGGCTACCAGCGCGGCGGCGACGGCGAGCGCAGCCTGCGCCTGATGCAGCAGGCTTCCGTCGCGCAGGCGGATGAGCCCGAGGTGTGGCTCTTCCTGGGCCGCTACCAGGTAGGAGCGGGCCGCTGCAGCGAAGCCGTGCCTTCGTTCCAGAAAGCGACGAGCCTGGCCCCGGAGAACCCGGCGGCCTTCGCCTCGCTCGGCCTCGCGCAGATGTGCGCCGGCGACTCTGCAGGCGCTGAGGCCGCGCTCCGCAAGTCACTCGCGCTCGACCCCGATCAGCCGCGGGTCCGCGCCTTTCTCGCCAAGGTTTCGAGGAGCTAGCCATGAGAAGCAGCATCGCCTTCGCCGTGCTCGCGATCGCCGTTGGCGCCGAGGCCGCCGCCGACGACCGGGCGCCAAAGGACGCGCTCAAGCACTACAGGGCCGGCCAGCTGGCGCTCCAAACGGAGCGTTACGACGAGGCCGAGGTCGAGTTCCGCAAGTCGATCGACCTCGACCCGCTCCTGACGGCCGCTCATTACGGGCTCGGGCAGACGATGATGGCCACCAAGCGCTTCCCGGACGCCGTCACGGCCTACATCGCGGGACGCGACGCGTGGAAGCTCGGCCAGGAGCTCGCGGCCACCGACGAGATGGCGATGCAGCGCCGGATCAACGACCAGATCAAGGCGCTCCAGGACGACGTGATGCAGGCGCGTAGCCGACCGACCGGGTCCAACGCCGCCGCGATCGACCGGGCGATCTCGCGCAACGAAGACCAGATCAAGACGCTGCAGTCGGTCGGCCGGCGCGGCGCCGACGGGGCGATGCCAACCCCGCACTGGCTGTCGTTCGCGCTCGGCAGCGCCTACTTCCGCGCGGGCGACGTCCAGAATGCCGAGGCCGCCTACCGGGCCGCGCTCGAGCAGAAACCCGACCTCGGCGAGGGGCACCTGAACCTGGGGGTCGTGTGCATGCTGACCGGCAGGCTCGACGAAGCGGAGAGCGAGGTGGCGCTCGCCGAGAAGGCGGGCGTCAAGGTGCCGCAGGCGCTCAAGGACGACATCGCAAAGCGTCGCGCGGCGAAACCGTAGGGCACCCTTGCTCTCCAAGGGGGATCTTGGGAGGGGGGCGTTAGTGCTTGTGGCTCTCCAAGGGGATCGTCGTAGGGGGGCGTTCACGCTTGCGTTCTTTGAGCTGAGGGGACTTCGTCCCCCCAGACCCCCCTAGCCTGTCTATTGCTTTAGTAGTCGCAGAGCGTCGCGGGCGGCTTCCTGCTCGGCGGACTTCTTTGTGCTGCCTTCGCCGGTGGTGACCGTGCCGTCGTCGAGACGGCATTCGACCCGGAAGCGACGGCTGTGGCTCGGGCCTTCCTCGGCCACGACCGCATACTGAGGCCGCGGGCGGCTCTGGCCCTGCAGCAGCTCCTGCAGCCGGCTCTTCGCGTCGTCGGCTGGCTCGTCGGCAGCCCCGAGGTCGACCGCGAACTGCGCCGCGACGAGCCGCTGCGCCGCTTCGAAGCCGCCGTCGAGGTACACGGCCGCGATCACCGCCTCGTAGGCGTCCGACCACAGGGCCGTCTTCGCACGGCCCCCGGTCTTCTCCTCGCCCTTGCCGAGCCGGAGCAGCTCGGGCAGCCCCAGCGCGTGGGCCTTGCGCGCCAGGCTCGGCGCCGAGATGAGCGCGGCGCGTCGCTTGGTCTTGCGGCCCTCGCCGCCGTCGGGATCCCGCCGGTGCAGCAGGTCCGTGACGGCCAGGCCCAGCACGGAGTCGCCCAGGAACTCGAGCGGCTCGTTGTCCCGGCGGCTCGCGTCGAGGGCCTCGTTCGCCTGGCTCGCGTGCGTGAGCGCGCGGTCGAGCAGCGCCAGGTCGCGGAAGCGGTGGCCGAGCCGCTCCGCGAGCGCCGCGAGCAGCGCCTCACGCTCGGGCGTCACGCCGCCGGCTCCTCCGCGACGACCTTGAGCACCACGAGCGTCATGTCGTCGTGCGGCAGCGCGTCGCCGACGAAGCGGCGTACCTCCTCGAGGATCCGCTCGCGCAGCTCCTCGCTGCCGAGCGCGTGGCTCTCCTCGAGGATGTGGCGCAGGCGGCCCTCGCCGAAGAGCTCGGATGCGGGGTTCATCGCCTCGGACAGCCCGTCGGTGAAGAACAGGAAGAAGTCGCCGGGCTCGAGCGCCACCTCCGCCTCCTCGAGGATCGCCTCGAAGCGCTCGCCCGGGTCGAGGCCGAGCCCCAGGCCGGCGGGCGCGAGGATCGCGCTCTGGCCGGTGCGCGCCGAGAGCTGGATCAGCGGGTTGTGGCCCGCGCGCGCGTAGCGCATGCGGCGCGCCACGCTGTCGACGACCGCGTAGGTCATGGTCACGAACGAGCGCGCGTCCATGTGCGCGCTCAGGATGCGGTTGGCCTCGGACAGGAGCCGCGCCGGCGAGTCGTAGATCCGCGACAGCGACAGCACCAGGCCCTTGAGCTCGGCCATGTAGAGCGCGGCGGAGGTGCCCTTGCCCGAGACGTCGGCCACGAGGACTCCCATCCGCGTCGGACCGAGCGGCAAGAGGTCGTAGTAGTCGCCCCCCACCTCGGCCGCGGGCAGGCAGAGCGCCGCGATCCGCACGCCCGGCACGCTCACCAGGCCCTCGCCGGGCAGCAGGCTCATCTGGATCTGGCGCGCGATCCGCAGCTCCTCCTCGAGCCGCTCCTTGTCGGCCTGCTCGACCATCAGCTGCTGGATCCCGCGCGACATCAAGTTGAACGAGGCGGCCAGGTCGCCGAGCTGGTCGCGCGAGCGCGGCTGGATCACGTGCGTGAAGTCGCCCTCGCGCAGCTTCTGGGTGCCGACCGAGAGCTCGTGCACCCCGCGCGTGATCGAGCGCGCCAGCATCAGCCCGAGCGCGAGCGCGACCGCGTACATGAACACGAAGACGCCGCCCACGATGCCCAGGGCGTACAGCAGCAGCTCGGGCACGCTGCGGCCGCTGGTGTCCCGCGGCAGCTGGATCGGTGCCAAGTGCTTCACGAGGCGGAGCGCGTCGTACTGGATCGGCCACGGCGACCCGCCCCGCTCACCGGTCTGCCAGTCGGTCTGGTCCGGCAGCGCCAGGAACAGCAGCCCGGAGGGGTCCTTCGGCTTGAGCTTGCGGCCGCCCGCTTCGATCTCGACCGAGGGGCTGTCGCTCCGCCGCATGCGCACGCGGCGCCCGCCGTCCTGGCGCTCCTCGACCTCCATCTCGCTCGTGTCGAGCACGTGGACGGTGGTGCGCTTCTCGACCTCGGCGAGGAACGCGGCGTCGACCGGCAGCTCGAGGATGAGCGCTGCCGACCCGTCGCGCCACAGCGCCCGCAGCACGTCGCGCCGCCCGCCATCCGCCGCGGCTCCGCTCAGGCCCTTGAACGAAGGCCCCGCGAGCCAGGCGGGCACCGCGCGCGGCGCCTCTCCCGCCGCGGCGACCACGCGGCCCGAGCGCAGCAGCGTGTAGCCGAGGCTGGCGTTGAGATCGCCGGCCGAGGCGAGCCGCGCCGGCAGCTCGCGCGCCGCCTCGGCGTCGCCCGCGGGGAGGCCGGCGAGCGCCGTGCGGGCGGTGCTCAGCAGCACGTCGGCGGTACGCTCGACGTCCGCGGTGACCACGCGCGAGGCCGTGAAGCCCAGCAGCAGGATGCCCGCGACCGTCATGAACAGCGTCAACAGCACGACCGGGACGAGCGCAATGAACAAGTATGAGACGAACAGCTTGGTGCGGATGCGCCACAGCAGGCGGTCCGAGAGCCAGCGCAGCACCCGCCACGCCAGCCAGGCGGCGAACAGCCAACGGACGATGCTCGCGGGGACGCGGAGCGCCGCCGGGAGCTCGCGGCCGGCGAGACCCAGGAGCGCCTGGAGCAGCCCCAGCGCGAAGGCGAGGGCGACGACCCGCCCGGCCCAGCTCTCCAGGAGGAACGCCCGCGCCCGGAGGAGCGCGCGCTGGCGTGGCACGGGGGGCGCTTCGAGCAGCAAGGGGCGGACCATGGAGACCGGATCAATCTAGCATCTCGCGAGCGCGCGACCCGGCCGGCGCAAGAGGCCGGCCGCGTGCGCGTGCCGCGCTCTCGTTGACAGCGCTCAGGGGGTCCGTTAGCTTGAATGCGCATGCTGCTCGTCACTCTCGCGGCCGCGCTGGCGCTCGAAGCGGCGCCCCTCGACCTGGCCGTGACCGGCGTCGTGCTTCGGGACCGACCGGAGCGCTCGACGGTGATCCTGGCCTCGGGGGGCCGAACGCGGGTCGTGAGCGTCGGAGACACGGCTTTCGGCGGCCGGGTCGTCTCCGTGAGCACCGAGGGAGTCACGCTCGAGTTCGACGGCGAGCGGCGCCTGCTGCGCCTCCCGAAGGCCACAGACGTCGCTTCCCGGCCGGCGCCTCCGCCAGCGGCGACGCCCGCGGCCGCCCTGGCGCCGGGGGATCCCCCGGAGGACCCCGCGACGCCGGCGCGGACGATGGAGCGCGCCGCCGTGCAGCGCCGGCTGGCCGACGAGATCCCCCGCATCCTCGCGGAGACGGCGGTGAATCCCGTGATGGAGGACGGCCGGGTCACCGGCGTCCAGATCGCGCGCCTCCCGGAGTCGAGTCTGCTCACCGACGCGGGCCTGCGCGCGGGCGACGTGATCCGCCAGATCAACGGCACGGAGATCGACGGCATGGCGACGCTCGTGGGCCTGTGGCCCCGGCTCCAGAGCGCGACCGAGCTGCGGGCCGTCGTCGTGCGCAACGGCCAGCCCGTCTCGATCCTGGTTTCGCTGAAGTAGTCTCGGGCCGGCTCGGGCTCGCTCGATGACATAATGTGCGCGCCTTCGACGAGGTGAGCATGGGCTTTGCGACCGACTGCATTCACGCTGGCCAGCAGCCGGACCCTACGACCGGCGCGGTGAGCGTCCCGATCTACCAGACGTCCACGTACGTCCAGGAGGGGATCGGGCAGCACAAGGGCTACGAGTACGCCCGCACCCACAACCTGACGCGCCGTTCGCTGGAGAAGAACCTCGCGGCGCTCGAGGGCGGAATGGACGCGTACTGCTTCGCCTCAGGGATGGCGGCGACCCAGGCGGTGCTGACGCTGGTGAAGGGCGGCGGCCGCGTCGTGGTGAGCGACAACGTCTACGGCGGCACCCACCGCCTGTTCACAAAAATCCTCGCAGGATACGGAGTCGAGTTCGCGTTCCTCGACGCGACCGACCCGAAGGCGTTTGCCGCCGAGGCGGGCCGCTGCGACATGGTGTGGATCGAGTCGCCCACCAATCCGCTGATGAAGATCTGCGACATCCGGGCGCTCGCCGAGATCGCGCGCGAGAAGGGCGCGATCCTGGTCGTCGACAACACCTTCATGAGCCCCTTCTTCCAGAAGCCGCTCGCGCTCGGGGCCGACATCGTGGTCCACTCCACGACGAAGTTCCTGAACGGACACTCGGACAGCGTCGGCGGCGTCGCGGTGCTGAAGCACGCGAAGCACGCCGAGTGGCTGCAGTACGTCCAGAACGCGGGCGGCGCGATCCTGTCGCCGTTCGACTCCTGGCTCACGCTGCGCGGCACGAAGACGCTGCACGTGCGGATGCCCCGCCACGAGGAGAACACCTGCCAGGTCGCGCCGTTCCTCTACAACCACAAGAAGGTGGAGCGCGTGCTCTGGCCCGGCTTCCCCGACCACCCCGGCCACCAGGTCCACAAGCACCAGGCGACGGGCTTCGGCGCGCTCGTCTCGTTCGACGTCGGCAGCCTGGACGCCGCCAAGAAGGTCCTCTCGCGCGTGAAGCTCTGCTCGCTCGGAGAAAGCCTCGGCGGCGTGGAGACGCTCATCTCCCACCCCGCCACCATGACCCACGCCGGCTACACCCACGAAGAGCGCGAGGGCCTGGGAATCACGAACGGCCTGGTCCGCATTAGCGTGGGCTGCGAGGACGCTGAGGATCTAGTGAAGGACCTCGAGCAAGCCCTGTCTGTGCTGTAGGCTGCTAGCTGCCATGGGGGGCCGGGGGGGACGAGTCCCCCCAGAATGGGAACGCAAGCGTGACCGCCCCCCTCCCATGATCCCCCTTGAAGAGTAACTGGTCTTGGCTACCTCACGCTCGCGTCCAGCCAGTCCAGATAGGGCTGGTAGCCGCCGGTGATGTCCAGAGCTACCAACTCCGGCACCTCGTAAGGGTGCAGCTCGACGAGCGCCGCGCGCAGCGCGTCGAGCTTCTCGGCGCGCGTCTTGATCACCAGCAGCAGCTCCGCGTCGCGGTGCTGCTCGCCTGCGAAGCGGTAGTGCGACACGACACCCGGCACCACGCTCACGCAGGCAGCGAGCCGCCGCTCGACGAGCGCCTTGGCCAGGCGATCGGCGTCCTCCGCCGTCGCGACAGTCGACAGCGCGACGACGCGCCCGCTCATGCGCGTGCCAGCGCCTCGATCGCCTGCCACTGCGCGGCGGTGAGCGGGACGACCGACAGCCGCCCCTGCCGCACGAGCGGACTGTCGCGGAACTCGGCGAGCGCCTTGATCTCGGCGAGCGTGACCGGCCGCGCGAGCCGCCCGCGCGCCTCGATGTCGACCACCAGCAGCTTGCCCTCGGGGTACTTGGGGTCCGGGTAGGCGGAGCGCACGACCTCGGCCGTGCCGACGACCGCCTTCTCGTCGCCGGTGTGGTAGACGAGCACGCGCTCGCCCGGCTTCATCGCGCCGAGGTTGCGGATCGCGGCCGGGTTGCGGACGCCGTCCCAGCGAGCCCGCCCCGCCTTCTCGAGCGCGTCGTAGTTGTAGTCGCCGGGCTCGGTCTTCAGTAGCCACATCGCCGCTCGCCTCCCCTGCCGCGATCTTAACCCGCGCCGACGAACGCCCGGCGCGCCAGAAAAGCCTTGACTCGCCGGCGCGCGTTTCGTAATCTTGCAGTGCTTTTCCAAAAATTACTGTAAGAAACATGGCACTCTCGCCTGACGAGATCCGACAGCGAGTCCGGGGCCGCCTGCAGGAGCAGCGCGTCCTCGTGGAGCAGCTGCTGCAGCAGCGCGAGCAGCTCGCCGGCTCGCTGTTCGTCCGCTTCGGGGTCTGCGGCAAGCAAAGCTGCGTCTGCCGCACGGGGCAGAAGCACGGCCCGTACTACGTGCTCTCCACGCGCAGCGGCGGCCGGGGTGCCTTCGCCTACCTCGATGCCGAGCGGCTCGGCGAGGCGCGCGAGCTGGTGAAGGCCTATCGCGAGTACCGCGCCGGGATGCGGCGCCTGCGCAAGGTGAACGAGCAGCTGGTCGCAATGCTGCGCCGATACCAGGAGGCCACTTCGCGCCGAGGCAGCCGGCGCGTGGGCGTGCCGGCTCAGGCCCACGCTTAGAAAAATGAGCTATGATCGTGGTTTAACGCTGATTGTTAAAGCGACACATCAAATGCCGACACGCGACGACACGGTGCGGAGCGAGCCGCGGGCGAGGCTGCGGGCCTGGGTGCTGGGCACCGTCATCGCGCTCATCGCGCTCGGCGTCGGCTCGGTCTTCGGCGATCGCGGCATCCTCAACATGCTGGGCGAGCGCGACAAGGTCGAGTCGCTGCGCGTCGAGCTCGAGGAGCTGCGCGCCGAGAACGCGCGGCTCTCGGGCGAGATCCGCGACCTGCGCACCAGCCCGCGCGCGATCGAGCGGCTGGCGCGCGAGCAGCTCGGCCTCGCCCGCCCGGACGAGACGGCGTTCCTCATCCGCGAGGCGACTCCCGGCGAATCGGAGCCCTGAGCCAGGGACGCGCGAAAACCCTTGAGGGGAGCGCCCGGAATGCGCTTCGCCCTTGACAGCAGACGAAGAAACGCGATTAGATGGGGCCGCGTTCCAAGCCCAGCAGAATTGAAGACGCGAGCGAGCCAGCTCGACCCTGAGGAGGATTGAACTCGATGGCAAAGGCGATGACCAAGTCGAAGATCGTGGCGGCGGTGGCGGAGAAGTCGGGAATCTCCAAGAAGCAGACCACCCTCGTTCTCGAGACCCTGGCCCAGATGGCCTACAAGGAAGCCAAGAACGGCTTCACGTTCCCGGGCGTCGGAAAGCTCGTCGTGCGCAGCTACAAGGCCCGCATGGGCCGCAATCCCCAGACGGGCGAGGCGATCAAGATCCCGGCCCGCAAGCGGCTGAAGTTCGTGGTGGCCAAGGCCGCCAAGGACGCCTGCCTGTAGCGTGTCGCCGGGCCGTTCCGGAATGAAGGTGAGGGCGCGGGACTGGTCCCGCGCCCTTCGTCTTTTCGTGGCGTAGAGTGAGCAGGCATGCCCCAGTCGCAGGACGCCGCGGCGGCCGCCTTGCCCGACGACATCGTCGAGCGCGTGCTCGACGTGGTGCGCCAGCTCGCGCGCGAGACGGGCGGCGTGCGCGCCGCGCGCGCGGTCGCGGCGCAGGCGTCGCTCGAGCGTGACGTCGGGCTCGGCAGCCTCGAGCGCGTCGAGCTTCTGGCGCGGCTCGAGCGCGCGTTCGGGCGGCCGCTCGACGACGCCTCGCTCGCCGTCGACACCGCCGCCGGCCTCGCGCGCGCGGTGATCGAGGCCGCGCCGAGCGAGCCCTTGCGCCTGCCCGCTCCGGCCGCGCTCCAGGGGGCGGCGAGTGCCATCGGCTCCGACGTTCGCAGCCTGTGCGACTCGCTGCTGCGCCACGCCGAGCTCGAGCCCGAGCGCGTCCACGTCTACCTGCGAGGCGACGAGCGCGCCGGCGACGAGCCCGTCAGCTACGGCCGGCTGTTCGACGAGGCCGCGGCCGTCGCGGGCGGCCTGCGCGAGCGCGGCATCGCGCGCGGCGACACCGTCGCGCTCATGCTGCCGACCGGCCTCGACTTCCTGCGCTCGTTCTTCGGCATCCTGCTGCTGCGCGCGATCCCGGTCCCGATCTACCCCCCGCTGCGGCTCGACCGGCTGGAGGAGTACGCGCGGCGCCAGTCCGCGATCCTGGCCGACGCCTCCGTCAAGCTGCTGGTGACGATCGCGCGCGCGCGGCCGGTCACGAGCCTGCTTCAGCCCGGCGTGCCGACGCTCGGCGGCGTCGCGACCGCGGACGAGCTCGCGGCAACGGGGGCGCGCGTCGCCACGACCGACGCCGAGCCGGGCGACGCCGCCTTCGTGCAGTACACCTCCGGCAGCACCGGCCAGCCCAAAGGCGTGCTGCTGACGCACGCGAACCTGCTCGCGAACATCCGCGCGATCGCGAGCGGCCTCGAGATGCGGCCCGACGACGTGGGCGTGAGCTGGCTGCCGCTCTACCACGACATGGGCCTGATCGGGGCGTGGCTCAACTGCCTGCACAACGGCCTGCCGCTCACGCTCCTGCCGCCGACCGCGTTCCTCGCGCGGCCGGAGCGCTGGCTGTGGGCGATTCACGAGCGGCGCGCGACCCTGTCGGTCGGGCCGAACTTCGCCTACGAGCTCACCGCGCGCCGCGTCGCCGACGCGGCGATCGAGGGCCTCGACCTCTCGTCGTGGCGCGTGGCCTTGAACGGCGCCGAGCCCGTCGCTCCCGGGACGCTCGAGCGCTTCGCCCGGCGCTTCGCCCCGTACGGCTTCAACCCCGGCGCCATGACGCCCGTCTACGGCCTCGCCGAGTGCTCGGTGGGGCTCGCCTTCCCCCCGATCGGCCGCGGCCCGCGCGTCGACCGCGTGGCGCGCGCGGCGTTCCAGGCCGAGGGCCGGGCCGAGCCCGCGACACAGGGCGACGCGAGTGCCCTCGAGTTCGTCTCGTCCGGCCGCGAGCTGCCCGAGCACGAGATCCGGATCGTCGACGACGCGGGCGCCCTTCTGCCGGAGCGCGTCGTCGGCCGGCTCGTGTTCCGCGGGCCGTCCATGACGAGCGGCTATTACAACAACCCGGAAGCGACCGCCGCGATCACGCTGCCGGGGGGCTGGCTCGACAGCGGCGACCTGGCCTACCGCGCCGACGGCGAGATCCACGTCTGCGGCCGGCGCAAGGACCTGATCATCAAGGGCGGCCGCAACCTGGTCCCGCAGGAGGTCGAGGAGGCCGCCGCAGAAGTGCCGGGCATCCGCCGCGGCTGTGTCGTCGCCTTCGGCGTGGAGAACGCGACGCTCGGCACCGAGGCGCTGGTAGTGGTCGCCGAGACGCGCGCGAGCGATCCCGAGGAGCGCGCCCGGCTGGAGGCGGCCGTGGTCGAGCGCGTGGCCGCCGCGGTCGAGGTGCCGCCCGACCGGGTGGTGCTGGTCGCGCCGGGCGTCGTGCTCAAGACCTCCAGCGGCAAGGTGCGGCGCGCGGCCACGAAGGAGCAGCTGCTGGCGGGCGCGCTCGGAGCCGACGCGCGCACGACGCCGGGCCAGAAGGCGCGCCTGGCGCTCGCCGCGGCGGGCGAGCTCGTGCGCCCGTGGGCGGCGCGCGCCGCGCGCGCTCTCTACGCCGCCTGGCTGGTCATGGCACTCGCGCCCCTGCTGCTCGCCGCGTGGGCGCTCGTCGTGGTCGTGCCGAGCCGCCGCTTCGGCTTCGCGCTCGCGCGCGGCGCCACGCGCGCCGGCCTGAGGCTGATGGGCTGCCGCCTGGAGAGCGAAGGCCTCGAGCGGCTGCCGCGCGGCGGCCCGCTCGTCTTCGCGTGCAACCACGCCTCGTATGCCGACGTCCCGGCGCTCGTGGCGCTCTTGCCGCGCGACGTCCTCTTCGTCGCGAAGCGCGAGGTGCTCGGCTACCCGCTCGTCGCGAGCTTCGTGCGCCGCTGCGGGCACCTGACCGTGGACCGCTGGGACGCCGTCCAGAGCGTGGCCGACGCCGACCAGGTGGAGCGCGCGCTCGGCGCCGGCAGCGACCTGCTGTTCTTCCCCGAGGGCACGTTCGTGGCCGCGTCGGGCCTGCGCCCGTTCCGGCTGGGCGCCTTCATGGCGGCGGCCCGCGCCGGCGTGCCGGTCGTGCCGCTGGCGCTCCGCGGCACGCGACGGGCACTGCGCGACGGCGATCTGCCGCGGCCCGGCCCGATCTCGCTCTGGGTCGGCGAGCCGATCCAGCCTACGGGCACCGACATGTCGTCGCTGGTCGCGCTGCGCGGCGCGGCTATCGACCAGATCGCCGAGCACTGCGGCGAGCCGCGCCTCGACCTGGTCTCGGCCGGGCCGCAGCGCGCGTCGGCGTGAGTCAGCGATGGGCGCGCGGCTGACGCTCGAGGACGTCCTGACGGCGCGCGAGCCGGTGTCGCGGTGGCTGCCGCCGACGCCGCTGCGGCCGAGCCTCGCGGGCTGCGACCGCGAGCTGCTGCTGAAGCTCGACTGCTGGCAGCCGACGGGGTCGTTCAAGGTGAGGGGCGCCACGAACCTGCTCTCGACGCTCGGCGCCGACGAGCGGCGGCGCGGCGTCGTGGCCGCCTCGGCGGGCAACCACGCGCTCGGCGTCGCCTTCGCCGCGGCGTGCCTGGGCGACGTCCAGGCGACGCTCTTCGTCCCGACGACCGCCCCGCGCGCCAAGCTGGAGAAGCTGCGCCGCTTCCCGGTGGACGTGCGCGAGACGGGCGCGACCTACGACGATGCCGTCGAGGCGGCCCGCGCCTTCGAGAAGGCGACGGGCGCCGTCTTCGTCCACGCCTTCGAGGACGGGCGCACGGCCGCGGGACAGGGGACGATGGCGCTCGAGATCCTCGAGCAGTGCGAGGCCCCCGGCGCGGTGCTGGTCCCGGTGGGAGGCGGCGGGCTCCTCGCCGGCATCGCGACCGTGATGAAGGCCCGGTCTCCGGAAACGAGAGTGGTCGCGGTGCAGCCCGAGGCGTCGCCCGCCTTCGCGGAATCGCTCCGCCTCGGCCGGGCGCTCCTCACCTATCCGGCCGGCCCGACGCTGGCGGACGGGCTTGCGGGCGGGATCGGCGCGATCGCCTTCGACCACCGCGAGCTGGTGGACGAGGTCGTCGCCGTGAGCGAGCCCGAGATCGAAGAGGCGATGGTCGCGCTCCTGGCGCGCGACCAGGTCGTGGCCGAGGCTTCGGCGGCCGTCGGCGTCGCGGCGGTCCGCTCTGGGAAGCTGGCCGCTCCCGCGCGCGGGCCGATCGTCGCGATCCTGACCGGGGCAAACGTCGACGCGCGCGTGCTGGCGCGCCTGCTCGCGCGCCACGCCGGCGAGCCCGCCGGCGCTTGAGGGCCGAACGCCCGGGCGACATGCGCTGGGCGCGTGTCCTTGGCTCGAGCGCGGCCGGCGTCGCCGCCGTGCTGGGTGGTCTCCTCGGAGGCTACTGGGGGGCGCTCGCAGGCTTCGCGGCCGGCGCGCTCATGGGTCTCGTGCTGGTGGAGCGCGCGCGCAGGCGCGCGCGCAGGCGACGCGACGCCCTGTGCCGGGAGTTCCCGGAGCGCTGGCGCGAGCTCCTGCTCCAGCGCTACGACCACTACAACCGGATGGACGCCAGCTGGCGCGCGCGCTTCGAGGACGACGTGCGGCTGTTCCTCGCCGAGACGCGGATCACCGGCATCGGCGTCGAAGCGACGGGCGAGCTGCGCCTTCTGGTGGCAGCGTCGGCGGTCACGCTCAGCCTCGGCTGGCCCGACTACGAATGGAATCAGGTGAGCGAGGTGCTGCTCTACCCCGACGACTTCGACCGCGACTACGCGTTCGCCCGCGATCGAACGGCGTCGGACGATGACGAATCTGAGCCCAACGCGGCGGGCGATGACGAGCCTGAGCCCGACACCCCCGACGACGACGAACCTGAGCCAGCGGATGACGCGGGTCGAGCGCACTCGGAGGGCACGGTGATCCTCTCGGCACCGTCTCTCGAGGAGAGCTTCGAGATCCCCGACGACGGCTATCACGTCGGGATCCACGAGTTCACGCACATGCTCGACGTCGACCAGACGCACTTCGACGGCATCCCGATCGGCCTCTCCGGAGCGCGCGCGAAGGAGTGGACGCAGGTCGCGGAAAGGGAGATGGAGCACCTGCGCCACGGCCGCTCGGCTTTCGACGACTACGGCGCCCACGACCCCGTCGAGTTCCTGGGCGTGGCCGTCGAGGCGTTCTTCGAGATCCCGCAGGTCGTGCGCCGCCGCCACCGCGAGGTGTACGCGATCCTGTCGGAGTACTTCGGGCAGGATCCCGCGGCGTGGGACGACCAACGGGGACTGAAGGAGTAGGCGCGCTACTGCCTGGCGAGCGCCGTTGCCAGGAACTTGGCGACGTCCTGCTTCAGGCGGGCGAGCTCTCCCTCGTGGATGTACATCATGTGGCCCGCTTCGTAGTAGGACGTGCTGACGCGAGCGCGCTGGGCGGCGTCCAGGCCCATGTGGGTGAGGGTGTACTCGGTCGCGAAGTAGGGCGTCGCCAGGTCGTAGTAGCCGCTCGCCACGAACACCTTCATGTCGGGGTTCTTCGCGAAGGCGCTGCGCAGCGCGTCCGAGGTGTCGGCGAAGCCGTTGCCCGAGCCGAAGTCCCACGGCGTGCCGATCCCGCCGCCGAGGATGTGGTAGACGGTGTCGGACTTGTAGCCGAGCCCGCGGCGCACGTAGTCGTTGAAGGCCGCGGTGTAGGGCGGGCGGATCGCCGTCATCGACGGGTCGAACTCGGGCCGCTCGCTGACACCGCTCTCGTCGGTGCCCTTGAAGCGCGAGTCGAGCCGGCCGACGGTGTGCCGCTCGCGCCGCAGCAGCTCCTTGCAGAAGCGCTGGATCTCGATGCGCAGGTCCGCCTCGTCCACGTACGTCTCGGAGAGCCCGGTGTAGCGCGCCAGGCGCTTCGCGATCTCCTGCCGCTCGGCCGGGCTCAACCGGTCGCCTTTCGTGAGCGCGCTCGGGTAGTCGCCGCCGGCGAACGCCGTCACCTCGCGCAGGAAGTCGGCGAGCGGCTTCGACTGCAGGTCGGCGGGCAGCTTCTTGTGGTACCAGGCGGTCGCGGCGTAGGTCGGCAGGAAGAGCGGATACGGCAGGTCGTTGCCCTGCGTGAAGCGTGCTGTCTGGAAGTTGAGGATCGACGACACCAGCAGGATGCCGTTGAAGGCGATGCCGCGGTCGACGAGGTGGCCCGCGAGGCCGGCCGCGCGCGTCGTGCCGTAGCTCTCGCCCACCAGGAAGAGCGGCGAGCCCCAGCGCTCGTGGCGGGTCAGGTAGAGGCGGATGAACTCCCCCACCGACTCGATGTCGCCCTGCACGCCCCAGAACTTGCGGCCCAGCTCGGGCTTCGCCGGCCGGCTGTAGCCGGTCCCGACCGGGTCGATGAACACGAGGTCCGTCTCGTCGAGCCAGGTGTGGTCGTTGTCGACCAGCCGGTAGGGCGGCTGTGGCATGGCGCCGTCCTCGCGCATCTTGACGCGCTTCGGACCGAGCGCCCCGAGGTGCAGCCACACCGACGACGAGCCCGGGCCGCCGTTGAACGAGAACATGAGCGGCCGCGTCTCGGGACCGCCGCTGCGGTCGAGCGTGTACGCCATGAAGAAGACGCGCGCCTCGACGTCGCCCGCGTCGTTCTTGAGCGGCATGAGCCCGGTCGTGACGCTGTAGCGGAGCGCGCGGCCGCCCGCGAGCTTGAGCTCGTGCTTGGTGACGACGGGCGGCTCTTCCTTTTCGGCCTTCGCGTCGCCTTTCCCGTCCTTCTCCGCGTCTTTCTCGGCGGGCTTGTCGGCGGCCCGGTCCGCCGGCCGCGCCTGGGCAGCGCGCAGCTGCGGCTCTTCGGGGCGGGTCGGCCGCGGCTCCTGCGGAGCGAGCAGCAGCAGCAAGGGCAAGGTGAGCGACGCGAGCATCTCGGGCCTCCGATGGATGGGCGGCGGAGCGAGAGTCTACACTAGGCCTTCGCGCATGCGCCTCGACCTGCTGCTGATCAAACGCTACCCGGACCTGTCGCGCCGCAAGGCGCGGGACGTGATCGAAAAGGGCCAGGTGAGCGTCGGGAGCGAGCTCGTCCGCGAGGCCGGCCGCGACGTCCCCGAGACGGCCAGCGTCGCCTTCGACCCGAACCGCAGGGCGCTGCCGCGGGCGCGCTGCACGCTGCCCGTGCTCTACGAGGACGAGCACGTGCTGATCGTCGACAAACCGGCGGGGCTGCTGAGCGTGCCGACGGCCCCGGGCGAGGGCGAGGACACGGCCCTCGGCCGCGTGAAGGACTACGCCCAGCGCCTGAAGCCGCGGGTCGGCTTCGCCGAGCGGGTGCACCGCCTCGACCGCGACACGTCGGGCGCCCTCGCCTTTGCGCTGTCGCGCGACGCGCGTGCCGGTCTGATCCGGTCGTTCCGCAACCACCGCATAGAGCGGCGCTACCTGGCGATCGTCGCGGGCCACCCGGCCGCCGAGTCGGGCACGATCGACGCGCCCGTGCGCGACGCGTGGCTGTCGGGGCGACGCGGCGTCGCGCACGAGGGCGAGGCAGCCAGGGACGCGCGCACGCACTTCCGGCTGCGCGAGCGCTTCGCCGGCGCCTCGCTGCTCGAGCTGACGTTGGAGACGGGCCGCCAGCACCAGGTGCGCGTGCACCTCGAGCACCTCGGGCTGCCGATCCTGGGCGACGCCGTCTACGGCCGCGCGCGCGGCGGCGGCGCGCTCGCGCGCCGTCCGATGCTGCACGCGGCGCGGCTCGCGTTCGCCCACCCCGTGACGGGCGAACCCGTCGGGGTAGACTGTCCGCCGCCCGCGGACTTCGAGCGCGTGCTCGCCACCCTTCGAAAGTCCACGCCACGAGGAGACAGGACATGGCCCGAGCCTTCACGCCACTCCGCCGCGCCGCCCGGCCCGCCTTCGCGGCCGCCCTCGCACTCAGCCTCGCCGCCGCGCCGGCGCCCGAGGCCGCCGCGCAGGCGTCCCGCCGGCCGCTGACCGTCGACGACCTCTGGGCGATCCAGCGCGTCGGCAGCCCGGCGCTGTCGCCCGACGGCAGCCAGATCGCCTTCACCGTGACCAGCTACGACATGGACGAGAACCGCGGAAACGCCGACATCTGGGCGACGAGCGCGAGCGGCGGCCCCGCGCGCCGGCTGACGGCCAGCAAGGCCTCCGACAGCGCCGCAGCCTGGAGCCCCGACGGCACGCGGATCGCCTTCGTCTCGCGCCGTGACGCCGACACGGCGGCGCAGCTCTACGTGCTGCCCGTGGGCGGCGGCGAGGCCGAGCGCATGACCGACATGCCCACGTCGGTCGCGAGCCCGAGGTGGCTGCCCGACGGCAAACGCATCGTTTTCGTGGCCCACGTCGTTGCGGGGGCCGAGTCCCCGGCCGAGACGAAGAAGGCCCTCGACGCGCGCGAGAAGTCGAAGGTCAAGGCGCGGGCCACGGAAAGCCGGCTCTACCGCTTCTGGGACCGCTTCCTGATGGACGAGGAGTACCCGCACCTCTTCGTCGTGGACCTCGAGACAAAGGCGGTCACCGACCTGCTTCCCGGCTCGAAGCGCTACTTCGGCCTGCAGGACGGCGCCGGCGACTTCGACGTGAGCCCCGACGGCGCGACCGTCGTGTTCGCCGCGAACGACACCGACGCGCCGCACACGACGCTCGACAGCGATCTCTTCGCGGTCTCGACGTCGGGCGGCCCGGTGCGCAACCTGACGCCCGACAACCCGGCCGACGACAGCGGCCCCGTATTCAGCCCGGACGGCCGGACGCTCGCCTACGGCCGCCAGCAGAAAGCCGACGGCTGGCCGGACTACGACCGCCTGGCGCTCCTCGATCTCGCGAGCGGGAAGACAACGGTCCTGACCGAGGGCTGGGACAACTCGGCCTCCGGCTGGACCTTCACGCCGGACGGCACGCAGCTCGTCTTCCACGCCGAGGTGCGCGCGCGCGTGAACGTCTACGCGCTGCCCCTGGCCGGCGGCAGGCCGCGCGAGATCTTCCACGGCGGCACGACGGCCGGCGCCGAGGTGACGCCTGCGGGAACCGTGGTGTTCCAGCACCACACGCTCTCGCGCCCGCCCGAGCTCGCTTCCGTAGCGCTCGACGGATCGGGCTTCAAGCACCTCACGAGCGTCAACGACGCGCGCATGGCCGCGCTGGAGCTCGGCGAGGTGAAGGAGCTGACCTTCAAGGGCGCGGGCGGCGACGACGTGCAGATGTTCGTGGTGCTCCCGCCGGGCTACCAGCAGGGGCGCCGCTACCCGCTCGTTCAACTCATCCACGGCGGACCGGTCGGGACCTTCGGGGACACGTTCCACTTCCGCTGGAGCGCGCAGGCCTTCGCGGCGCCCGGCTACGTGGTCGCGATGGTCAACTTCCACGGCTCTTCGAGCTTCGGCCAGCCGTTCGTCGAGTCGATCCTCGGCGCGCACCCCGACAAGCCGTTCAGCGACGTGATGGGCGCGACCGACGCGCTCGTCGCGCAGGGGCTCGCCGACCCCGCGCGAATGGCGGCGGCGGGCGGCTCGTACGGCGGCTTCATGGTCGACTGGATCGCCGGCCACACCGACCGCTTCAAGGCGCTCGTGACGCACGCGGGCGTCTACGACCTCATGGGACAGTGGGCGTCGGACGCGACCTGGGGCCGCCACCACTCCTACGGCGGCTATGCCCACACCAACCTCGCCAACATCGAGCGTTGGAGCCCGAACCGCTACGCGTCGGCCTTCAAGACGCCGATGCTCGTGCTGCACGGCGAGCGCGACTACCGCGTGCCCGT
>DATBSL010000278.1:0-16488 GCA_036559805.1 Vicinamibacteria bacterium
CTCGCCCAGGGAATCCGCTTCAACCTCGAGCTCGACGGCTACGCGGTCGAGACGATCGGCGACGGGCTGCGCGCGCTCGAGAGGCTGGTGCCGGCGCCCGAAGCGCCGCCGCTGCCGGTCTTCGACCTGATCGTGCTCGACGTCATGCTGCCGGGGCTCGACGGCTTCCAGGTGGTCGATCGCATGCGTCAGGCCGGCGTCTTCACCCCGGTGCTGATGCTCACGGCCAAGAGCATGCCGGAGGACATCGTGGAGGGGCTCGAGGCGGGAGCCGACGACTACCTGGCAAAGCCCTTCGACCTTCCGGTCCTGCTGGCGCGCGTCCGCGGCCTGATCCGCCGCCGCGACTGGGCGCGCGGCTCGCTCGGGGACACGACGCGCGTCGGCGCGGCCGTCGTCGACTTCGCGAACTTCGAGCTGCGCCGGACGGACGGGCTGGTGCGGCTCACGCTGCTCGAGGCGATGCTGCTGAAGCTGCTCGTCGAGCGGCGCGGGCACGTGGTGACCAAGGCCGAGATCCTCGAGAAGGTGTGGAACCTCGACCCCGACACCGAGACGCGCGCGGTCGACAACTTCGTGATGCGGCTGCGCCGCTATCTCGAGGAGGACGCGCGCCACCCGCGGCTGCTGCTCACCGTGCGCGGCGTTGGCTATCGGCTGGCGTCGGAGTAGATCATCGCGCAGGCACCCTGCTGCAGCGAGCGCTGCTGCGCCTGCTGCTCGCAGCTCGAGCGATCGTGGACCTGGGCGCCGGTGCCGTATCGGGCGACCTCGCCCACTGCCGCGAGGGCACGGCACGGCTGCGCCTCTCGCTCCTCGGGCTTTCCGCTACTTGACGACCTCGATCGTCAACTCGGCCTCGACCACATCGCCCGTCTGCGGGTCGACAGCCGACGCGATCGTCATCGTCTCGCCCTCGTGGGCGAAGATCTGGCACTCGCTGTTGAACACGCGGAGCTGGGGCGCATCTTCCCCGGCCGCCAGCACCCCGTCGCTGAAATTCACGTCCAGGCGGTAGCGCCCGTCCGCGATCCGGCTCGCCTTCAGCTGCAGTCCCGCGCCCACGTTCTTGAGGGCCACGGTGGTCTCTGCCCCGGCCTTCGTCTGAACGGGCAGCATGCTGCCGCTGAACACCTTGACTCCCTCCTTGCCGCCGGCTTGCAGCGTCACCGAGTACGGCCGGCGGGCGAGGATCGTCGCTCCCTGCCGGCGGACGAGCATGAGTCGGGCGCGAAGCCGCGCGTCCCCGCTCTCCGCCGAGGCGGACGCCTTCGGAACGGGCGCTGCGGCGAGCGCGAGATCGATCCGCACCAGCTCCCCGGTCACGGGGTCGACGGCACTCGCGACGGGAACCGTCTCGCCCTCGCGCAGCGTCACCCTGGTCTGTGCTTGCACGGCCTGGAGGATCGGGTTGCCGCCCGTGAGGGGAGCCTCCCCCGCTCCCAACGCCAAGCGCCGGCGTTGGCTCGCCTCGAACCAGCCGTCGACTGCGTAGCGCCCGTCGGGCAGGGTCGTCACCGTCACCTGGGCCGTGACCCCGACGTTCTTGAAGATGGTCGTCGGCACGCCCTTCTCGTTCACGGTGATGGGGGCCTGCGTGCCGATGAACAGGAACGCGCGGTTCGCGTCGGCATGAAGCAGCACACTCCACGGCCTGCTCGCCGTGGCGGCTTCACCCTGTTGCCGCGTCTCCTGGAACTGGACGCGCAGCCGCCGTCCGGGCGCCTTCTCCGCTTCCGGCGCCTTCGCCGCCGCTTCCTGTGCCGCCGCTCCCGAGCCGGCGGCGAGCAGCGCCGCCGACAGGCCGATCGCGATCGTCTTCCTCATTCCGTCACCTCCCACCCATTGCATCGGACTGTTGGACCAACGGCCACTCGCCTGTCACGGTCTGCCACTCTTCGAGGTAGCGGGGCACTTCGACTTCCGGCATCTGCGGTATCGCCGTCCCGGGAATGGCCTGACGCGTCCTCGACAGCGTGCGGCCGAGCTCGGCCAGCAGCGCGGCTTGGTCGGGCTCGACGACGACCTGAGGCTGCTTCGGCCAGGGGGTCGACCGTCGCCGGGCGCGACCCGGCTCCGCGACCGCCGGCGTCGCGCCCGAGCTGCGGTCAGGCTCGGCCGTCCGGAGAGGCGGAGCAGGCGAGGAGACCGGCACGACTGGCGCTTTCGGCGAGGTGGTCGAGAACGGCAGATTCGCAGGACGCACCAGCCACGCCACGATCAGCGCCGCGGCCGCCGCCAGCGGGACCCACAACACCGGCCGACGGCGCGCGCGGCGCCGACGGAACTCCCGTTGCAGCGCGTCCTCGATCTCGGGCGGCGCCTGTGGGGCGCGCCAGCGACGCAGCAGCGCGCGCAGCTCGTCCCGCTCCGGCCCGTCTTCTTCGATTGGCTTCAGATCCTGTTTCATCGCGTCCTCACTCGACCAGCAGCATCCCGCTGCGCATGTGGATCTCGAGAGTCGCGCGCAGCTTCCTGCGGGCGCGGTGCAGCCGGACCTTGACGGCGCCCACCTGCGCACCCACGACCAGGGCGATCACGGCGAGGTCGAGGTCCTCGTACTCGGCGAGGATCAGAACCTCGCGGTGCAGCGGAGCGAGCGTCGCGAGCGCTTCCCGAACCACGCGGGCCCGCTCGTCCTCCAGCAGCGACTCGAGCGGGCTCGGCCCTGGCGCCGGCTGCCGCTCCGCCAGGTCCGCGACGGGTCGCTCGCGCCAGGCGCGGCTGGCGTGGCGCAGGCTCAGGTTACGGGCGGCGGCGCACAGGTAGGTTCCGAGGCTCGCGCGTTGGGCGTCGTAGCGCGACGGCACCTCGAGCAGCCCGACGAAGCAGCTATGCGTGACGTCGGCCGCCGCCTCCGGCGAGCCCGTCATGCGGTAGGCGAAGCGGTAGATCCGGTCCCGGTGCCGGCGGTAGATCTCGAGGAAAGCCGCCTCGTCGCCGGCGAGGGTTGCCTCGAGCAGCGCCCCGTCGCTCCTGCCCATGGGATCGCCGCTCACGTGTCCTTATTACACCCAGGCGCGCAAAGGTTACATGCCGCACCGTCGGAGTAGACCGTTCAGCCGCCAGAGACCGGCGGGATGAACGCGACCTCGTCGCCGTCCTCGAGCACCGCGTCGAACCCGCGGTAGCTGCGGTTGACCGCCGCGGCCAGGCTGGCCCGGCGCGCCTCGAGCGCGGGGTGCCGGGCGACGAGCGAGCGCCACGCATCCTCGGCGGTGGCGCCCGGCTCAAGCTCGAGCTCGGCCGCGGCCTCGCCGGCGACGTCACGCAACGAAGCAAAGAGACGGACCCGAACCCGCATGAGGATGGATAACAGGCAATGGAAGGACACGCAACGGGAGGACAGGCATCGGGAGGTAAGGCAACCCGGGGGGTCTGGGGGGTGCGCAGCACCCCCCAGAACATGAACGCAGGCGAATCGTGCCCCTTCCAGGATCCCCCTTGAAGAGCCATACCCAGCTCCGCCCACGCTGATAGAATCGAGCTTTCCGGAGAACCACGTGCCGCGCGACCGCTTCGGACGGGAGATCGACTACCTGCGGATCTCCCTGATCGACCACTGCAACCTGCGCTGCGTCTACTGCATGCCGCTGCGCGGGCTGAGCTTCGTCCCGTCGCCGGAGCTCTTGAGCGCTGCGGAGATCGAGGCCGTGGCGCGCGCCGCCGTGGCCGTCGGCTTCCGGAAGTTCCGGCTCACGGGAGGCGAGCCCACGCTGCGGCCCGAGATCGTCGAGATCACCGAGCGGATCGCGCGCGTCCCCGGGGTCGAGGGCCTGGCGATGACGACCAACGGGATCCTGCTGCCGCGGCTCGCGCGCCCGCTGCGGCAGGCGGGGCTCACGCGGCTCAACATCCACGTGGACACGCTCCACCCCGACAGGCTCAAGAAGCTGATGCGTTTCGCCTCGCTCGAGGAGATGGAGGCGGGGATCGCCGCGGCCGAGGAAGCGGGGCTCGTGCCGATCAAGATCAACTGCACCGTGACGCGCGACTACAACGACATGGACGTCGTGGACCTGGCGAGGCGCGCGAAGGACTCCGACTGGCACGTGCGCTTCATCGAGCTGATGCCGCTTGGCGGGGGCGAGACGGCGCACGTGGCGCTCTCGCAGTTCGTGCCTACGGCCGAGACGCGGGCGCGGATCGAGGCCGGGCTCGGCCCGCTCGAGGAGCTGCCGCGCGCGAGCGCCGCGGACGAAGCGCGCAACTACCGCTTTGCCGGAGCAGCCGGCGTCGTCGGCTTCATCTCGCCCGTGAGCGAGCCCTACTGCGGCTCCTGCAACCGCATGCGGCTGACGGCCGACGGGAAGTTCCATCTGTGCCTGCTGAACGACGACGAGCTCGACGTGAAGCAGGCGCTGCGCGCGGGCCGCGGCCAGCCGGCCGTCGAGGAGATCCTGCTGCGGGCCGTCGCCGGCAAGCCGACGGGCCACCGTCTCGACGAGGGCCTGTCGACGCGCACGCGCGCGATGTTCCAGATCGGGGGCTGAGCGAAGCAGGGGGTCTGGGGGGCGGCTTGGGAGCCCCCCAGGTCCGGTCCGGAGTTCAGGTCAGTGCGTCCCGTATGAGCCCCGGCTGTTGTACCCTCGCCGGTCGTGAGCCTCAAGCAGGGCGTCGTATCCGGACTTCGTCTGGACGAGGCGCTGAGCCTGCTCGCGGCAGCGCCCCACGGCCTGGCCATCCTCGCGCCCGACGGGCGCGTGACCTTCGCCAACGAGGCCTGCGCGCGGCTGCTCGCCCACCGCTCGCCCGACGAGCTCGTAGGCCGCTCCTGGGGCGAGCTGCTCGACGCCCCGGAGGCCGAGCGCGTCGAGCGCGAGGGGCTGTCGCGGGCGCGGGCAGGCGAGACGTGGAGCGGCGAGGCGGCGCTGCGGCGCCACGACGGCGTCCACGTGCCGGTCGCGCTGCGCGTGACGCCGCTCGGCGCGGGCCAGCTCGCTGTCTCGCTCGACGACGTCTCGGCCGAGCGCGAGCTCGGCGAAAGGCTGCGCGCGCTCGCGCACCACGACACGCTCACGGGGCTTCCCAACCGGCGCCTGTTCGAGGACCGGCTCGAGATCGCCCTGGCCCAGGCGCACCGCTATCGCCACCGCGTAGCGCTCTTCTTCATCGACCTCGACCGCTTCAAGCAGGTGAACGACGCGCTGGGCCAGACCGCGGGCGACGAGCTGCTGTGCGCGGTCGCGGAGCGGCTCCTGGCCTGCGTGCGCGAGGGCGACACGGTGGCGCGGCTCGGGGGCGACGAGTTCACGCTGCTGCTGCCCGGCATCCACTACGCCGAGGACCTGGCGGCGATCTCCCGCAAGCTGAGCGACTCGCTGCGCGAGCCGTTCCGCGTCGCGGGCCGGGAGCTGAGCGTGACCGCGAGCGCGGGGATCAGCCTCTATCCCGAGGACGGCGAGGAAGTCGAGGCGCTGCTGAGGAGCGCCGACACCGCCATGTACCGGGCCAAGGAGCGGGGCCGGGACAACTTCCAGCTCTTCTCCGCGGCGATGACGGAGAAGGCGCTCGAGCGGCGCTCGCTCGAGGACGACATGCGCAAGGCGCTCGACAGGCAGGAGCTGACGCTCCACTACCAGCCTTGCCTGCAGCTCGCCACCGGCCGCGTGACGGGGGTCGAGGCGCTCCTGCGCTGGATGAGGCCGGAACACGGTGTCGCCACGCCGCGCGACTTCATGGCGCTCGCGGACGCGAGCGACGTCATGCTGGCGGTGGGGCCGTGGGTACTCGAAACCGCCTGCGCTCAGGCGCGCGAGTGGCAACGGCGCGGCACGCGCGGGCTGCGGCTGATGGTCAACCTGTCGGCGCACGAGCTGCAGCAGGAGGAGCTCGTGGTGCACGTCGAGAAGGCGCTCGCGGCGAGCGGGCTCGCCCCCGACGCCCTGCAGCTCGAAATCCCCGAGGGCTACGCGATGCGCGACCTGTCGCGCACGGTCGCGACGTTGCGCGAGCTGCGCGCGGTCGGGGTCCACCTCGCGATCGACGGCTTCGGGACCGGCTTCACCTCGCTCGCCCGCCTGCGCCAGCTCCCGGTCGACACGCTCAAGATCGACCTGTCGTTCGTGCGCGGCGCCACGAGCGACGCCGACGACGCCTCGGTCGTGACCGGGGTGATCGCGGTGGCCCACAGCCTCGGGCTGCGCGTGGTGGCCCAGGGCATCGAGAGCGAGGCGCAGGTCGCGCTCTTGCGCTCGCTCGGCTGCGACGAGGTGCAGGGCTTCCTGTGGAGCCCGCCCGTGCCGCCGGACGAGTGCGAGCGGATCCTGGCGCTCGGCACGTTGCCGGCGCCGCTGGCCGGACGGCGCGAGCCGGCCGCGGGGCCGCGCCGTCCGCGCGCGCGCCGGAAGCGCTGAACCGCGCGTCAGCGAGCCGCTTCGTCGAGCCAGGCCGAGCCGTCGGCGTAGAGTTCCTTCTTCCAGATCGGCACCTGCGCCTTGAGCGTGTCGATCGCGAAACGGCAGGCGGCGAACGCCTCGGCGCGATGCGGCGACGCGACCGCCACCGCGACACTCGCCTCGCCGATCTCGAGCGAGCCGAGCCGGTGGACGAGCCGCACCGCGGTCACCGGAAAGCGCTCGCGCGTCTCGCGGGCGATCCGCTGCATCAGCGGCAGCGCCATCTCCTCGTAGGCCTGGTACTCGAGACGCACGACGGAGCGCCCGCGGTTCTCGTTGCGGACGACGCCCACGAACAGGCAGAGGGCACCGTCAGCAGGCGTCGCCTGCGAGAGCGACGCGATGTCTATCGGCTCGCGCACCAGGCGCACCAGGTCGGGCATCGTGGGGACGCTAGCACCCGTCCCGCGCGGCGTTCAAGCGTGGCTCTGGCCTTCAGGCCTGAGGCGCGAGGATCGACCCCAGGCTCTCGAACATCCTGTAGGTGAGGCCCCAGATCACGAGCCCTTCGAGCCGCAGGCACGGCAGCTGCAGCACGCTGCCTTCGTGCGTGTACTCGAAGCTCGAGCGCGAGGCGGGGGAGACGAGCGCGTCGAGCGGCAGCCAGTGCAGGCTCACGACCTCCAGGCTCGTCGCGCCGTCGAGGCGCCGCGTCAGCCGGAACACGCGCGGCGCGATCACGAGGTCCACCGGCCGGCCGCGCGCCATCGCCTGCACGTCGTCGAGCGCCCCGAGCCGCTCGGCCTCGCGCGCGAGGTCGAGCCCGGTCTCCTCTAACGTCTCGCGCTCGGCCGTGGCCTCCGCGGAGGCGTCGCCCGGCTCGGAGCGGCCGCCCGGGAAGCCGATCTGCCCCGACCACGGGTCGCGCTCGGCTTCGGCGCGGCGGATGAACAAGAGCTCGAGCCCCGGGCCGGTCGCGCCGTCGCGAAGCACGAGCGCCACCGCCGCGCGCTTGCCCGAGCCCGCCACCGATCGAGGCGCGTAGCCCGCGAGCGCCCGTCCCAGCTCCGGCCAGGAGATCACGCCCGCCTTTCCGCGAGCTCGAGCAACGCCCGCGCGTGGGTGAGCCACAAGAAGCCCATGTTGGGCGCAAGCTCGCCCGCCACGAGCAGCGCGTCCACCTCCGCGGCCGCCGCGTAGCGCAGCCCGGCGATCTCCGCCGCCGGCGCGTTGAAGGCGTCGATCGCCAGGTCGGTGCGACCGAGGTAGCTCGCGACGTGGTAGACGACATTGCGCAGCCCGCCCTCGGGTGCGAGGCGCACGTCGCGCAGGTTGAGCTGCAGCGCCTCGCGGCGGAACACCACGTCGCGCTCCAGGTCGGCCGAAGCGAGCAGGCGCTCGAGGTCGGCCGCGTCTCGCGCGAGACGCACCCGCGGCGACCGGCCGTCCGAGAACAGCTCCTCGCCGGCCTCGCGCACGGCGGTCGCGTCGAAATCCTCGCCCTCGTCGACGTGGCCGCCCACCGACTTGTCCCAGCGGCCGCCGTTCTCCTTGTCCGCCGGCCGCTTCTGCAGCAGCAGCTCTCCGCGCGCGTTGACCAGCAGCAGGTTCACCGCGCCGATCGCCAGGCCGGAGCGCCAGGCCTCGGCGCGCGGCAGGGCGCCCGCGGGCCGGCCCCGCGCGTCGAACACCGCCACCCGCCCGTCGTCCGGCTCGGCCACGCGACCGTCTCAGGATCTGAGGATGCGAAGCTGGCGGTGCGCCCCGCCCGCCACGAGAGCGTAGGCGAGGATGAAGGTGGCGTGGACGAACGGGTCGAGGTGCTCCTCGCCGAGCGACTGGAAGTAGGCGAAGCAGATGTCGCCCGCGCACATGAAGACGAAGCCGGTGAGCAGCAGCAGCCACACCTCGCCCGCGTGCCCGCCCCGCAGCCGCAGCGCCATGCGCAGCAGCAGCACCAGCGGCACCAGCAGCACGAGGTCGAGCGCGGGATATGCGATCGTCAGGATCCGATCGAGCAGCGGGCCCGGGGTCGCGGCTACGGGCCGCAGGATGAACGCCGCGAGCACGGCCACGGCCGCACTCAGCAGCACGCGCTCGAAGGCGGGCCCGAGCGGGAGGCCGGCTTCGCGGTAGGCGTTCAGGAACACGAAGAGCGCCGAGATCAGGAACGGGTAGGCAAGCAGGTAGAAGATGTCGCCGGGCCCCGGGAAGGGTGTTTCACCGGAGACGATCTGGAAGGGCGCCAGGCAAAGCTGTCCCGCGAGCATCGACAGCAGGCCAAGCGAGAGCAGGAACCAGGCGGGCCGGGCCGGGTTGCCGGCCTCCAGCAGGTCCCGGCACGCGAAGGCCCACACGGCGCCGGCCAGCAGGCAGGCGATCTTGAGCAGCGACGCGATCCCGAGCAGCCGGTGTCCGTTCAGCAGCTGCGTGTAGAACGCGCTGTCCGGGGCGAACGCCCAGCCCACGTAGAGCGCCACCGCCAGCCCGACCACGAACCAGGCGAAGCGCGCCGCGCCGGTCACGGAGCCGCCCCCGGCGCGCCGAGCGTCTTGCGCACCTCGCCGATCACGGCCGCGGACTTCTCCCGGCCGAGGAAGATGTTGAGGCCGCCGCCGAGCTTGCCGAGCAGGGAGTCGAGCTGGTCGGGGCTCACCGAGTTCGCGGCCGCGATGCCCAGCTTCTGGCAGTGCGCTTCGGTCGCCGAGCGGGCCATGGTGTCGCCGATGTAGGGCGCCAGCACCTTCACCACCGCAGCGACGGTCTCGGTCGTCGTCATGCCGACGCGAAAGGTACGGAGCCAGGCGGCCGTTGTCAAACACGGACGCGCGCCGCGCGCGGGCTTGACGCGAGCGCTCGGGCCCGCTTAGGTTACGGGTGACCTCGCCAGGCCAGTCGATGTCCGAACAGCACGCCCAGGGCTTGCCCTCGATCGACGACGAGTACCAGGGCCCCTCCTGGTGGCACCTGTCGCGGCTCGCCGAGGTCACGCGAAGCCCCGGCATGCGGCGCATCGCGCTCGTCGCCTTCGCGCTCTTGGCGATCGCGACGGTCACCGGCATCCTCAACGTGACGCAGGACTGGAACGCGCTCCCGCTGCGGCTCGGGCCGTTCGAGGTGCCCGTCACCATCTACCCGCCGTTCGTGGTGAGCCTCTTGGCCGCGATCTGGCTCGGGCCGACCTGGGGGCTCGTGCCCGCCTACACCGCCAACCTGGCGGGCGCCCTGGTGAGCGGCCTGCCGCCCTGGAGCGCCCTCCTCTTCGCGCTCGCCGGCGCCCTCGAGCTGCTGATCTTCTGGGGCTCGATGGTCACGCTCAACATCAGCCCCGACCTGCGCCGCGCGCGCGACTGGGGCCGCTACTTCCTGGTGTGCCTGATCGCGCCGATCACCGCGTCGCTCGCGGTGCTGCTCTGGAACGACGCGCGCGGCCTCGACACCACGCGCGGCCTCAGCGTCTGGCGCGGCTGGGTGATCGGCGACTTCCTGCAGGCGCTCTTGATCGTGGCGCCGATCCTGCACTTCCTCGGCCCGCGCGCGCGCAACTGGATCGACCGTCAGTTCGCGTCGCCGCCGCGCTACGAGGTGACCTACACGCGCGCGGCGCTCTTGGCCGCGACCACGTTCGGGCTGATCGCGGTGCTCGTGTTCGTCGGTATCTGGATGCTCAACGAGTCGCTCGAGCTCGACCCGCTGGCGCGCACGCGCAGCGGGCAGCTCGTCGCCGAGCGCGTGCGCGAGATGCAGTTCTACCTGGGCGTGCTGGTGGCCTCGCTGACGGTCGCCGCCGGCGCCTTCTCCACCGTGCTGGCGCGGATGGGCGAGCGGCAGCGCAGCCTGTCGCGCCGCGAGAGCCTTACGGGCTGCTTCAACCGCCGGGCGTTCTACGAGCTCTTCCCGCGCGAGGTGGAGCGCGCGCGCCGGCTCGGCCAGGGCGTCGCGATCGTCTTCGTCGACATCGACCACTTCAAGGACATCAACGATCACCACGGCCACGAAACCGGCGACCGCGTACTGCAGCAGCTCTCGGCGCGGCTGCGCGGCCTCATCCGCGAGACCGACCTGCTGTTCCGCTGGGGCGGCGAGGAGTTCGTGGTGCTGATGCCGCACACGCGGGCGGGCGAGGCGCCCGTGCTCGGCGAGCGCATCCGCTTCGCCGTCAGCGAGCGCCGCTTCGCCGCGAGCGAAGCCCAGCGCCAGGTGGCGGTCACCGTGAGCGTCGGCGTGGCCTTCAGCGCGTCCTGGCCCGTGGACCCCGACGCGCTGCTGGCGAACGCCGACGCCGCCTGCTACCAGTCGAAGGCCCGAGGCCGCAACCGGGTCAGCAGCGACGCCGCCTGAGGGGGTGCGGAGCGCTCAGCACCCGCGCTCGGCTCTCCAATCTGGATCGTCGAAGAGGCGCGCTCACGTTTGCGTTCTTGATCTAGGGGGCTTCGCCCCCTAGGACCCCCGTGATGGCGTTTGTCGGCCTTCGGGGTTCTACTGGCCGGCCGGCACCAGTCTCACTACGCGGTCGGGGGTGTTCATCGCCAGGTAGACGAGCCCGTCCGGCCCGGCGACGACGTCGCGGATGCGGCCGATGCCCTTGAACAGCACCTCCTGCTTCGTGACGCGACCGTTCTCGATGCGCAGCCGGCGCAGGTCCTCGGACGCGAGCGACGACACCAGGAGGTCGTTCTTCCAGCGCGGGAAGCGGTCGCCCGAGTAGAAGTCGATCGCGCACACGGCGATCGAGGGCGTCCAGTACAGCACGGGCTGCTCCATGCCCTCCTTGGCCGTGAGCTCGGTCATCGGCGTGCCGTCGTAGTTCATCCCGTACGTGATCACCGGCCAGCCGTAGTTGCGTCCGCGCTCGACGCGGTTCAGCTCGTCACCGCCGCGCGGGCCGTGCTCGGCGTCCCACAGCTCGCCCGTGACGGGATGCTGCGAAAGGCCCTGCGGGTTGCGGTGCCCGTAGCTCCAGATCGTGGGCATGGCGCCGTCGGTTTTCAGGAACGGGTTGTCCTCCGGCACGCGGCCGTCGTCCATGATGCGGTGCACCTTGCCGTTGGGTCGCTTCAGGTCCTGGGCGTCCTCCCCCTTGCCGCGCTCGCCGATCGAGAAGAACACGTGGCCCTTGCCGTCGAAGACGAAGCGCGACCCGAAGTGCACCGTGCCGGTCCGGTAGAGCTCGACCGGCGCGGTGAACAGGATCTCCTGGTCCACGAGCGCTCCATCCTTGAGATGCCCCCGCAGCACGCGCGTCATCGCCGAGCCGTTCGGTCCCGGGTCCGAGTACGACAGATAGATCCAGCCGTTCCTGGCGTAGTCGGGGTGGACGGCGACGTCGAGGAGTCCCCCCTGGCCGTCGGACCAGACGCGCGGGATGCCTGCGACGGGCGCGGGCGCGAGCGCGCCGTTCTCGACGATCCGCAGGCGCCCGGGCTTCTCGGTCACGAGCATGCGGCCGTCGGGAAGGAACGCCACCGACCAGGGCGTCTCGACGCCTTCGACCACCGTCTCGACCTTGAAAGAGTGCTCCTCGCTCTTCACGGGGGTGTCGGGCAGCGGCTTCGCGAAAACCGTCGCCTCGCGCCGGGCCGCCTCCGCTTTCTCGCGGATGAAGATGACCATCGCGCGAATCTCCTGCTCGTTCATCATGGTCCCGAAGGGCGGCATGCCGGCGTCGGGGCGCCCCTCGCGGATCGAGGTCGCCAGGCTCGCGTCGTCGCCCCCGTACTTCCACTCGTCGTCGAGCAGGCTCTTCGACTGGCCGCCTTGCAGCTCCGTCCCGTGACAGGCCGCGCAGCGCAGCGCGTAGGCTTCGGCCACCTTGCCCTTGCCCGTCTGGAGCTGGGCCGAAGCCAGGCTCGCGCCAAAGGTCACGCACCACGTGAGAACGAGGGACGCTCTGATCTTCACCGTCTCGCCTCCTGTCGGGCCCTCGACTCGCGGCCTTCGGCTGCCGGCGGTCTGGCGGGCGAAGCCCTGAGCATACCCGCGTCGCGGCCTCGCGTGTCGAGCGCATATCATGACGGGCGAGTGAGCCGCGCCACCCGCGTTTGCGTCGCCGTCTGCTGCGCTCTGGGCCTCTTCGCGTGCCGGCTCGTCGGCGGTGGCGCCCCTCCTCCCCACGCGCGCGGTGTCGTGCTCGTGCTCGCCGCTGGCCTGGGCGGCGCGGGCGCTTCGCGCACGCCGGCGCTCGCGCGCCTCGCGGCGCAGGGGCGTGCCTTCGAGTCGGCGTTCGCCCCGGACCCGGACCCCGGGCGCGCGCGCGCGGCGCTCCTCGGAGAGGGCGAGGCGGCGCTCGCTGCGCGGCTGCAGGCTCGCGGAGTGGCCGTCGCGAGCCTCGGCGACGCTGAAGCACTTCCACTCGACGCGACGCGCCTCGACCTGTCCTTGCCTGGCAGCATCGCGGACACGGCCCTCGCAGGACGGCTCGCGGCGTGGCTGCGCGCGCAGCAGCGGTTCGTACTGCTCGCTTCCGTGGGAGAGGCGCGCGGACCCACGCCGGGGACGCCGCAGCCGGCGGCGCTGGCCGGTGCCTTGGCCCCGCCACTGCCGCGCATCGCGACGGCCGACCTGGGCTTCGCGGATCCGCCCGGTGGCGAGCTGCGGCCCGCCGCGTGGTCCGAGCCCGCGCGGCGGAGGGCGGAGGCGGCGCAGCTCGGGCGCGCAGTGGCCGCCGACCGCGAGCTCGCGGCGCTCGTCGCGCTCGTCGAGCGCGAGGCCCCCGGGGCGGCGGTGATCGTGGTCTCCGATCCCTGGCCCGACACGGGCGCTCACGGCATTCTCGAGCGCCGCGACGCGCTGTTCGACGACACGCTGCGCGCCACGCTCGTGGTGACGACGCCGGGCCTGTCCCGTCCCGGCCGCGCGTCGGCCCGCCTCGCGTCGACGCTCGACGCCGTTCCGACGCTCTTCGAGCTGCTCGGCCTCGGGCTCGAGCCCGCCAGGGGCGCGCGCAGCCTGCTGCCCCTGCTGGCCGACCCGAACGCGGCCGGCCGCGACGAGACGCTGTCGTCGGTTCCACGCAAGGCCGGCCGGCTCGGTCGCAGCCTGCGCTCGGCGCGCTTCCGCTACACGGAGTGGCCCGACGGCAGCCGTGAGCTCTACGATCACGAGGCGGACGCGGGCGAGATCGTGAACCTGTCGGGAAGGCCCGAGCACGCCGCCGCAGTTCGGGAGCTGCAGCAGGCGCTGCGATCGCGCATGGCGCGGACCGGCGCGGCTGCGGCCGCCGTGCTGCCGCCGGAGCCTCGGCCTCGGGCCGCACCGCGCAACGTCGTGCTGATCGTGGTCGACGACCTCGGCACGCGGGTCGGCGCCTGGGGCGCGCCGGTGAAGACGCCGGCGATCGACAGGCTCGCCGCGCGCGGGGTGCGCTTCGAGCGCGCGTATGCGCAGGTCGCGATGTGCAGCCCCTCGCGCGTCTCGATGCTCACCGGCTGGCGGCCCGAGCGCACGGGGGTGTGGCAGAACCAGGATCCGCCGCGCCCGCGCGGGGCCGTGCCGCTCCAGGAGCACTTCGCGGCCCACGGAGCCTTCACCGTTTCGATCGGCAAGGTCTACCACTCGCCGGCCGACTTCCACTGGGACCTGCGCGAGGAGCATCCCGACGTGGTGGAGGAGCGCGATCCGAGCGCCGCCGGCGAGGGTATCGAGGGCCTATGGGTCAAAGCAGCAGGCGGCGACCTCGACCAGCCCGACGGCCGGCGCGCGCGGCGCGCGGCGGCCGTCGTCGCGGGCGCAGCGCGGCGTCCGTTCTTCCTGGCGCTCGGGCTCGTGCGCCCGCACGTGCGCTGGGTGGTCCCGCAGCGCTACTTCGCCTTGTACCCGCCCGACTCGATCGCGCTGCGGCCGACTCCGGCCGACGACCTCGTCGACGTTCCGGCGATCGCGGTCAAGACGCAGCCCCAGCCGCTGCCGGGCCTGCCCCTCGCAGGCCGTGAGCCGCCGGGCCTGGTTCACGACCCCGGCTTCCAGCGCGAGGCGATCGCCGCCTACCAGGCGTGCGTGTCCTTCGCCGATGCCCAGGTGGGCGTCGTGCTCGATGCGCTCGACCGCCACGACCGGTGGAAGGACACGGTCGTGGTGCTGGTCGGCGACAACGGCTTTCACCTCGGCGAGCACGGCGGACTGCTGCGCAAGGACACGCTGTTCGAGGAGGCGCTGCACGTGCCGCTCGTGATCGCCGCGCCCGGCTTGGCCCGGCACGGCGCGGTCGTGCGGGCGCCGGTCGAGCTCGTCGACCTGTATCCCACGGTGGTCGAGCTCGCGGGCCTGGCGCCACCACCCGTGCTCGACGGTCTGAGCCTGGTGCCGCTCGTGGAGGCGCCCGACCAGGACGGCAGGGGCGGCGCGCGCTCCTGGCGCCGCGTGCAGCCGCCGGAGCGCGCGTACTCGCTGCGCACGAGCCGGCTGCGCTACACGCTCTGGCCCGACGGCAGCGAGGAGCTCTACGAGCGCGGCGGGCCCGCGCCCGAGTCGGAGAACCTGGCGGCGCTCGCGGGCTGGTCGGCCGAGAAGGCCAGCCTGCGTGCGCGGCTCGAGGCTCTCGTCGCGCCTTCGCCAGAGGCGTCGCGCTGACCCGATGCCCCCGCTCGTGCGGCTCGAGCGCGTCAGCAAGGACTACTCCGAGGGCGGCGAGCTGCGCCACGTCCTGAAAGACGCCGAGCTCAGCGTGAACGAAGGCGAGATGGTGGCGATCCGCGGCCGCAGCGGAAGCGGCAAGAGCACCGTCCTCAACCTGGTCGCCGGCATCGACCAGCCGACGTCCGGCGAGGTCGTGGTCGGCGGCGCGCCGCTCGGACGGCTCTCGGCGCGCGAGCGCACGCTCTTCCGTCGCGACCACGTGGGCTTCGTGTTCCAGTTCTTCAACCTGATCCCGACGCTCGGCGTGCTCGAGAACGTCCTGCTGCCGGCCGAGCTCGCGGGCCAGGACGAGCGGCGGCGCGCGCTCGAGCTCTTGGAGCGGGTCGGCCTCGC
The DNA here is from genome assembly GCA_036559805.1 of Vicinamibacteria bacterium. Taxonomy (GTDB): domain Bacteria; phylum Acidobacteriota; class Vicinamibacteria; order Fen-336; family Fen-336; genus DATBSL01. Next base: position 15,306 of record DATBSL010000278.1, read on the forward strand.
CGACCGGGCGCGCAGCTTTCCCGACCGGCTGTCGGGCGGCGAGCAGCAGCGCGTGGCGATCGCCCGCGCGCTCGTGCGCGACCCACGCCTGGTGCTGGCCGACGAGCCGACCGGCAACCTCGACGACGCCACGGGCGTCGCGGTGCTCGAGCTGCTCGAGTCCGTCACGCGCAGGGCCGGCAAGACGCTGCTGCTGGCGACGCACAGCGGCGAGGTGGCGGCGCGCGCCGACCGGGTGGTGTCGATCGAGAACGGAAAGCTCGTGTGATCCCGAGAGGCCTGCTGCGCACGGGCGTGCGCGACCTCGTGCGCCGGCCGCTGCACACCGGGCTGATGGTTCTGGGCATAGCACTCGGCGTGGCGGTGGTTGTGGCAATCGACCTCGCCAACTCCGCGGCGCGCCGCGGGTTCGCTCGCAGCACCGAGGCCGTCGCGGGCCGCGCGACCCACCAGGTCCGCGGCGGCTCGGCGGGCCTCGCGCAGGAGGTCTACACCCGGCTGCGCGTGGAGCTCGCGGGGCGCCCGGCCGCTCCCGTCGTGGAAGGCGTCGTGAGCGCCCTGGACCTCGGGCGCGAGCCCCTGCGCGTGCTGGGCATCGACCCGCTCGCCGAGGCCCCGTTCCGCGGCCACCTGGGAGGCGGCGGCGTGGGCGATCCGGCGTTCGCCGCATTCCTGACCGATTCCAGGGCCGTCCTCGTGGGTGCGTCGTTCGCCGGGCGCCACGGCCTCGCTCCAGGCTCGCCGCTGCGGGTTCAGGCCGGCGACCGCCGCGAGACGCTGCGCGTGCTCGGCCTCGTGCAGACCCGGGAGCCGGAGAGCCAGAAGAGCCTCGACGGCCTTCTGCTCATGGACGTGGGCTCGGCGCAGCGGCTCCTGGGCATGCCGGGCCATGTCAGCCACGTGGACCTCATCCTCGAGAACGGCGAGCGGGACGTGGCCGAGGTGGCTCGGCTGCTGCCGCCGGGCGCGCGCGTCGTCCCCGCGAGCGAAGCCGCGAGCACCGTCGCGCAGCTCACCGCCGCGTTCGAGCTCAACCTGACCGCGCTGAGCCTGCTCGCGCTCGTGGTCGGGATGTTTCTCGTCTACAACACCGTGCTGTTCAGCGTGGTCCAGCGCCGCGCGATCTTCGGCACGCTCCGCACGCTCGGGGCGACACCGGGGCAGCTCTTCGGCCTGATCGTCG
>DATBSL010000279.1:0-3928 GCA_036559805.1 Vicinamibacteria bacterium
TCGCCCCTCATTCTTGGCGTCGATGCGGGCGCGGCTGATGCGCTGCACGCAGTAGGTGCACTTCTCCATCACGCCGCGCGAGCGCACCGTCACCTCGGGGTTGCGCAGCATCTTGAAGGTCGGCGTGTCCCAGTCCTGGTAGAGGTAGAAGTTGAAGCGCCGCACCTTGTAGGGGCAGTTGTTCGAGCAGTACTTCGTCCCCACGCAGCGGTTGTAGACCATCTCGTTGAGCCCCTCTTCGCTGTGGACCGTGGCCGCCACCGGGCACACGACCTCGCAAGGAGCGTTCTCGCAGTGCATGCACAGCACCGGCTGGTGGAACGTCTCGGGGCTCTCGGGCGGACCCTCGTAGTAGCGGTCGACGCGGATCCACTGCATCTCGCGGCCGCGGCCGACCTGGTCCTTGCCGACGACGGGGATGTTGTTCTCGGACTGGCACGCGACGACACAGGCGTTGCAGCCGACGCACGCGCTCAGGTCGAGCGCCATGCCCCAGGCGCGACCCTTGTACTCGTGCGCCGGGAAGAGCGATAGGTTCGCTGCGGGCTCGCCCCCGGAAGATGATCCGCCATTCGGAGGGGGCTCGTGGCCCAGCTTCTGGACCGCGTGGGGATCGCTCACCAGCTCGGCGAGCGTCACGGCCCGCACCACGTGCCGCTCCGCGGCCTGCTGGTGCGCGGTCGCGTCGATCGTCCAGTGGTCCTGCGTGCAGGCGATCCGCGCCGTGCCGCCGGTCTTGCGCAGCTGCAGCCCGCCCCGGCTCCAGAGCCCGCCGCTCGCGCGCAGCTTGTAGGCGTCGAAGCCGACGCCGCTGCCGACGCGGCCGGCGCGGGTGCGGCCGTGGCCCAGGTGCACGGTCACGACACCGTCGGCGTGCCCGGGCAGCACCCAGAGCGGCGCCACGACCGTGCGTCCGTCCAGCATGAGCTCGGCGAGCTCGGTCACGTGGCCGCTCGCGGTCTGCTCGGTCGCGACGCCGCCGAGCTCGGCCGCGGTCTTCGGGCTGACGAGCGCGACGTTGTCCCACGTGACCTTGGTGAGCGGCTTCGGCAGCTCCTGCAGCCAGCCGAGGTTCGCGAAGCGTCCGTCGAAGACCGCGGGATCGGTGCGGAACGCGATCTCGAGCCCCTCCGAGCGCGCCGACGGCCCTGCGCCCGTCCACGGCCCCGGCGCCACCTTGGCCGACTTCGTCTCGAACGCCGTCCCGGCCACGACGCCGTCGTGGAGCGCGCGGTTCCAGCGCGTCTCGAAGTCCGCGCCGAGCTCGCCCGCCCAGTGCGCCCGCAGGATGCGGTAGCCCTGCTGCTCGCCCTCGACGAAGGCCGCGAGCGTCTCGAGCTCGGAGAGCGTGTGGTAGAGCGGTGCTATCAGCGGCTGGACGATCGACGCCGTTCCGTCCGCAGCGCGCAGGTCGCCCCAGCTCTCGAGCGGGTGCGAGGCCGGCAGGTGCCAGTGGCAGCGCGCCGCCGTCTCGTCGTTGGCGAGCCCGTGGTGGACGCGGAACGGCACCTTGTCGAGCGCCTCGGCCACGGGGACGTCGACGGGAGCGCCGTACACCGGGTTCGAGCCGAGGATCACCAGGAGCTCGACCTGGCCCGCCTGCATCTCGGCGACGAGCCCGGCGAGCGCGTCCGTCTCGCCTCCGGGGCTCGTCTCGGCGGGGAGCGTGTAGCTGACGGTCGTGCCCACGGCGCCGAGAGCCTCGTTGATCGCGTGGCCGATCGCATGGACGGCCGGCGGCTGCGACTCCCCCACGATCACGAGCGCGCGCGCGCCGGCGCGCTTCAGGTCCTTCGCGACGGGCGCGACCCAGGCGTGCGCCGCTGCACCCTGGATGGCCAGCCCCAGCTCGGCGGCCAGCGCGCGCGCGAAGCCCTCGATCTCGGAGCTGCGCAGCGCGAGGCGGTGGTCCGCCGAGGCGCCGCTCAGCGTCGGCGAGCCTTCGACGACGTAGACGCGGTTCATCTCCGGCTTCGTCGCGTCCACCTTGCGCCGGCTGGCGAACTCGCGCACGAGCCGCAGGCTCGCGGGAAGCCCCGCGACGAAGTCGGCCTCCAGGCTCAGGACCACGTCCGCACGGTCGAAGCGGTACTGCGGCTCGAGCGGCTCGCCGAACGCGAGGAGCGCGCCCGCGCGCGCGTTGTCGCGCGCCGACGGCTCCCAGCACAGCCACTTCGCCGCCGGGAAGGCCGTGAGCACGGTCTTCATCTGCGCCGCGAAGGTCGGAGAGGTGCTGCGGCCGGTCAGGAAGCGCAGCCCTGTCCCGCCCTTCCCCTTCTGCTTGGCGAGCGCTTCGCGCAGCGCCGAGCGGAAGTCGCCCCAGGTCCGCTGCTGCCCCAGGTACAGCACGGCCTTCGAGCGGTCGGGGTCGTAGAGGCCGAGCACGTGCGCCTGTCCGAAGACGTCGGTGCCTCCCAGGCTCGCCGGGTGGTCGGGGTTGCCTTCGACCTTGGTCGGCCGCCCCTCGTGGCTCTCGACCAGGATGCCGCGCGCGTAGCCGTCGTGGCCGGCCGCGGTCGCGAAGAAGAGCGGGCGGCCGGGGACGAGCTGCTCCGGCTGCCGCACGTACGGCAGGATCTTCTCCTCGGGCTGCTTGGTGCAGGCCGTGAGACCGGCGAGCGCGAGCGACGCCCCCATCAGGGTCATGAACTCGCGGCGGCCCTTGGGGTCCTCGAACATCGAGGCCTGCTCGGGGAACTCGCGGTTCAGGAACTCGAGGAACGCGGGCGCGTCGGCGAGCTCGTCGAGGCTCTTCCAGAAGCGCCGCTGCCCGCCGCCGGAGCGGCGGACGCCTTCGAAGCTCACGGGCGTTGCGGGGAGGTGCTCGTGGCTCATCGGTGGCACGTGGAGCAGGTGACCTGTGTCTTCACGCCGTACTCGTCCTTCAGCTTCCGCCCCAGCTCGAGCTGGTTCGCGGGCGGCTGCCAGGCGGTGCTGTAGACCTCGCTCCTGGGCCGCAGGTACCTCTCCGGCTGCCTGTGGCACTCGAGGCACCACTCCATCAGCAGCGACTTTTCCTGCCAGACGTACGCCATAGTGTCGACGGGACCGTGGCAGGTGGTGCAGCCCACGCCCTTGTTCACGTGCGCGCTGTGGTTGAAGTAGACGAAGTCGGGCAGGTCGTGGACCTTCGTCCACTCGATCGAGGCGCCGCTGCGCCAGCTCGCGCGCACGGGCTCGAGCGTCGGGCTCTGGTTGAAGATCTGCGAGTGGCAGTTCATGCAGGTCTTGGTCGGCGGGATCCCGGCCGTGGCCGACTTGTCGACGCTCGTGTGGCAGTAGCGGCAGTCGATGCCCATCCCGCCCACGTGGTGCAGGTGGTAGAAGGGCACCGGCTGCGCGATGGCTTCCTTCTGCCGCGTCATGTAGGACGAGCGCGGCCAGACGAACAGGAACGAGCCCAGCACGACCGCGGCGACGAGGCCGCCGACCACGAGCGACGCCCTCGCGAAGTCGTTCGCCTGTCTCGGGAAAACCTGGGCCATTCTCTGCGTGTCGCTCGGGCGAAGCGGACCCGTGAGGCTAGTACACGGTCCTTTCGGCCGTCAACCGGCAAAGGTGACAGTGTAGAGAGCAGATGATCTGACCGCTGCTTTTGAGCAAATGAAGTGTCCGCTTTTCTGGTCGAGGGCGGGGAGAGCTAGAAGGCACCGTGGAGGTGCCGATGCTGTTCCCGCCTTCGGCTCTGGAGCGGGCGATGAAGGTCAAGGAAGTGATTTTTCGAGCGATCAATGGGGAGTACACGTGGCTGCAGGCGGCCGAGATTCTGGGGATGAGCCCACGCAGTGTTAGGCGGTGGCGGTACCGGATGGAGCGGCACGGCTATGCGGGCCTGATCGACATGCGGCGTGGGGTTCCCTCACCGCACCGAGCGCCGGTGGCGGAGATGGAGCGGATCCTGGGGCTGTATCGGGACACGTATCGAGGC
>DATBSL010000280.1:0-7712 GCA_036559805.1 Vicinamibacteria bacterium
CCGCCCGGGATCTCGCGATGCTCCATCGCCGGCAGCGGGCTCGGCTCGAGCAGCCAGCCCTCGGGCGTCTGCAGCCAGCCCGGCCCCTTGCGGATCGTGTTCGGGTGCCCGCGGCTCAGGGTGCGCGCGGGCTTCCAGCGCGCGGCGGGTGAGCCCTCGCCGTCCCACTGCCAGTCCCAGAGCGAGCCGTCGCGCCGCTCGCCGGGACCGGCCGCGTAGTAGAAGCGGCGCGCGCGCAGGGCGGCCACACCGTCGGGGTTCGGCGCGTGGCCGGGATCGTGAGTGGCCTCCCACGCCTCGCCGGTGTTGAGCGCCGAGGCCGCCTCGTCGTCGCCCTGGAGCAGGAAGCCCGTGCGGCGGCTCATCTGCGCCATCGGCGAGAGCGTCCCGAAGTTCCAGACCGTCGCCGCGACCCTGTTGTCGCCCGCGCGGAGAAACGGCGCGAGGTCGTAGGTTTCAAAAGCCCAGTGCAGGACGTCCGAGCGTGCCGGGCCCGATCCGACGCGGCGGCCGTTGACGTGGAGCAGGTAGCGGTTGTCGGCGCTCACGTGCACGACGAGCCTTTCTGGAACCGCGGCGAGCCGGATCGTCCGGCGGAAGTGGAAGACGCCCGCGTCCTTCTCGGGTCCCTCGCGGGCGGCGATCCACGAGGCGGGCCACTGCTCGCGCAGCAGCGAAGCGGCCACGCGCGGCTGCGCGTGTGCCGCGGGCGCCAACACCAGCAGCAGGAGCGCGCCGAGTCTCATGCCGGCGGGCCGGGCCGAATCAGGGCCTTCACGACCGAAAGCGCCTCCATGTCGGCGAGCGCGCGCTCGGCCTCGGCTAGCGGGTACTCGCGGGAGACGAGCCGCGCCCAGCCGAAGCGGTCCTTGTGGCGGGCCATCATCTCGACCGAGCGGTGCAGGTGCGTGTACTCGTAGCCCCAGCAGCCGAGCACCGTCGCGTGGCGCCGATTGAGGTGGCGGTGCGGATTGAGCGTCGCGTCGCCCGCGTCGGTGTACTGGCCGACGATCACGTAGCGCCCGGCGTCGCGCAGCATCTCGAGCCCCTCGACGACGGCTTGCGGGTTGCCGGAGGCCTCGATCACCACGTCGGCCCCGCGTCCTCCGGTGCGGTCACGCACCCAGCGCGCGCGCTCCGCCGGATCGCGGACGGCACCGACGTCCAGCGTTTCGTCGGCGCCGAGGCGCCGGGCTTCCGCGAGCCGCGCGGCCGGCGCACCGGTGACCAGCACGCGCAGCGCGCCCGCGAGCTGCGCGAAAACGAGCGCGTTCAGGCCCACCGGGCCGCTGCCCTGCACCACCACCGTGTCGCCGAGCGCGACCTGTGCGCGCTCGACCGCGTGGAATCCCGTCGGCAGGCCGCAGCCGCCGCCCATGAAGTCCGAGGTGTCGAGGCCGTCCGGCAGCGGCAGCACGCGCACGCCCGGCTTGAGCTCGATGCGCTCGGCCCAGCCCCCGAGCAGGCCCTCGGCGAGCCCGGTCGTGATCCCGTAGACCTTCCGGTGCGGGCAGCGCGTGGCCGCCTTCGCCACGAGGCACTGCCAGCAGGCGCCGCAGATGCCGTAGACGTCGTAGAAGGTGACGAGCCGCCCCAGCGGCACTTCGGCGCCGAGCGCATCGGCGAGCGGGCCGTTCGTTTCGAGCACGCGCCCGACGCTCACGTGGCCGGGCACGATCGGGTAGGGAACGCCCGCGAGCCGCCCGTGGTGCAGGTGCACGTCGGTGCCGCACACCTCGCTCGCGACCATCTCCAGGATCGCTCCGCCCGGCTGCGGGCGCGGCGCCGCCACGCGGCGCAGCTCGAGCGCTTCGCGGGGCGCGTTCATCACGACGCAGGCTACGTCGTCGGCCACGGCCGGGAATTCTATCGCGCGAGCCGCCGGTTGACCCGTCGAGCGGGCGGGGCGAAGCTAGCGGACGGATGAAGCGGATCCGCACCTACAACGAAGTCTCGGACGGCGATCGCTCCGACCTTCTCGGCCAGGTCACGGCGCAGCGCGAGCGCGTGAACGCTCGCCTCGCCAGCGTGCGCCACGTCGTCGCCGTCGTGAGCGGCAAGGGCGGGGTGGGCAAGAGCCTGGTGACCGCCGGTCTGTCGGCGGCGCTCGCGCGGCTCGGGCGGCGGGTGGGCCTCGTCGACGCCGACCTGCACGGGCCGACGGCGGCGCGCATGCTGGGCGTGCGCGCGGGCGGCCTCGTGGTGCGGGAGCACGAGGTCGAGCCGGCGCTCGCGGCCTGCGGGGTTCGGGTGATGTCGAGCGACCTGCTGCTCGAGGAGCACGCCCCGCTCGCCTGGCGCGAGCCGGGGCACGAGCGCTTCGTCTGGCGCGGCGCGCTCGCCGCGGGGATGCTGCGCGAGTTCCTCGCCGACGTCGCCTGGGGAGCGCTCGACGTGCTGCTCGTGGACATGCCGCCGGGCAGCGAGCGGCTCGACACGCTAGCGGAGCTCGTGCCGGGGCTCGCCGGCGCCGTGGTCGTGACGATCCCGTCGGAGGCTTCCTACCGCGCCGTGCGGCGCGCCGTGGAAGCGGCGCGCGCCGCGCGGATCCCGATCCTGGGCATCGTCGAGAACATGGCCGGCTACCGCTGCGGCTCGTGCGAGGCGACGGGGCCGCTCTTCCCGGGCGACGCCGGCGAGCGCCTGGCGCGCGACGCGTCGGCTCCGCTCTTGGCGCGCGTGCCGTTCGACCCGGCGCTCGCCGCAGCCGTCGACTGCGGCGAGCCGGAAGGCGCGGCCAACCTGCTCGGCTCCGTGGCGGAGTCGCTCCTCGGCGGGCTCGACGCGGCGGCGGAAGCGCGCGCGTGAAGTTCCTCTGCATCGAGTGCGACAAGCAGATGGCGTTCGCGGAGCGCGAGCTGCCGGGGGACGGCACGCTCGCCGCCGTCTTCACGTGCCCGGCCTGCAGCCGCTCCGTGGCGATGCTGACGAACCCGATGGAGACGCAGCTCGTGGCCTCGCTCGGCGTGCAGATCGGCGGGCGCAGCGTGCCGGAGCAGCCCTTCGAGCTCACGCGCGGGACGCTCGCCGGCGGCCGCGAGGACGCGTTCTCGGAGGCGACGCCCGCGGCTGCGGGCGGCCGGCCCGTGTGGGACGCCGCGGCGACGGAGCGGCTCGGCCGGGTTCCGTCGTTCGTGCGCGGCATGGTGCAGCGCATCTACGCCGACTATGCGTCCGAGCGGAAGATCGCCGTGATCACCCCTGAGGTCATGGACACCGCGCGCCGCGAGCTGGGCCTCGAGGGCATGTAGCGTGGCGGAGTTCGACGAAAAGCAGGTTGCCGGCCTCCGGATCCGGATCGACCGGGGCCTCTGCGTCGGCTTCGGCGACTGCGTGACGGAGGCTCCCGCTGCCTTCGCGCTCGACGCCGAGGGGATCGCCGTCTTCACACAGCCCGAAGCCGTCGAGCGGCAGCAGCTGCTGGCGGCGTGCGACGCCTGCCCGGTCGACGCGATCACGGTCTTCGACGAATCGGGCGCACAGCTCGTGCCCGTGCCGGGGCCCGCGCCGACGGACGGCTGAGCCGGCCGCGCGCTCCACGGTTGGCATCGGGACGATGTCAGCTCGCGGAGCGCGCGGGACGACGGTCGGCTGTCGCTAGGGCGCGGTGAGCTGGCTCATGAACCCGGCGCTGTTGTAGAACAGCCACTCCTCGGCGACCTTGCCGCCCTCGAGGCGGAAGACGTTGAGAAAGCGGCTGACGACGTGCTTGCCGTTCTTCTTGATCCCCATCGACGGCAGGCCGCCCTTGTTCGTGCCCTCGAAGCTGCCGATCGCCACGACGTAGTCGCCCGCCCCAACCACCTCACTCGGGGTGATCGTCACGTCGGGGAAGCCCTTGAAGATCTCGCCCATCGACATCAGCGACTCCTTCTTGTCCGCATCCGCCGGCCGCGCGATCTCGTGCAGCACATACGAGTCGGAGTAGCTGACCCCGAGCGCCTTGAGGTCGTGCTTGTTGAGGGCTTCGAAGCTGGCCTGGACCACCGCGACGTTCTGCGCTTCCGCGGCGTCGTTCTTCGCGATCGCCACGACCGGCTCGGCGAGGCCGGTCTCGACCGGTTTGCGCACGGGTGCTTTCGACAGGCCGAGCTGCCCCAGGAACGTCCCGACGTCCACGTAGTCGGCGTCCGCCTTCACCGCGGTGCGGCCCGCGTCGAGCTGCAGCGTGTGGGCCATCAGGAAGCTGAACTTCTTTCCGGTCGCGGGGATCTCCTTGCCGTCTGGCCCCGGCATGGCTGCCGTGTGCGTGCCCTGCCAGAGGGCGACACTCACGAGCCGGTTGCCGCTCGCGATCACGAGCTGCAGGTCGCCGCGGACGTCGGGGTTCGGCGCCACCAGCGCCTGGGCGCCCGCGACGATCGCCGCGCGTCCCGACTCCGGCGGCCGGCCGGAGTCGACGCTCTCGCTCGTGGCGTCCGGCGCGTAGCAGTTCTGGAACGCGTCCCAGTTCTTGTCGTTGAAGAGCCCCCAGCACTTCCTGTACCAGTCGACGCTCTGCTCGGCCGTCATGGGGGCGGGCGCAACCGGCGGCGGCGGGGTGGGCGGCGGAGCGGGCGCGGTGCAGGCGCAGGCGGCGACCGCGGCGAATGCGGCGAGACACAGCCGATTCGATCGTGTCATCTGGATCTCCTTATTGGTCCCCAAGTGCCAAAGGAGCGAGGCCCGGCCGCGACCCGGCCGCGACTCTCGCAGGACGCGAACGATAGTCTCGGCAGCCGGGCCACCGCAACCGCGAATCCATGCCCGCCGCCTTGACCGGCCCGGGAGCCGAAAGCATACTGAGCCCGTTTTCGGCCGTCCTCTTCCTTCTCCTCGAGGGCTCATGTACAGGGAAGTCTTCGTGCCCGTGGACAATTCGCAGCACTCCGACTGGGCTGTCGACCGCGCGATCGAGCTCGCGCAGCTCGCGAAGGGCCGCATCACGGCCAACCACGTGTACGCGGCGCGGCTCCACGACGTGCGCTTCCGCCAGCTCGAGACGGGCCTGCCGGCGCAGTTCCAGACACCTGACGAGATCAAGCGCCAGCGCAAGATCCACGACAAGCTGATCGAGAAGGGCCTGCAGCTCATCGCCGACAGCTTTCTCGACCAGGTCGGCAACCGTTGCGACAAGGCCGGCGTGGACCTGACGCGGCAGCTGCTCGAAGGGATCAACTACGAGGAGATCGTCCGCGAGGTGAACCGCGGCGAAGGCCGCCTGCCCGGCCTCATCGGCTTCGACCCGAACCGCGCCAAGGGCTACGACGGCGGCGAGCGCGGCCGCGGCGACGTCCAGCTCGGGACCGACGGCCGGATCGTGGCCGAAGACGAGGACGAGGCGGCCAGGCTCGTCGGGACGTCGGGCCGCCAGTACGACCTGATGGTGATCGGCGCGCACGGCCTCGGCCGCCAGCGGTACTCGCAGCTCGGCGGCGTCGTCGCGCGCACGATCCGCGGCATCGAGAAGGACACGCTCGTGGTCCGCGACGACAAGCCGCTCGCGGGCGGCCGGATCATGGTCTGCGTCGACGGCTCCTCGTACTGCTACCGCGGCATGAAGATGGCCCTCGAGCTGGCGCAGGACTTCGGCGCGTCGCTCTACGTCTGCAGCGCGTTCGACGTCGAGTACCACCACGTGGTGTTCCACAACATCAAGGACGTGCTGTCGGTGCAGGCCTCGAAGGTCTTCAAGTTCGAAGAGCAGGAGGAGCTGCACAACAACATCATCGACAAGGGCCTGCTGAAGCTGTGCCAGGCGAACATCAAGCGCGCCGAGGCGATGGCCAAGGAGTACCCCGGCGTCGAGATGAAGACGCAGATCCTGGTCGGCAAGCCCTTCCAGGTGATCCTGCAGTGGGCGGAGGAGATCAAGCCCACGCTGCTCGTCGCCGCGCGCCACGGCGCCCACCGCATCGACGGCACCGACATGGGCTCGCAGGCCGAGAACCTGGCGCGGCTCGCGCCCTGCAACCTGCTGATGGTCGGGACCACCGGCATCCGGCCCGAGGACATCCCCTGGATCGAGGAGGACGGCAAGGCCGGCCTGCCCTGGGCGCCCGACGCCGAGGTGCGGATCCTGCGCGTGCCGCCCTTCGCGCAGGGGATCGCGCGCCGGGCGGTCGAGGAGTTCGTGATGGAGCGCACGAACGGCGAGAGCGCCACCGTCACCAACAAGTGGCTCGACGAGGCGATCGCCAAGCTGCTGCCGACGCACATGCAGCTGATCATGGGCATCGGCTCGGCCGAGGAGCTGGCGCTCGCCGAGATCAAGGCCGAGGAGCAGCTCAAGGCGACGAAGGTCGAAGGCCACGACGAGGACCTGGTGGCGGACGCGGGCCAGGTCGAGACGAAGTGCCCGATCACCGGCCGCGTCGGCAGCCGGCCGCGGATCGCCACCGACCCGATCGTCTGGACCGAAGAATCGTGGGACCGGCTGAAGGCCGTGCCGCTCATCGCGCGTCCGCTCGCGCGCAACACCGTCGAGCGCTTCGCGCGCAACCACGGCATCGGCCGCGTGACGACGCTGGTGATGGACGAGAACAAGCAGGCCATGATCGAGGCCGACGAGTTCGACGCCGAGACGATGATGGTCATGTTCCGCGAGCTGCGCGCCAAGCAGATCCGCGCCGAGGCCGAGGGCAAGGACGCGCTGTCGCCCGAGATGCGCCGCTTCATCGAGGAGGCGAAGGCCTCGGGCATGACACGCTGCCCGATCCGCGACATCGAGGAGCAGATGGGCAAGTGCCCCGTGGACATCGCCAAGGTCTCGCCCGCGGACGCCAAGAAGGCGGTCGAGCAGCTCATGCAGCAGGCGACGGCCGCGGTCGGAGCCGCCACGGGAGACGACAAGAAGGACTCGTGACCGACGCCCGGCCGGCCAGCGCGCTCCTCGCGGCCGAGCAGCCAGCGGCCGGCGAGTTCCTGCCCCACGTCGTCGCCTGGAACCTGACCAAGCGCTGCAACCTGCGCTGCAGCCACTGCTACATCTCCGCAGGGCCGTTCGAGACGGCCGAGTCGGAGCTGACCACGGCCGAGTGCCACCGCGTCATCGACGAGCTGCTGGCCGTGAACCCCTCCCCGATGCTGATCCTGAGCGGCGGCGAGCCGCTCGTGCGCGACGACCTCGAGGAGATCGCCTCGCACGCCTCCGGCCGCGGCGCGACCGTGGTGGTGGGCACGAACGGCACGACACTGACCGAGCCGCGCGTCGCGATGCTGAAGCGTGCCGGCGTCTCGGGTGTCGCCGTGAGCGTCGACTCGCTCGACGCGGAGACCCACGACCACTTCCGCGGCGGCGCGCACGCGCTCGAGCGCACGAAGGAGGCGCTCTCGCGGCTGCGCGAGCACCGGATCGACTTCGTGGTGCAGACGACGGCGACGCCGCAGAACGCCGCCGAGATCCCGGCGCTCCTCGAGTGGTCGGCTGCCGAGGGCGCCGTCTGCTTCAACCTCTACTTCCTGGTGCCGACCGGCCGCGGCGTGGATCTCACGGACCTCGCCCCCGAGCGGATCGAGACGCTGCTCGCGGAGCTGGCCGCGGCGGAGAGCCGCTACCGCGGCGCGATGATGGTGCGCGCCAAGTGCGCGCCGCACTTCATGCGCCACGTGCACCATGCCGACGCCGACTCGCCGGTGCTCAGCTACCGCACGCGCTGCCCGTGCGGGATCGACTACTGCCGGATCACGCCCGACGGCAAGCTGACGCCGTGCCCGTACATGCCGACCGAGGC
>DATBSL010000281.1:0-14525 GCA_036559805.1 Vicinamibacteria bacterium
GTCTTCGAGCGGAACGAGCGGTCGGTGAAGAACGTGCCGCCGTTGTGGTAGAGCGCGTTGTACTCCTCGGAGAAGTTCGTCACGAACAGGCTGAGCCGGCCGCTGTTGTCGTAGTCGCCGATCGCGAGGCCCATCGAGCCCTGCTCGGCCCCGTCCTCGCTCACCGCGACGCCGGCGGCGAAGGCCGTCTCCTTGAAGGTGCCGTTCTTCTGGTTGACGTAGAGCTGGTTCGGGGTCGAGTCGTTGGCCACGAAGAGGTCGAGCCAGCCGTCCTGGTCGGCGTCGAACCACCCGACCCCGAGCCCGAAGTGCCCGCGCGGGTCGCTCGTGCCCGACGCCACCGAGACGTCGCTGAAGCGCCCGTCGCCCTCGTTGCGGAAAAGCAGGTCTCCCTCCCCCGGCAGCCCGCGCGGCCCGCACTGCACCGCGATGCCGCGGTACTCGCACGACTTGCCCTTGCCGAACTCCGGCAGGTTCGCGAGGTCGAGCTTCACGTAGCGGCTCACGAACAGGTCGAGGTCGCCGTCCCGGTCGTAGTCGCCGAAGGCGCAGCCGACGGACCAGGCCGAAGCCGTGACGCCTGCCTGCGGGGCGATGTCGGTGAAGGTCCCGTCGCGGTTGTTCCGGTACAGCCGGTTCGGCCCGAGGTTGGTCACGTAGATGTCCTCGTAGCCGTCGCCGTCGACGTCGGCGGTGCACAGGCCCATGCCCCAGCCCGGGTGCGCGACGCCGGCCTTGTCGGTCACGTCCTCGAAGCGGTTGCCGCCCAGGTTGCGGTAGAGGGCGCTCCTCGCCTGCTTCGGGTCGTTCGCGGTGTCGACCGTGAGCGAGTCCACGAAGTAGAGGTCCATGCGCCCGTCGTTGTCGTAGTCGAAGGCCGCGACACCGCCGCTCATCGACTCCACGATGAACTTCTTCTCCGGCGCGGAGTGGTGCTGAAACGTGATCCCGGCCTGCTCGCGGATGTCGCGGAAGAGCGGCTTGTCCGGGGCAGTCCCCTGGGCGAGCGCCGACGCGGCGACGAGAGCCGCGGGCAGCAGACGAAGCGCGCGCATCACGGGGTCGTCACGTTCGTGGCCCCCGGCGCCCCGCGCAGCTCCGCCAGGCGCAGCGCCACCTCCCGCTGCACCTCCTGGTAGAGCGCGAGGTGCTTGGCCTGGCCGGCGGCGTCGCCGAGCCGGGCGCAGGCGAGGCTCAGCTGGTAGTGCGCCTTGCCCGAGAGCGGGTCGGTCACGGTCGCGGTCTCGAAGAAGCGCCGCGCCTCGGCGTAGCGCTCCTGCTTCATGCGCACGAGCCCCATCACCAGGTTGGCGATCGCGTTGCCGGGCTCGCGCCCGAGCACGCGCTGGGCGTGTGTCTCGGCCGCTGCCAGCTCGCCCGTGCCCTCTTCCGCCTCCGCGAGCGCCGCAAGTCCCTCGAGGTTGTCGGGCTCGATCTCGAGGCTGCGCACGAGCGGCGCGTGCGCCTCGGCGTAGAGCTTCTGGCTGAGAAAGGCGAGCCCGAGCGCGACCAGCGTGACGCTGCGGTTCGGCTCGAGCGCGAGCGCCTCCTGCAGCGCCAGCACGGCGCTGCCCATGTCGCCGGCTTGCATGAGCGCGACGCCCAGCAGGTAGTGGTACTCCATCGTCGCGGGCAGCATGCGGGCGAGCGGCTCGAGCGTCAAGATCGCGGTGACCGGCAGGCGCGCCTGCAGCGCCACGCGCGCGTAGGCGCTCAGCACTTCCTCGGAGTTGGGGGCGAGCGCGCGCGCCCGCCCGAGCGTCGCGAGCGCCTGGCGCGCCTCGCGCCGCTGCGTCTGGACGCGCGCGAGGCCGACGAGCGCCCGCACCGAGCCTCGCTCGCCCGCGGAGGCGTAGAGGCGCGCCGCCTCGTCGAGCTTCTTGGCCGCGAAGGCTTCGTCAGCCTGCTGCAACGTCTGCGCGGACGAGGCCCCGGCGCAGGCGAGGAGCAGGGCGAGCGGCAGCGCGCGCCTCACGACGTCGGCCCCCGCCGCTCGTCCTTGAGCTTCTGGAACACGTCGAACTGTCGCTGCGCCGCCTCGGCGCGCCCGAGCGCCTGGTAGGCGCGGCCGAGCTGGTAGTGGACGTTCGCGTCGCCCGGCGCGATGCGCGCCGCGGCTTCGAGCTGCTCGGCGGCGAGCTCGGCCTTTCCCTGCGCGAGCAAAACCTTGCCGAACAGGTAGCGCGCGCTGCCGAAGTCCGGCCGCGCCTTCAGCACCTGCCGCAGCATGGCCAGCGACTCGTCGAGCTTGCCCGAAAGCTCGAGCACGGCGGCGAGCGTGTGCTGCGCCCCGCTGTCGCCGGGCCGCGCCGCGAGCTCGCGGCGCAGCGCCCGCTCTGCCTCCTCGAGCTTGCCTTGCTCGAGATAGATGAGCCCCAGCGCGGCGTTGGCATCGGCCACGGCCGGCTTGAGCGCGAGCGCACGCTCGAACGACTGGATCGCGCCGGGATAGTCCCCCTGCTGGGCGTGCGCCTGTCCCACGAGCACGTGCAGCTCCGCCGTGTCGCCGTGCTGCGCGATCAGGCGCTTGAACACCGGCTCGGCCTCGCTCACACGGCCGCTGCGCACGAGCGCGAGCGCGTAGGCGTACTGCAGCGACGCGTCGGCGTCGCGACCCGCGTCGCCCGCAAGCAGCTCGACGGCCCGCGCCGGCTCGTCCGCCTCGAGCGAGGCGAGCGCGAGCATGCGGCGCAGGTTCTGGTCGCCGGGCGTCGCGGCGAGCGCCCGCTCGAGCGGCTGACGCGCCTTGCGCGGCTGCTGCGCGTTGAACCACGAAACGCCGAGCGAGTACGCGAGCTGCGGGAAGTCGGGCTCGACGAGCGCCGCCTTCTCGAACTCGAACGCCGCCTGGCCGAAGCGGCCCGCTTGCGCCTGCATCACCCCGAGGTTGAAGCTCGCGCGGGCGACGGCCGTGCGCACGCGCCCGCCGAGCGCCGCGCGCTCCTCGGCCGTGAGCGACGCGAAGGCCGACGTGTCGAGGATCGGCACGCCGACGGGCAGCGGCCCGGCCGCGTCGCGCAGGTAGAGGTCGAGGCTCTCGCGGTCGCCCGCGGCGACCTTCTCCGTCAGGCGCTCGGCCTCGGCGAAGTGCGCGGCCGCCGGCTCGGCCTGCCCGAGCTGGCGCAAGGCGAGACCGAGCTGGTACTCGATGTTGCGCAGCTGCGAGTCCTCGCGCCCGGTCTTCTTCGCGAGCTCGAGCGCCCGCTCGAGGGCCGCCTTCGCCTCCGCCGGCCGCTCGAGCGCCACGAGCGCGCGCCCCAGGAAGTGGAAGGCGCTCGCCTGCGGCGGCTGCCAGCGCACGGCCTTCGAGAGCGGCGGGATCGCCTCCTCGTAGCGCCGCGCCATCACGAAGGCGAGCCCGAGCGAGAGGTTCGTCGGCAGGTCGTCGGGCGCGAGCTTCAGCTCTTCCTGGAATTCGGCGATCGCGGGGTCGAGCGAGGCCAGGTCCTCGATCGCCGCGACCATCCCCAGGTAGTAGTGGGCGCGCCTCGCGCGCGGGTCGAGCGCGAGCGCCTTCTTGAGCTCGGCGCGGGCCCGCGCGTGCTCGTTGTAGTCGCGCCAGGTGCGCCCGATCAGCACGTGCGTCGCGGCGATCGGCCGCTGGCGCGCGAGCTCGGCGAACAGCTCCTCGGCGGCCGCGAGCTTCTTCATCCGCAGGTTCCCCGACGCGAGCACGTAGAGCGTCTCGAGGTCGTCCGGCGCCACCGTGCGGGCGGCCTCGAGCTCCTGCAGCGCCTCCCCCGGCCGGCCGGCGAGGATCAGCGCCTGCGCCAGCAGCCGCCTGATCCCCATGTCGCGGGCGTTGCGCGTGGCGAGGTGGGTCATGAGCGTGACCGCCTCCTTCGCCTCGCCCAGCTCGAGCAGCGCCATCGCCAGGTGCTGGGTCGGCTGGCGGCCGTCGGCCATGGCGGCGAGCGCGCCCTGGAACGCGTCGCGCGCCTTGTCGAGCCGGCCCTCCGCCGCTTCCAGGCTGCCCAGGACGAGGAGGCCCTCTCCCACCGCCGAGCGGTAGTGGCTCTCGGCGAGCTGGCTCTCGCCGGCCTGGAGGCTCGCCTCCGCGGCCGCGAGGCGCTCTTCGACGAGCTCGGCCGGGCCACGCGAAGCCGCCGCCCACGAAGAGGACGCCGCGGCCAGGCAGGCGAGGGCCGCCCAGCCGTGTCGTCGCGCCGCGTGCCTCATCCGAACGATTCTATCTGCCGGCGGCTCGAGGAGGTCCGGGCGCGCCGAGCACGGCCCGCACCTGCTCGAGCTCGCGGGCGAAGAGCGCGGGCGAGGCCTGCCGCTCGAAGAGCTCGAGGTAGCCGCGGGCCTCGGCCTGGCGGCCGCGGGCGGCGAGGAGCGCGGCCAGGGCCAGGAGCTTTTCCGCCTCGGCCGGATCGGCGGCGCTCGCGCGCGCGAAGCGCTCGCGAGCCTCGTCCGCGCGCCCCTCCTCCCCCGCCATGATCGCGAGCGCGCTCTCCGCCTGCGCCGCCGCGGGGTTCTGGACGAGTGCTTGCTGGAAGGCCGCGCGCGCCTCGTCGCGCCGGCCGGCCGTGAGGGTGACGCTGCCGAGCGCCACCAGCACGCGCGCGCTCGACGGGTCGAGCTCTCGCGCGCGCTCGAGCGCCGCGAGCGCCTCGCCGCCGCGGCCGAGCCGCGCCGCGGCGAGCGCGCGCGTCACGAGCACGTCGAGGTCCGGCTCCGCCCGCGAGGCCCACGGCTCGAGCAGCGCCAGAGCCTCGCGCGCGCGGCCGCTCTGGGTCAGGTCCGCCGCGAGCATGGTGGCCACGACCGTGTCCTGTGGGTTGAGCGCCAGCGCCCGCTTGAGCGCGTTCACCGCTGCCTCGAGGTTGCCGCTCTCGCGCTCGAGCTGCCCGAGGTACACGAGCGTGAGGGGCATGCTCGGCCGCTCGGCCACGAGCGCCCGGCAGCGCGCGAGCGCCTCCTCCCGCCGCCCCGAGGTGAAGAGCGCTACGACCTCCTGGAGGGCGGCGTCGAGCGGCACGAGCGTCTTGGGGTCGTCGGCCTCGGTGTAGCGCTGCTTCGCGGCCGCGTCGCCCGCGCCGAGGTAGCCCAGGCTGCGCAGCCTCTCGAGCGTCGCCTCGCTCTCGCGGCTCGGGCGTGCGGCCGAGTCCCCGGCCCGGATGGCCGCGAGGCTGGTGCGCAGGGCCTCGAGTGCCTGCGGTCGCGACGCGGCGAGGTTCTTCGCCTCGGTCGGATCGCTCGCGAGCTCGTAGAGCTCGGGAATCGGGAGTTCGACGTATTTCGAGCCGTCCTGGATGAGCCCGTAGAGCGGCGCCCAGCCACGGTTGAGCTGACCCGAGAGCGCCTCGAAGTACGTCGCGGCCTCGTCCGCCGGGCGCCCGGCCGCGGCGTCGACGAGACTGCGCCCGGCGAATCCCTGCGGCACCGGCAGCGCCACCGCGTCGAGGATGGTGGGCAGCAGGTCCACGTGTCGAGCGGCAGTTTTCGGGACGCGCGGATGGAAGAGACGGGGCTGGTAGACGATGAGCGGCACGCGCAGAGTCGCCTCGTAGGCGAAGATCCCGTGGGTCGCCTCGCCGTGCTCCCCGAGCGACTCGCCGTGGTCGGCGGTGAGAACGACGAGCGTGTCCCCGTGGCGGGCATCCTCGACCAGCGGCTCGACGAGCGGCTGCAGCGCCGCGTCCACCGCGGCCACCTCGCCGTCGTACGGCCGATCGCGGAAGCGACCGGCGATCGGCTCAGGCGGCGCATAGGGGGCGTGGGGTTCGTACAGGTGGACCCACGCGAACCAGGGGCCCGGGGCCGATTCGATCCACTTCCGCGCGAGCGCGACGGTCGAAGGCCCCGCTCGTTCCTGCTCCAGGAATGCGGGCCGCGCCTGGGCGTCCACGAAGCGGTCGTCGTACACGTCGAAGCCGCGCGCGAGCCCGAAGCGCGAGTCGAGCGGGAAGGCGCTCACGAACGCCGCCGTGCGGTAGCCGGCGGCCTTCAGCAGCGTCGCGAGCGTCGGCGCCGCGGCCGGGAAGCGGAAGCCGGCGTTGTCGCGGACCCCGTGATCGGTCGGCAGGCGGCCCGACAGGATGTTGGCGTGGGACGCGAGCGTCGTCACGTTGTGAGCGTGCGCCGTCTCGAAGCGCACGCCCTCGCGGGCGAGGCGGTCGAGCCACGGCGTGTGCGCGTTGCGGCTGCCGTACGCGCCGAGCGCGTCGGCTCTCAGGGTGTCGATCGTCACGAGCAGCACGTTGAGCCCTGCCTCGCGGGGCTTCGGCTCGACCCACGCGCCGCGGAAAGCGACGATCGCCGCGAGGACGAGCGCGCCGATCACCCAAAGGGCGCGTCGGGAGAGCGGAGAGCGACGAGGGATTCGGGCCAAGGGAAGGGACCATTCTAGCCGCCGCTCCGAGGGCCGATGGGACGCATAAAAAATCGGTGTTTTGGATCGCCTGCCGGCTGCTTGGATCGACGCTGAAGGCTTTGTCTCATCGGCTTGCGCGTCATCTGCGCCTCGAATGGACGCAATCGATACAAAAGATCGAATTCGCTAGAGGGGCGAGCGAAAAAGTACGCGCGGGCACGTGATTTTTTGTTGACACCATAGGCAGCAACCGGCAGAATCGCCGCCATCCATCGCCCCATGGAACTGTTGCCGTGCATCTCGCGGATCGGTCGTCCAACTCACGGAGGCGTTTAGAAATGGTTAAGAAGCACGCCCTGTCCGGGCTCCTGCTGCTCTCGCTCCTGGTCGCCGCGGCGCCGGCTCTCGCACAGAGAGTCGCGTCCACGATCCGCGGCTCAGTGAGCGACACGTCCGGCGCCGTCATCGTGGGCGCCAAGGTCACCGTGAAGAACGAGGCTACGGGCCTCACGCGCACGTCCGAGACGAATGCTTCGGGCACGTACGCGTTTGCGGACCTCCCCATCGGGACGTACTCGATCGACGTCGAGTACCCCGGCTTCAAGGCGTCGAGCACCCGGGGGATCCTGCTGAACGTCGCCGACGTCCGCGAGATCGACACCAAGCTCGAGACCGGCGCGATCACCGAGTCGGTGAGCGTCGAGGTGCCCGCGGTATCGGTGAAGACGATGGGCGGCGACGTCTCGGGGATCATCACGGGCGCCCAGGTGCGGGAGCTGCCGCTCAACGGCAGGAACTTCCTGCAGCTGGCGCTGCTGATGCCCGGCGTCAACGCGATCGACAACGTCAACGTCAAGGACAAGGGGCTGCTGGGCGGGTCGGACATCTCCGTGAGCGGCGGCGCGGTCACCTCGAACCTGTGGACGGTGGACGGCGCGAACAACAACGACGTGGGCTCGAACCGCACGATCCTGATCTACCCGTCGCTCGAGGCGATCGAGGAGTTCAAGGTGCAGCGCGCGAGCTACTCGGCCGAGTTCGGCCAGGCGTCGGGGGGCCAGATCAACATCGTCACGCGCGGCGGCACGAACGAGTTCCACGGCGCAGTCTTCTACAGCGGCCGCAACGACGCGCTCGCGTCGAAGAATTATTTCCTCGAGCAGGCCAACCGGCCCAAGGACGAGCTCAGCCGTCACGACTTCGGCTGGAACCTGGGCGGCCCGATCATGAAGGACAAGCTGCACTTCTTCGCCTCGCAGGAGTTCAACCGCGAGAACCGCGGCACGGTGCGCACGGCCTTCGTCCCGACGGCAGCCGAGCGCTCGGGCGACTTCAGCGGCCCTGGAATCGCGGGCTGCACGCTTCCCGTCCCCAACGACCCGAACACGGGCGCGCCCTTCGCGGGCAACCGGATCCCGGCCGACCGCCTGAGCGCGGGCGGGCTCTCGTACCTGCAGCTCTACCCGCTGCCGAACACGGTTCCGGTAGCCGGCAGCTGCAACAACTGGGTCGATTCGCTCACGACGCCGCTCAACTGGCGGCAGGAGAACATCCGGGTCGACTGGACGCTTTCGAACACGACCCGCCTGATGGCGCGCTACACGCAGGACTCCTGGACGAACAAGTCGCCCAACCTCAACACGAACCTGTGGGGCGACGACGCGTTCCCGGCCGTCGACTCCGACTGGGACCAGCCGGCCAAGTCGCTCATGCTCCAGTTGACCCACAACGTCGGCAAGCAGGGCGTGAACACGATCTCCTTCTCGTACTCGGGCAACAAGATCATCATCGACCGCGCCGAGGGAACGCCGGGCTTGAACGCTCAGATCCTGTCCGCGATCCCGCCGGTCTATTCGCTCGACCAGAAGCAGTACGGCCAGGAAACCGGCCACCCGGTGTTCTGGGGCGGCGGCGGCTACTCGACGCTGTGGAACGAGGCGCCCTTCCGCAACAACCAGGACCTCTACGTCCTGAAGGACGACTACTCGGCGGTGTTCGGCAAGCACCTCTTCAAGGCCGGGTTCCTGGTCAGCACGAACGCCAAGAACGAGGACTCGAACGGCAACGGCTCCGCGCAGAACTCGGCGTTCTGGGGCTCGGCCGGCCTGAACGGCTGGGGCGCCAACACGGGCAACGTGCTCGGCGACTTCCTGCTGAAGGACATGACCTGGGGCTTCTCGGAGCCGTTCGGCTTCCGCCAGACCCAGACGCGCTGGAAGGACCTCGAGTTCTACGTCCACGACTCGTGGAAGGTGAGCCCGAAGCTCACGGTGGACATCGGCGCCCGCTGGTCGATGCTCTTCAACTATTACGCTGACGACGACTCGATCACGAGCTTCAACCCGGCGCTCTTCAACCCGGCGCTGGGCGGCGATCCCTGCAACGGCCTGGCGATCGTGCCGGGCACCAACCCCTGTTCCGCGGCGGGATTCCAGGGCGGCACCGAGGGCCCGAACCGCTCGCTGCAGGACGAGAAGATGGGCGCGATCGCACCGCGGCTGGGCTTCGCCTATGACCTGTTCGGCAACGGCAAGACCGCGATCCGCGGCGGACTGGGTCTGTTCTACCTGCGTGAACGGCTCTCGGGCGGCCTGAGCTTCCCGAACAATCCGCCGTTCGGCAAGGTGACCTCGGGCATCCGTAAGCTCGACTCGAACGTCGAGCCCTGCGGTGGCTGCTTCGGCGTCGGAGCCGGCCGTCCGACGAGCGGGCGCGACCCGAACGCGGTCATCCCGAACCAGTGGTCGTGGAACTTCGGCTTCGAGCATGAGATCTTCAACAACACGAAGATCGAGATGAACTACGTCGGCACTCGCGGCGGCGACATGCTCCAGTTCTACGATGCCAACCAGGTGGCGCCCCAGAACCGCCTCGCCTACGGGCACAGCGGCGGCGGCGGCGTGAATCCCGCGACATATCGCGCCTACCCCGAATTCGGCGCCGACGGCACGATCGTCATCTGGGGCCACGGCGGCGAGTCGCAGTACCACTCGCTGCAGACGCAGTTCGTGAGCCGCTTCGGACGGGGGTCGCAGTTCCAGGCCTCGTACACCTGGTCCAAATCGACTGGCAACCTGGGCCTCGACGACAGCGGCGGCATCGACGACGACAACAGCGTCAGCGACCTCGCCAACCCCGACCTCGACTGGGGTCCGACCAAGGTCAACCGCCCGCACCTCCTGAACGCGAGCCTGATCCTGATGCTCCCGACCTTCGAGGACAAGGGTGGCTTCGTGAAGACCGTCCTCGGCGACTGGGAGATCTCGGCGATCGCGGCCTACACGTCGGGCCAGTCGATCACCGTGTTCACGACCAACATCCCCGGCATCCAGGGCGGCCCTTCGGGCACCGGCTACACCGGCAACCACCGGCCGAACGTGACCGGGCAGTCGTGCCAGTCGGACGGCGGGCTGCCGGAGCAGATCCTCAACCCGGCGGCGTTCACGCTCGACGGCTTCCAGCTCGGCACATTCGGAAATGCCGGGCGTGGCATCTGCACGGGTCCGGACTACTCGCAGGTGGACCTTTCGTTCCGCAAGAACATCCGCCTCGGAGCCCGCGTGAGGGCGCAGCTCAGCTTCGACGTATTCAACATCTTCAACCGGGCCAACTTCCTGTCGAACCAGCTGAACGTCGCGTTCAACCCCGCGGCGGTCACCTTCGACACGGGCAACCCGCAGACGGCGACGACGGTCACCGGCTTCAGCGGCATTCCGGGCAACTTCGGTCAGTCGAGCAACACCCGCGACGCCCGCCAGGCCCAGTTCGGCATCAAGCTGCTGTTCTAGGCCTCGCTACCGGCCTCGCACGAGCGCCCCGGGCCTTCGGGCCCGGGGCGTTTTCTTTTGGCTTCGTTGGATTTCCAGGGGGTCAGGTCTTGAATCTTGACGTGAAGCCCAGCTTCGAGGCTGCGGATGGACCGACGCAGGGGGGCGTTCGTGCTAGCCTGAATCGCGTGAGGCCCTTCGCTCGTCTCGCGTGCGTTCTGCTCCTGTCGGCCACCGCCGCGCACACGGCCCCTGTCCCCCAGACCCCGCAGGTCCCCGCGCAGGTGCCCGTCTTCGGCAGTGAAGTCGAGCTCATCACGGTCGACGCGGTCGTCCTCAACAAGCTCGGCAAGGCTGTCCCCGGCCTCACCAGCGAGGACTTCCAGGTGAGCGAGGACGGCAAGCCCGTCGAGATCGTGAGCTTCGAGGCGGTCGTCGAACCGGACGAAGAGCCGCAGCCGGCAACGGCGTCGTTCTCGTCCGAAGCCGCCGGCAACGAGCCGGGCGCCGTCACGGCCGGGAGGGCGTTCGCGATCGTGATCGACGACCTGGGGATGGCGCCCGAACGCTCGGCCGACGCGCGTGAGGCCATTCGCGCCTTCCTGGAGCGCGGTGTGCGCGCCGGCGACGAGGTGATCCTGGGGACCGCCAGCGGGGACGCCTGGTGGAGCGGGCGCATTCCGGAAGGCCGCGAGGACCTGCTCGCGGTCGCGGCACGCGCGCGCGGCAAGTACGACGAACGCTTCTCGACCAACCAGATGACCGACTACGAGGCGTTCTGGATCACGAACCACGAGGATACGCCTGCGCTTGCGCAGAGCGCACCCGGCGGGCGCGGAGACAGCTCCGGCCGCGCCAGCTCGGGCGGGCCCGAGTCCCTGCCATCGGGGGCGGGCGGGGTGCGCGAACGCGTTCGCAAGCGCTGGGAGGCGCAGATGCTGTGCCTGGGCCCCGCGTGCGAGCCCATGCTGCGCGGGCGCGCGGCACAGCTCGACGCGGCACGCCGGTCGCGCACGCAGGCGACGCTCGGGGCGATCGGCCGTGGCATCGAGGCGCTTCGCCCGATCCACGGCCGCAAGTCGCTGCTGCTCGTGTCGCAGGGCTTCGTGAACGATCCCGGCGACCGGCGGACGCGCAACGTCGTGGCGCTCTCCAGGGAGGCCAACACCGCGGTGTACTTCCTGGACGTGCGCGGGCTGCAGGCCATGCGCGACTCGGGCGCCGGCTCGGCGGCCGAGGCCTCGCCCGGCCCGGGCGCCGTGATGGACAGCTTCGTCGCCGACCGCGGGACCACGAATTTCGAGGAGTCGGTCCTGTCGTCGACCGGGTCGGAAGGCCTGGCCTCGGACACCGGGGGCTTCTCCGTCCGCAACACGAACGACCTCGGGGGCGGGGCGGAGCGGATCGCGGACGAGTCGCGGGTCTTCTACCTCCTCGGGTTCAACGCGACGGAGGGCAAGCCGGCCCAGGCCTGGCGCAAGCTGCAGGTCTCGACGAAGCGGCCGGGCCTCGAGGTGCGGGCCCGCAAGGGCTACACGCTGGCCAAGGCCGCGTCGGCCTTTCAGCCCCCCAAGAAGGGCAAAGAGCGCGGCCCGGACCCGGCCGTGCTGAGGGCGATCGACTCGCCCCACCACGCGACCGGCCTGCCGATGCGCGCGCGCGTCTACGTGCTCGAGCCCGGGGCGAAGCAGACGCGCGTGCTGGTGGCGGCCGAGTTCGACACGAGCGCCCTCGGGCCCGGCAGCGACAAGCCGCGGCGCCTCGAGATGAGCGCGGTCGTGCGGATGCGCGACGAGCCGCTCGAGTTCCGCTACGACCAGGCCGTCGAGCTCAAGCAGGCCGCGGCCGGAACCACCTGGCGCGCCATCGCGCGCGAGTTCGGCGTTCCGCCTGGAGCGGCGGCCGTGCGTGTCGTGCTGCACGACCCGGCGACTCGCACGCTCGGATCCGTCTCCGCGCGCTTCGAGGTTCCGAAGGCCGACGTGCTGCGCCTCTCGACGCCGATCCTGACCGACCGCGTCGAGCCCGCGCGCGCCGACGGCGAGAACCCGCGGCCGGCGCTGGCCGTGTCCCGGGCGTTTCCGAAGGACGCCGGCCTCTACTGCCAGTTCGAGGTGGTCGGGGCGAAGAAAGGGCCCGACGGCAAGGCGCGCGTGGCGGCGGGGGTGAGCGTCTTCGCCGCGAACGGAAAGCTGGTGCGCGAGTCCCCGTCGTCGCCGGTCGCCGTCGACGCGGAGGGCCGCTCGGTGCGCCTGGTCGGCATCGACCTCGCGGGCCTGCCCGAGGGCTCGTACGACCTCGTGCTGGACGTGCAGGACGAGATCGGCCACGCGCGGCTGCGCCAGCGCGAGCCGTTCACGATCGAGGGCCCGGGTGACTGACGGGCGCCACGCCGTCGCCGAAGAGACGAGCCTCGCGCTCCACACCGCCGTCGCCGAACGGATCCGGAGCGACCCGTCGCTCGTCGAGCGCGCGAGGGCCCGTGTCGAAGGTTGGCTCAGGGACGGGACGGTGGCGCGAGCCTATGCCGACGCCTGGCGAGAGGTCCTCGAGCGCCCGGCCGGCGAGGTCGCGCGCTTCTTGGAGGACCCCGGGGATCGCGCCCGGCAGCTCCGCCAGTCGTCGCCGTTCGCGGGCGTCCTCGACCCGCGCACGCGCTGGGCGATCTGGCGGCGCGCCCGCTGGTCAGGATCGCGTTGAACCGCGCCCAGCTCGAGCACGTGATCCGCGCCGCGGCAACCATCTCCGGAGACACCGAGATCGTCGTTGTGGGAAGCCAGGCGATCCTGGGTGCCTTCCCCGAAGCGCCCCCCGAGCTGCTCGTCTCTGCCGACGTGGACGTCTACCCCAGGAACCACCCGGAGCGCGCCGACCTCATCGAAGGCTCGATCGGAGAGCTGTCGCCTTTCCACGAAACCTACGGCTACTACGCCCAGGGCGTCGGCGAGGGGACGGCGGTCCTCCCCGCGGGCTGGGGATCTCGCCTGGTGGCCGTTGCGACGCCAGCCGGCACCGGGCTCTGCCTCGAGCCCCACGACCTGGTCGTCGCCAAGTACGTGGCAGGGCGCGAGAAGGACCGTGACTACGTCCGGGCCGCGCTGCGTCATCGGCTGGTGGCGCGAGACACGCTGCTCGAGCGTCTCGCCGGGACCCCCATCGACGAAGCGCAGCGCGCCCGCATCGCCGCTCAGATCGCAGCCGACGCCGGATAACGGCCTTGGACTCTTACCGGCCGAGAAAAGCGTCCTGCACTCCGAAGAACGCGGGCTTGGCGCGGTACTGGTCGTCGAACGGCAGCGGGTCGTCGGGGCCGAAGAAGCCGTCGATCCAGCTGTGGGCGTCGGTGAAGCCCCAGAACGTGACGGCCTCGCAGCGAGGCTCGGCGAGGCAGGCGGCCACGACGTCGCGGTAGACCTGCCGCTGCCGCGCGAGCTTCGCCGCGGCGTCGCCGGGCACGTCGCGCACGCGCACGTCCATCTCGCTGATGTTCACCTGCAGCCCGAGCGCGGCCAGGCGCCGGATGTTCGCGGCGATGTCCGCGATCGGTGGCAGGCTCGTGGCCGAGACGTGCATCTGCAGACCGACCCCGTCAACGAGCCCGCGCTGCCTGAGGCCCCGCACCAGCTCGTACACGTCGTTCGACTTGCGGTTCAACCCCTCGCCTCCGTAGTCGTTGTAGACGAGCTGCGCCTCGGGATCGGCCTGGCGAGCCAAGCGGAACGCCTCGGCGACGTAGTCGGCCCCTAGCCCGCGGAAGAACACCGTACTGCGCAGCCCGGGCTGCGCGTCGTCGATCGCCTCGTTCACGACGTCCCAGGCCCAGAGGTGGCCCCGGTAGTGGGAGGCCACCGTGCGGATGTGGTCCTCGAAAGCGATCCGCAGCTCCGGCGGCGACAGCGCGTCGACCCACGCCGGCGTCGCGCCGTGCCAGACGAGCGCGTGGCCCTTCACCCGCATGCCGCGCGACTCGGCAAAGGCCACTATGCGGTCCCCGCCCGAGAAGTCGTAGACGCCCTGGACCCGCTGGATCGGGTCCCACTTCATCTCCCACTCGGCCGTCGCGTAGTTGAAGTGGCGCCCCGCGGCTCCGGTGTAGCTCGCGTCCGACCCGAGCCGGCTCGAGAAGAGTGCCGCGCCGACCATCCTGCCGGAAGCTGCGGCCGCGTCTCGCAGCGGCGCCACATCGCTCCAGAGCTGCCCCGGCACGGCCGTGGGCGCGGGCGTCGCTGGAGACGTCGGCGTGCCGCCGCCTCCGCACGCTGCGAGTGACAGCGCGAGCGTCGCCGCGACTAGCGCGCCGGGCAACCCTCGAGCGGCTCGCAGCGTGACGCCCAGCATGCAGGCTCCGCGCGCTTCAGTTGGCCAGCTCGAGCACCACGATCGTGTCGCGCGGGTCGATCGCCTTCGGGTCGAGCCGCAGCACCAGCGCGTCCTTCTCG